>PLYJ01000039.1 GCA_003151745.1 Bacteroidota bacterium
CAAGCTATTTCAGGAAGGGACAACACAATGAAATCACTAATGAACACGATGAAGTTACTACTGATTTTTGCCTTGTTTTATTGATTTTTAATGAAAAAAGGGGATACCGGCTCCAAGATAGCCTCAAAACTGGTCTTGTTTTAAGGGAAATTTTAGTTTTTAACGCAGAAACGAAAACGTTTAAGTTTGTTTCAATTTAGTTTATTCAGGTTAAACATAAGGTGATTGGTTTATTTCAATAAGGTTTTTTGATGTTTTTGCAGATTGAGCGGGAAGTGCTACGTTTGGGCTGACTAAATAATAACATGAGCGAAGATTCATTACAAGCCTTTATTGATTATTGCACAAAGCACATAAAAGGAGATGAGAAAGGTGAAGCACAAACTTTTCTTGAAAGATTTTTTATTGCATTAGGTTATCCTGACGGACATAAGGAAACGGGCGGTAGTTTTGAATGGAGAGTCAAAGGAAAGGATTCTACATCATTTGCTGATTTTGTTTGGAAGAAGCGCGTTCTTATTGAAATGAAAAAAGCAGATGAGGATTTAAGCCTTCACCTGCTACAGGTCACTAATTATTGGATGAAATTAGCAGGAGACAGACCTCGCTATATTATTCTTTGCAACTTCAATGAGTTCTGGATTTATGATTTCGATAAAAATATTTATGATCCTGTTGATGTTGTAAAGCTGAAAGATATTGTAAAGAAAAAATCCTCTTTTGGATTTTTATTGCCAAAGCCTATAACACCTCTTTTTCGCATAGACCATAAAGAGATAACTGAAAAAGCAGCAAAATATGTGGCTCATGCTTTCAGTTCCATGTGCAACAGAAGAGTTAAAAGAGAAGATGCATTGAGGTATTGTATGCAATGTATTGTCGCTATGTTTTCTCAATATGTAGGTTTACTGCCTGATGATATTTTCACAAGGATTATTGAGGAATGTGAAGAACAGGAAGGTTCAGCTTATGATATTGTTCCTCTTTCATACGATTTAATTGGAGGCCTTTTCCGAGAAATGAATTCAAAAGGAGTTTCAGAAGGCGAAAGATACAGGGGAGTAGAATATTTTAATGGCGGATTATTTTCGGAAATTATTCCTGTCAATCTTACCAAACAAGAGGTTGTATATTTTGGCGTAGCCGCAGGTGAAGATTGGAAAGCTGTTAATCCTGCCATCTTCGGAACCATCTTCGAACAGGCATCAGATGAGGAAAAAACAAACATAAGGCATAAGCTGGGAATGCACTACACACATGAGATTGACATAAAGAAAATAGTGGTGCCAGTAATTGTGCAACCGTGGCTCAAAAAAATTGAAGCCGCAGAAACACTTGATGAACTTTATGAATTATTAGCTCAGCTAAGAAAATTTAAGGTGCTTGACCCGGCATGTGGAAGTGGTAATTTTCTTTTTATAGCTTATAAAGAAATGAAACTGCTGGAGAAACTTTTGTTGGCTCGTATCAGGGCGCTGTCAACAAAACCTGCCGATGCAAGGCGGTTTAGGAATTTTTTACCGAACAATCAATATGTAAGCGTCAAGCAGTTTTATGGAATAGACACCAATCCTTTTGCTGTTGAGCTGGCAAGAGTTACGCTGATGGTAGCAAAGGAACTTTGGGTAACACAGCATGAAAAATATTTTGATAATGAGAATGCCTTACCCCTCGATAATCTTGATAAGAATATTATCTGTGCTGATGCTTTGTTTACTGAATGGCCAGAAGCCGATGCCATCATTGGCAACCCGCCATTTCAGAGTAAAAGAAATATGCAAGCAGAGTTTGGGGCTGATTATGTCAACAAAGTTCACAGTGCCTATCCGGAAGTACCTGGAAGAGCAGATTTTTGTGTTTATTGGTTTTACAAAGCACACAAACATTTGAAAGAAAATGGTTATGCAGGATTGGTCGGAACAAACACAATTACACAAAATTATAGCCGTGAAGGCAGTTTGGATTACATAGTTAAAAATGAAGGAACAATCATTGAAGCGGTTTCTTCTGAACCATGGAGCGGTGAAGCAGTAGTTCATGTTTCAATAGCAAGTTGGAAAAAAGGAATACAAGAAGGAGAAAAAAATCTTTATATCCTCGATGCACAAGGAAATCTTGAACTATATAGAGTCAACAATATAAATAGTAGTTTAAGTATAGAAATAGACTTAACTTCTGCGATAGTTTTGGAATGTAATAAAAAACCAAAAAAATGTTTTCAAGGTCAAATACCTGCTTTAAAAGGATATTTAGTTGACAACAAAATTGCTCTTAAATGGATTAAAGAAAATCCATCTCTGAATAAAATTATTAAGCCGCATTTAATTGCTGATGAGTTAATAGGTAATATTAACTCGCAGCCTGAAAGACATGTAATTGATTTTGGGACGAAAAATATACTGGATGTAACAAAATATAAAAACGTATATAACCACTTGAAAGAAACAGTTTATCCATTAGTGAAAGAGAAGGCAGACGAGGAGGAAAATGGATTAACAAAAGATAATGGTAGAAGAGATCATCTTAAAAATTGGTGGATACTATGGAGAAGAAGAGAAGATATGTTATATGAATTTACTGAAACAAAACGTTATATTGCTTGTTCGGGCGTGTCAAAAAGGAATATTTTTGAATTTGTTTCTACGCAAATAATTCCCAATGCTGCGGTATTTGCATTTTGTTTTGAAGACGATTATTCATTCGGAATTATTCAATCATTTGTACATTGGGAATGGTGGAAGGCAAAATGTTCCACAATGAAAGGAGATTATAGGTATACAGCAAACACTGTATGGGATACCTTCTCTTGGCCACAAAAGCCAACACAAAAACAAATAGAAAAAGTTGCTAAAGCATCTAAAGCATTGCGCGATGCACGCAACAAAGCAATGAATGATTATCATTACTCGCTACGTGATTTATATCGTGTTCTTGAGCAACGCGGTAATCCAATAAATGATTTACAACACGCATTAGATAAAGCCGTCATGGAAGCCTATGACTTTGATGAAAAGAAAGATTTGCTCACTCAATTGCTTGAACTTAATTTGCAGGTTGCAGAAAAAGAGAAACGGCAAGAAAAGGTGCAAGCACCCGGTTTACCGGATTGGGTAAAGAATAGAGAGAAGTTTGTGAGTGGTGATTGTGTGAGGTTTGAAGAATAAATTTAGGTAATTTTACTTGCTCCGATGGAAGAAATAAGAGAAAGTGGGCAACTAAAGTTATTGATGCAAGAGGGATTAAGAGTTTGAAGATTATAAGAATCTAAACTAAAGAATATGATTACGGAATTAGTTTTAAAAAATTTCAAAAGCATATCAAATCAGACATATAAATTTTCTGATTTTGATTTGCTTGTTGGCAGAAATAACAGTGGCAAGAGTACGATTCTACAAGCAATGGCTATATGGCAGTATTGTATTGATGAGTTTCACCGAATGAAAAGAACCGGTAAGTCAGGTGCACAAATTGTGCTGCCCAATTTTACCGCCTTACCATTACCAGAATTTAACTTATTATGGCATAATAAGGTTGATAGAAAATATCAAAATGGAAGTAAAAGTCAGGAGTATATTTTGATTGATATAATCTTGAAGTATTCAAAAGAAGATGGAAGTATTGGTGAATTTGGAATATCATTGCGATATCAGACCCCTCAATCAATTTATGCCATACCCATTAATGGATGGGCTGAATTTAAAAAATTGGATGCCTCTCATGAACTTCCTCATATTGTATATGTACCCCCCTTCTCAGGATTAGACCCATTTGAAAAGTGGCTAGACGATGCAGTAGTCCGACAAAATGTGGGTAAAGGTCAACCTGGTTCCGTTTTACGGAATCTTTTGTTTAGAGTAATTGACCGGTTTGAAACTGATAAAGAAGGAAAACAAATTAGGATTAAACCTGAGAGTATTGATGATTGGAAAACAATTCAATCATTGGTCAAAGATTGGTTTGGCGTTAATCTTCTACCGCCCGAATACGAGAAGGGTGTAAGCATAAATATTGAATCGAAATATAAAAATGAAAATGGAAAAGAATTCGATATTATTTCTGGCGGTAGCGGATTCCATCAGGCGTTGACTCTTCTTGCCTTTTATTATGGATATGAAGGAGTGACAACCATTCTCTTTGATGAACCGGATGCACACATGCATGTCAACCTTCAGAAGGAAATACTTAATTATTTTCAACAATTAAAAACAACACAGTTCATTATAGCTACACATGCAGAAGAATTTATTAAAGGGGTTTCGTCTGAAAGTATTATTTCCGTGCTGAAACAAAAACCGGAAAGAATACTATCAACTCCGGAAATCATAACAGCCCTTGCTGATGTAGATAATATGTCAATCGTCAGAACAAAGCAAGAGCCTTTTATCCTGTACGTTGAAGGTGAGGATGATGAAAGAATTTTAAACGCATGGGCGTCTGTACTTAAAAAGGAAAATGTTTTAAAAAGATTTTTCATTGAATCAATGGGTGGAACAACTAAAGTTGAAATGAAAAAGAGAGCAGACCAGCACTTTGCAGGATTGAAAAAAATTGTTCCTGAGGTGCAAAGATTAATGGTATTTGATTTTGATACTGAAGAAACGTCTTTTCATCCACAAGCTAATAATCCCGCTTTGTTTGAGTGGAAAAGAAAAAATATTGAGAATTATCTGTTGGTAGCTTCTGCGTGGCAACGAGCAATACTCGACAGACGAAATGAAAAAACAATTAACATTTTTAACGCACCAATGAGAGACTTGGTTGATGAGTTTTTTGCAAGTGAAAATCTCACTTTGCCTCGGGGAAGAACATGGGAAAATGTTGACGCCAACATATTCAAAGAAGTTAACGGCAAAAGAATTTTGTTTGAACAACCAACGTCTCTGTATCAAAAATTAAATCAAGCTTTCGAATTAAAAATAAATCGTGAAGTTGTTAGTAGAAATTTCCTTCCCGACGAGCTTCACTCAGATGTTATTAGCTTCTTCACAAAACTTGAAGCGATTGTTGTTGCATGACGATAAACTCTGACGTGGTTCTAACCCTTAGAGGTACAGAAAATAAAAGGAGTGATAATAAAACAACTCGTTCCAAAATGGAACATGTTGACGGAGACAACAAATGGAAAACAAAGGAGAGATACTTATTTATGAAACACCTGACCATCAAATGAAGGTGGAGGTAAAATTTGAGGATGAAACGGTTTGGCTAACTCAGAAGCAGATGGCATTGTTATTTGGCAGGGACAGAGTTGCCATAACACAGCATATCGGAAACATCTTTAAAGAAGGCGAATTGGATAAAATTTCAGTATGTAAGGATTTCTTACATACTGCCGAAGATGGCAAGCAATATAGTACAACTTTTTATAATCTGGATGTTATCATATCGGTGGGTTACAGAGTAAAATCCAAACGCGGCACCCAGTTCCGCCAGTGGGCAACTCAACGGTTAAAAGAATATTTGGTTAAAGGATATTCGCTTAATGAAAAACGGTTATCTCAATTGTCGGGTAGCTTTTTGCAATTAGAAAGGGCAATAAAACTGATTCAGCAATCAGGCAGTTCTGAACAACTGAAACTGTCAGAAGCAAAAGGATTACTTGAAATTCTTTCCGGCTACACACAAAGTTTTATCCTGCTTAACCGCTATGATTCCAATAGTCTTGAAGCCGAACGGCTTAATACCAATATTACCTACGAAATAAAATACAATGAAGCTTTTGAAGCAATCATCGAACTCAAAAAACAACTTATCAGAATAAAAGAGGCATCTGGAATATTCGGTAATCAAAAAGATGAAAGCTTCAAAGGCATTCTCGGCAGTATTGTACAAACTTTTGACGCACAATATTTGTATCCGAGCATTGAAGAACAAGCGGCACACCTGTTATATTTCGTAATAAAAAATCATCCGTTCAGCGATGGCAACAAGCGTATCGGCGCATTTTTGTTTGTCTGGTTTCTTGAAAGAAATAAACATCGTTTCAGGAAAAACGGGGAGTTGAAAATTAATGACAATGCTTTGGTAGCATTGGCTTTGCTTGTAGCACAAAGCAATCCAAATGATAAAGAAATAATGATTAAGCTGATCATTAATCTGATTAATAGTTAAGCACAGTTATGCAATAAGATTATGTCCCAAGACGAATACTTTTTACGATGCCGTGCAATCATTCAGAAGCTGCGCAAAAGCGGTGAAGCAACCTTTGAAGAAATAAACGATTACCTGGAAAGAGAGTCCGAAATTTGCGGAGATGATTTGACTTTGTCTAAACGCTCGCTTGGTCGCAATTTGGAAAAAATACGGTCAAGACAAAATATAGATATTCAATTTGATTTTTCAAGCAAGGTATATCGCATTGCTGATGACGGGCAAGCAGACATTCACAGCCGCATGCTTGAATCATTTGATATGTTCAGTTTTTTAAATGTAGCAAATGATTTATCGCAATACATGTACTTTGAAAAGCGAAAGCCGCAGGGCACAGAACACTTTTATGGTTTATTGCATGCCATAAAAAATCGTTATGTAATTGGTTTTACTCATCAGAAGTTTTGGGAGGGGCAGAGTACCAAACGTATAGTTGAACCGTACTCTTTAAAGGAAAGTCAGTACAGATGGTACCTGTTGGCAAAAGATCGAAAGGACAATAAAATTAAAACATTCGGTTTAGACCGTATAACCGGACTTGACATTACTAAACAGAAGTTTGAATATCCGAAGAATTTTAATGTTAATGAAATGTTCCGTTATTGCTTTGGCGTTATCGCTAATGAGGATAAGAAGCCGGAAGAAATAATAATATCCTTTGAACGGCAGCAAGGCAATTACATCAAATCGCTTCCAATCCATGAAACACAGCAAATCATCGTTGACAACAAAGATGAATTGCGGATAAAACTAACATTACACATTACTAACGATTTTATAAGGGAGTTGCTTTCCAATGGTGATACTTTTACTGTCATATCGCCTAAAAGCCTGAAAAGGAAAGTTTGCGAGATGTATGAAAATGGGTTGAAAAATAACAAATGAGTTTTCAGACATCACTTAATCATTATCACTAAGCGTAGTTTCAAATCCTATCTTTGGGAAATGCCCTTAGCTTTCAGTAATTAAAGATGCCAGCCCAAAACAACAACGCGGTTAAGTTCCTGATGCTCGCTATCCTCGCTTTGATCTGGGGCAGCTCATTTATTTTGATGAAGTGGGGGCTTACTGTCTATTCATGGAGCCAAGTCGGAGCGCTCAGAATGTTTGTTTCTTTTCTCGTCATGCTTCCTTTTGTCTGGAATGGCTTCAAGAAAATTGAAAAGAAGTATTGGAAATTTATTGCCATATCCGGCTTCTTAGGAAACGGCATTCCTGCCTTTCTTTTCCCTCTCGCTGAAACCCATATTGACAGCGCGATTGCAGGTATCATCAATTCGCTTACTCCGTTGTTTACTCTTTTAGTCGGATTGTTTGTGTTCAGAACACAATTGTCACAAAACAGAATTATTGGCGTGCTTATTGGTTTGGCGGGAGCAGTTGCCATTGTGTCAGGCAGCGGAAACAATATAGATGAAAGCCATCTTCAATTTTCTTTTTATGTCATCCTTGCCACTATCTGTTATGCTTTCAGCGTGAATGTGCTGAGGCACAGGCTTGCTGAAGTAGATGCAGTGCTTATAACAGGCTTTGCCATTATGTTTGCAGGAATTCCATCAGGTGTTTATTTATTCAGTACTGATTTTATTGATAAAACGCAATTGGCAACCGGCGCAGGATTCAGCTTGTTGAGCATTGTATTGCTCGGTGTTTTTGGCACTGCTGTGTCCACTTTTCTTTTTAACAAGCTGATTAAAATATCAGGTGCGTTATTTGCATCTTCTGTTACTTACCTGATTCCTTTTGTTGCCATCCTTTGGGGAATAAGCGCCGGCGAAACGCTCAGAGTGCAGCAATTGATCGGGTTTGCAGCCATACTCTTTGGTGTTTACCTGATTAACAGAAGTTCAAAAGGTAATGAAGAAATGAAGGAAATAGGTAAATAAGAACAAACCCTTATATCTTTTTATCCGTTCAACGCTTCCGCACCACCAACGATTTCGAGGATTTCTCCTGTAATGGCTGCCTGGCGGGCTTTGTTGTAGTTGAGGCGAAGCTCTTTTAAAAGATCGGTAGCATTATCGGTTGCCTTGTTCATCGCCGTCATACGTGCACCGTGTTCAGAGGCATGCGAATCGAGCAATGCTTTATATAATTGGATTTTGATGGTCTTGGGAATCAACTGCAATACCAATTCTTCTTTGTTCGGCTCAAAAATATAATCGTTTACTCCTTTTGAAGCCCCCCCGCCCCCCGAAAGGGGGAGTTGGCCTGCGCGTGAGCCAAGCCCCTCCTTTGGAGGGGTCGGGGAGGCCGTTATCGGCAGCAACTGTTCAACCGTTACATATTGCACGGCTGCATTTTTGAATTGGTTGTAAACAATCTCCACCTTATCATAAACGCCTTCTGCAAACTCCTTCATAATTTTTTCTGCAATTGCTGAAGCTGCTTCGAAGCTAAGATGGTTATATATGTCGTTGTGATTGCCGGCATATACGCTTTGATTCTTTGAAAAGAAGTCAGACGCTTTCTTGCCGATAGCTAATACTTTTACATTTCCTTCTTTGTACTGCGCTGCATATTGTTCGCGGATCATCATGTTAACCGTGCGAACGATGCTTGCATTAAAGCCTCCGGCCAATCCGCGATTAGAATTAATCGCAACAATCAACACTTTCTTAACAGGACGCTGTGTAGCAAAAGCACCGCCTGCACTGCTCTCCAGTGTTTCGGAAATGTTTTCCATAATCTCTCTCAGCTTCGCAGCATACGGACGCATCTGGACGATGGCATCCTGTGCACGACGCAACTTCGCAGCGCTCACCATCTTCATCGCCTTGGTGATTTGCTGCGTTGAGATTACAGACGCTATTCGGATTCGGACTTCTTTTAAGTTGGCCATTCTTCTGCATTTCGGATTTCGGATTTTCGATTTCGGATTTCAAATCCGCATTCACCAATCCGCAATTTTATAATTTATGCTTTATACTTGGGAGTTAACTCACTTCCTACTTTCTCAAGTTCTTTGGAGATATTATCATCAATGATTCCTTTTTTTAATGAATCGAGAGCAGGCTTATGCTGTGCTTCAAGTAATCCCAGGTATTCAGCTTCAAATTCCCTTATTCGTTTTACAGGGACATCACGCAACAAACCTTTTGTTCCAAGATAGATGATAGCAATCTGTTGATCCACGCGTAATGGAGAATATTGTCCTTGCTTCAGGATTTCCACGTTGCGGGATCCTTTTTCAAGAACGGCTTTCGTAGCAGCATCCAGATCAGAACCAAACTTGGAGAATGCTTCCAATTCACGGTACTGCGCCTGGTCAAGCTTCAAGGTACCGGCAATTTTCTTCATCGCCTTAATCTGAGCATTACCACCCACGCGCGATACAGAGATACCTACGTTAATGGCAGGACGCACGCCTGAGTTGAAGAGATTGGCTTCAAGGAATATCTGCCCGTCAGTAATAGAGATTACGTTCGTTGGTATATATGCTGATACGTCACCTGCCTGCGTTTCGATAATAGGCAATGCAGTCAACGAACCTCCGCCTTTAATTTTTCCTTTTAAGGATGGTGGCTGATCATTCATGGTTTGAGCAACTGTATCATCATTGATGATCTTGGCAGCACGTTCCAGCAAACGGGAGTGCAGATAGAATACGTCGCCGGGATAAGCTTCACGTCCCGGAGGTCTGCGAAGAAGAAGAGATACTTCACGGTATGCCACAGCCTGTTTTGATAAATCATCATATACAATCAATGCAGGACGACCTGTATCACGGAAGAACTCACCGATCGAAGCCCCTGCCAGAGGAGCAAAGAACTGCATGGGTGCAGGGTCAGATGCTGTTGCTGATACCACAATCGTGTAAGGCATAGCACCGCTTTCTGTCAATGTCTTTACAATCTGAGCAACGGTAGAACCTTTCTGCCCGATGGCTACATATATACAATAAACCGGTTTGCCGGCTTCATAAAATTCTTTCTGGTTGATGATGGTGTCAATACACACTGCCGTCTTTCCTGTCTGACGGTCACCGATAACCAACTCACGCTGACCACGGCCAATCGGAATCATGGCATCAATGGCTTTGATACCCGTCTGCAACGGCTCTGTTACAGGCTGACGGAAGATAACGCCCGGCGCTTTACGCTCTAAAGGCATTTCAAATGTTTCTCCTGTGATCGGGCCTTTACCGTCAATAGGAGTTCCAAGCGTGTCAACAACACGACCAAGCATGCCTTCGCCAACGTTGATAGAACCGATCTTGCCGGTGCGCTTTACAACGTCACCTTCTTTAATTCCTTTGGAACTGCCAAGCAACACGGCTCCTACGTTATCTTCTTCAAGATTCAGCACGATGCCTTGCAAGCCTGTTTCAAATTCAATCAATTCACCGGCCTGCACCTTTGTCAAACCATAGATACGTGCAATACCATCACCCACCTGGAGAACGGTTCCTACTTCTTCTAATTCTTTTTCTGTCTTGAAGCCTGCAAGCTGTTGGCGCAATATTGCTGATACTTCATCCGGTCTTACTTCTGCCATTTTATTTAATTTAAAAAGCCTCTCCCCGACCCTCTCCGAAGGAGAGGGAGAAGCTCTGATTTACATTGTTATAATTTAATTTCCTTTTTACAAACCATATATATTCCGTGCAAGCCCCTCCTTCGGAGGGGTTGGGGAGGCTTTAATTCTTTCTTACATACGGATTCGAAGCAAACTCCTTAGCTAATCTTCTCAACTCACTTGATATGCTTGCATCGTACCGCTTGTCGCCCATACGAAGCACAAATCCACCAATCAAATCCTTATCCACTTTCTCAATCAATTCAATTTCTGAATTCGCACTTTTCTTAATAACGTCGTACACTTCTTTTCTCAATCGGTCATCCAAGCCGATTGCCGATGTGATGACAGCCGTCTGAATACCTTTTTCTTCTTTATACTGAGTAATGAATTCCTTTGCAATCGCTTCGATATTCGGCTCGCGTCTTTTGGTGGTGAGGAGGTTAAAGAAAGAAAGAGATAGTTTATTCATCTTTCCTTCAAATACTTTTTTCAATATGCTCAGCTTCTTATCGCTGTTGATAATCGGATTGTCGAGCAACATGGTGAACTCGCGATTCTGCTCACATACTGCAATCAACAGCTTCATATCATTGCCCACTGCATCCAACACACCCGTCTCGCGACTTAAGTCGAGCAGTGATTTGGCATATCGCTTAGCTACCTTCGATTCTAACATGATCTGTTTTTAATTCAGAGAAACGTCTTTCAACAAACTATCAACGAGCGATTTTTGCTTTTCATCCTTGCTCAATTCATGGCGAAGAATCTTCTCTGCAATGTCAATGCTCATGGTTGCCACCTGGTTTTTCAATTCAGTAATGGCAGCTAACTTTTCAGTGTTGATGGTTTCACGAGCTGAAGTCATGATCTTGTTTGCTTCTGCCTGTGCCTTACTTTTCGCTTCTCCAACGATGATGTCCTTTGCTTCGCGTGCTTCCTTCAGCATCTTGTCGCGTTCTGAACGTGCTTCGTTGAGGAGACGTTCGTTGTCCGCTTTCAAAGAAGCCATTTCTTCCTTGGCTTTCTTCGCTGTATTCAACGCTTCTGAAATGCTTTCTTCACGATCGCTAAGCGCTTTCAGAATAGGCTTCCATGCAAACTTTCTAAGGATAACCAGTACAGTTACAAACGTAACCACCATCCAGAAGATCAATCCTAATTGGGGTGTAACTAAATCCATTTTATAGTAGAGTTTAAAGTTTAAGGTTTAAAGTTTAAGGTTGAGTTTCAAGGTTGCTTTAACATTAAACCTTTAACTTTAGACCTTAAACAAATCGGCTTTGCAACCAACCGTTGCAAAGCCGATAAGATTACTTCATGAACAACACCAACATTCCGATAACCATACCGAAGAAGGAAGTACCTTCAATGAAGGCAATGCCCAGAATCATGTTGGCACGAATATCTGCCAATGACTCAGGCTGACGCGCGATAGACTCAAGAGCGCTGCCACCGATACGACCGATACCAATACCGGCACCCAGGGCTGCTACTCCGGCGCCTAACGCCGCTACTCCATATCCGACTCCGATGTTGGAACCTGATGATGCTACATCTAATAACACAGTTGATAACATACTATATATAATTTAAATTAAACGAAAAAACAATTTACAATCAAATTGCTGAATTGTTATATTGATAAATTGCTATTTGCCTATCAACAGGGCTCCCAACAATTTAACAGTTTGACAATTTCAACAATCATACTTCACAATTACACTATCGCCGCTTCCGCTTCATGCTCGTTGGGATGATGGTTATTATCATATCCATGCCCTTCTTCCAACGCAGCGCCGAAATAGATGGCTGACAGCAATGTGAATACATAAGCCTGCAGAAACGCTACCAGCAATTCCAGCATAAACATGAATACCGTGAACGCCCACGAGAAGATGGCAACGCCATAACCCACGCCTGCACTCATTTCGCCGAAGATGAAGATCATGCTGAAGAATGACAATGCCACAATGTGACCTGCAAGAATATTTGCAAACAACCGGATCATCAACACGAATGGCTTAAGGAACACACCAAGAATTTCAATGGGCGTAAGAATTAATATTTTAACAAGAACAGGCACACCGGGCATCCACAACACGTGCTCCCAGTAATGCTTGCGTGAGCTGGCCATCGTAATAACAAATGTAATCAATGCCAGCGTCATGGTGATGGCAATGTTGCCAGTCAGGTTCGCGCCTCCGGGAAAGAAAGGAATCAAGCCCAGCATATTGCTGATCCAGATAAAGAAGAACACCGTTAAAAGGTAGGGCATGTACTTTTTATATTTCTTTTCACCGATGCTCGCTTTAGCAACATCATCACGGATAAAAATAACAATAGGCTCAATGGCAGACTGCATACCTTTTGGAGCAACATTGCCGTTACGTTTATATGTTTTTGCAACCGATAAAAACATCCACAGCATGATGAACATGGCGATGAATATAGTCGCTACGTTCTTCGTAATCGAAAAGTCAATGAACTTAGAACCGTCCTCAGCTACAATGTGTCGTTCCTTATCATATTTGTAACCTCCATAAGAACCTTCTTCTAACTTGCTTGAACTGAAAACGCTTAAACCCTTTGAGGAAGAATAAAGAATAACGGGCAACGGAATGGCAACATTGCCCGCAATATGCCATTCATGTGAATCGCTAATGTGACCAATGATGAGCTCGCCGGCGTTAAATTTACCTTTTTTCTCTTCGCCGCCTTCGGCAAAAATGTTGAAAGAAAGGCAAAGAAATAAAAATGTTAAAAAAAGTCGTTTTAGACGGTAAATACTCACAGTATGAATCAGTTACGAAGGCTTTTTTGACAGGTTTTTTAAAAATGAGAGCGCAAAGGTAATAGTTCGGATTAATCTACAAAATGGATGCTTCATTTTGTTCTAAACAAACTGCCGATGACCCCGTCCCGATAATCAGGAATTCGCAGATTTTTTCTGATCCGTTCCAACCAATGTTTTACAAAACCGAACCCGCGATAGACCATTTTACCGTGTCGGCAGATCGTCGTAATGAAACGGCACACCACTTCATTGTGGCGGCGCCACTTTCATGAAACGACATGCCAATTCATCGTAGTGGTGTATCGCCTTTATGTGGTGGCATGTCACTTTACTGAGGCGGTGCGTCACCTTCATGAAGCGGCATACCATTTTATTGTGGTGGTGTGTCGCCTTCATGAAACGGTATGCCACTTCAACGTGGTGGTGCGTAACCACAATGAAGTGGTGCACCGCTTCATCGTGGTAGTGCACCACTTTTATGTGGTGACGCATTGTTTTTGGTTGATTTCTGCATTTTTTTAGCTAAAAATGGCACTTCTTGGAATATGGGGACAAATCAGGTTGGTTTTGGAGGGCGCTTTTTAATTTGAAGGCGGAAATGATGAAATTGGGGGTTGTTTAAATTTGTGTTGATTTTATTGAAATAAAGAGAATTGAAAAGGAGATAATTGTTTCGAGTAATAATTACTGTTATCCGCGACTGCCCTCCAAGTTTCGACGGCATAGCCAACATAAGAAGCACACCACCAAACAAAAAAGGCAGGTAATAAACCTGCCTTCACACACAAAATCTTTTCTTCAAGCCGGATTTTTTCTACTATCCTCATACAAAGTATCAGGGTCAACGTCAACATTATTTGCCCAGGCGATACTGCCTAAAAACGGACGCACCGTATTAAATAACAGCGGATCATTTAATGCTTTAAACACCCCCGTATTAAGATACGGCTTAATATCAAAAACCTTTTCTTCTCCATTGACAAAGATCAGGCGCAATTCATAATTTTCTAACGGATAAACTTCTTTTACTCGCGGGTTCATAATTTTTATTTCAACGGTTCTATATTAAATATCTGGCTACCATTAACAGCCAGTTCCCAATCAGCCATCAATTCTTCCCTGTGTATTTCAATCCACGCCTCCACCAGTTTTCGCTTCGTGTCAGGCAAAGACCCTTCAATCACTTCCCCTTCGGGTATTTTGAAAACGGCTTCATATTCGTTATACTTTATCCCGCACGTGCGGGACGGAAGTTTGTGTTTCTTGTTGTCAAGAAAATACATCATCACAATAATTCCGTAAAACATGGATATGACAGGCATATTTCAATTATTTTCCCCAAAGATAAACCTTTGCCACTTGCTAAGCAAAAAGGAGTTGGATGTGAGATAAATAAAACAGGCAGGTAAGAAACCTGCCATCATAAAACAATTTCGGAATGTAACCTCCACGAAGTTGGGAACTTCGGGGAGGGTTTGATTTCAAGGTTAGTGTCTAAAATACAAACCGATAATAGCAGCCATCTGAACAATCCAAAAGCCAACCATCCATTTTACCATATCCAATTTAGCTTGCGTGACATCATCTTTGGTTGCTATAACAGCTTTCGCTTCCTCAAATTTCGTATCCACTCTTTTCTCAAGAATATCTATCCCGCACGTGCGGGACTTCCGCTTCTTTCTCGCCGATTTTGGCTTTCAGCAACTCATAAAGTTTTATTTCAGAAACAATCATAGTATTAATTTTCCCCAAAGATAAACCTTTACCCCTTGCAATGCAAAAAAGAGTTTTAAGATGAGAGAAAAACAAAAAAGGCAGGTAAGAAACCATTAGTGTTCGAAACATGCTAAAC
>PLYJ01000104.1 GCA_003151745.1 Bacteroidota bacterium
AATATTTTTATCGAAATCATAAATCCATAACTCATTGAAGTTGCAAAGAATAATATAGCGAGGTCTGTCTCCTGCTAATTTCATCCAATAATTAGTGACCTGTAGCAGGTGAAGGCTTAAATCCTCATCTGCTTTTTTCATTTCAATAAGTACGCGCTTCTTCCAAACAAAATCTGCAAATGATGTAGAATCTTTTCCCTTCACTCTCCATTCAAAACTGCCGCCAGTTTCCTTATGACCGTCCGGATAACCTAATGCAATAAAAAATCTTTCAAGAAAAGTTTGTGCTTCACCTTTCTCATCTCCTTTGATGTGCTTTGTGCAATAATCAATAAAGGCTTGTAGTGAATCTTCGCTCATCGTATTTATTTAGTCAGCCCAAACGTACCTATAACTGCTTAATCCACAAAACCTGCTTTCTCTATTCGCAAGCATTTATTTTCTTCAACTAAAAACGGAGAGTGGTGCAGCAGTAGTGCAGAAATTCATCAAAGAATAGAATAGGGCGTTAATTCAATTTAGTCTCACAGTCTCAAAACCCTAAGTAAATGAGATTATGAGACTGAAAATTGTCTGCACTATGATTTCTTATGATTTTAGGATGGGCTATGATTTTGTTATTGCTTAATCATAGTTTTCATTTAATCATTCAAATCATAGTTCAAGACCCCGCTGCGCAGGATTTTGTTAATCCTGCGCTTTCTCTAATGGCTGCCATCTAACGGGATCAATTTAGTCTCACGGTCTCAAAACCCTAAGGAAATGAGACTATGAGACTAAAAAATTGTAGTAAAAGGGGGATGTTTATTTACATTTGCCGTATTGATTTTTGCTGACACTGCATTCATCGAACATGGAATTAATCCCGCACGTGCGGGATACAAAAGAAAATATTTGAGATTAGAGGTCAGGGTGTAATGCTCGACTTTCATTTGGCTGAACTCTATGGAGTGGAAACACGGGTGCTGGTGTAGGCAGTAAAGAGAAATATCAAGCGCTTTCCTTTGCGGTATATGTTTCAACTAAGCTCCGTTGAGCTTAAAAATTGGAAATCACAAATTGTGATATCCAATCGTGAAAAGATGGGTATTAGAAAACTTCCATACGCCTTCACAGAACATGGCATTACGATGTTGTCTGCGGTATTGCGAAGTGATACGGCAATAAAGGTGAGCATAGCCATTGTTGACGCTTTCATTTTATTAAAACAATACCATAATAATTTTGAATTGCTGCAGCAGCGTATTAATGAGTTGGAAGCTAAGTTTAACCGCAAGATTGAAAATATTAACGAAGTAATTGATTTCTTATTAGCACAGCCGGATTTACTTGCCTCACAAAAGGAAGCAGAAAAACCGGCAAGGGCTCAGATAGGATTTAAAAAAGATAAGTAGGGCGATTTTCAATTTACTATCACACTATCAAAACCCTGGCAAATGAGAGTATGAGAGTGAAAATTGTCAGCACTTATGATTTGTAATATTTCCCTAATTTAATCCTGCTCACTGTTGTTTCCCCCGCTACGCAGGATTTTGTTAATCCTGAGCTTTCACTAATCACAGCCATCTAACGGAATCAATTTAGTCTCACAGTCTCAAAACCCTAAGGCTTCGACGTGAGCTCAGCCGAACGTAAATGAGACTATGAGACTAAATTGTCTGCACTATGATTTGTAATATTTCCCTAATTTAATCCTGCTCACAGTTGTTTCACCAACACCATACTTTTGAGCTAATTTTTTTTGGTTTACATTATTTCCTTTTAAGGCTCTTTTTATCTTATTTACAATCGTCAATGATGTGCCGGCCTTCTTTTCTTTTTTTCTCGAAAGACCCGGAAGCACATCCGGCCAGGAATCACCTCTTACCACACGTTGAATCTGCATTTTTGACAAATTAAACATCTTAGAAAGAGGAGTGGTGGTAATACCGGCATCTGCCAATTGTTTTATTTTTTTAACTTTCTTTTCATTGAGCTTATATATTCCATTTTCAGCATTTTGTTTATGTAATATTTCAAGCGCCTTTGGACGTGTCATCCACCGAAAATTACTAACACGATTATGATGACCTCCTATTCTTGCAGCAATCTCACTCTTTCCGGGAAGCCGGACATATGCCATAAGCAGAAGCGCACCATAAGTAAATGTGTGCGATTTAACGAACTTTTTGTATCGGTATTCACGCACATCCAAAAGAACCAGCTTGCCGCGATGATTGCCTTTTAAAATTGACCTATGACCTCTCTTGTATATGGACATGACTTTCCCATGTCTGGTTATGTAGTATATCGTCACCGTGTGAAAAGGAAACAGAATACGAGTCCAAAATTCTCCTTTGTAAGAAATGGTTTTGGGATGATATTTTCGCAAATGAAGTTTATTATGGTGAAGCATCGAAATTTATTGACAAAAATATAAAAATGCCCTCACTTCGCAGAATTTTATTAATCCTGCGCTTTCTCTAATGGCAGGCATCTAACGGGATCAATTTAGTCTCACAGTCTCAAAACCATAGGGAAATGAGACTATGAGACTAAAAATTTATAGTAAAAAGGAGGTATTTTGTTTTTTATATCCTGTCAAATTTTTCATTCATCATGTCTTTGATGTCAGACAGTTTGTAATAAAACTTGCCTCCCATCTTTGTGTAGCGCAGCACTTTTTTTCTTCGCCATGTGGCGGCTGTCTTTTTTGAAATGTTCATGGTCCTGCACAGTTCGCTGTTGTCAATAAAACCAATGTCAGTTATTACTTCTTTGGTGCGGTCAGGCATTTTATTTTTTATTTCTCTTAGCTCGGTTAAAATTTCCGATTGGATTTCACGCTCGGATTGAAATTCGTTGTTTTTCATAGTCCTTATTTTGTGGGTTAAATACCTATTATTAGGACTTTAAGATACGAATTTTAATCTTTAATTCAGAATGGAAAAGAGAAGAATATGAACAAAAAAGATAGCTATAGCCTATGCAAGGAATGGTAGTTGGAGTTGAACCCGGCGAATTAATATTAGTTTTGCGTCACTAAAATTAATTATATGAAAAAAATATTGAAATGGGTAGCCGTCATCCTGATTGTTGTCCTTTTTTTTATTGTCTATTGGAACTATTATAATACCTATAGCGAAGGTAACCGCTCAGGAATACTGCAAAAATTTTCAAAAAAAGGCAACATCTTTAAAACCTATGAAGGAGAACTGATTATGAGCAGCATTGCCAGCACCAGCAGCACAACTATTGCATCGGAAAAATTCCTCTTCTCCGTAAAAAAGGACAGCATTGCTAAAGCACTGTTTGACCTTGAAGGTAAGCATGTCACTTTACATTATGAACAAAAGAGAGGTCACCTTCCCTGGAATGGCGAAACCGACTATTTTATAGATGGCATAAAAACGAACGAATGAATGGGAAAGCCCGACCCGATGAGATGCGTCCAAAAGATTTTCAAATAGCCTGAAAAGCTACGGCCATACAAATAAGACTGTGTTACCAGAAAACTGCATTCTCCAAAAAAGGCAACACTCTTTTCAGCAATAGTGCCAAGTGCAGCGCAGTTTTATAACAGGTATGCAGGAAGATGTTTATCTATATCAATACCGTTCCCTGCTTATTATATTTATTCCGATACTCAACAGGAGTAAGCCCTGTAATCTTTTTAAAGACGGTTCGGAATGCTTTGGTGTCGGAATAACCTACATCAAACCACATTTTGATATTTTTACCACAGGTTTCAACGTTTGCTTTTTGTAGCTTAACTTTGACAAAAATTAAAAACAATACATATTTTTAAAAATGAACTCCTCTGTAAAAGATTTTGATTCTTATTTTTCACTTCAACCGAAGAGTGTAAGATCTTCACTCGAAAAACTGCGGCAAGCAATCAAAACTTTGGCACCTGATACAGTAGAGGTGATCAGCTATGGCATGCCTGCATATAAATATCACGGAATGTTGGTTGGCTTTGCAGCGTACAAAAAGCATATCGGCTTTTATCCATGGAATGGAAGCACCGTTCCAAAATTTAAAGATGAGCTAAAGCAATTTAACACTTCCAAAGGAGCCATTCAATTTCCGATAGACAAACCGATTCCTTTAGCACTCGTTAAAAAAATTGTAAAATTCAGAATGAAAGAAAATTTAAATAAAGTAACAATTAAACCTAAATCAAAATGAAAAATATAACTAAACAAAAAATCACTCCATTCTTATGGTTTGATAACCAAGCGGAAGAAGCCATGAATTTTTATATCTCCGTTTTTAAAAACGGTGAAGTAAAAAGTATTAAACGCTATGGAAATGAAATGCCCGGAATGAAAGGAAAGGTACTGACAGGTATTTTTGAAATCTTCGGACAGCAGTTTATGGCAATAGATGGGGGCCCGGTGTTCAAATTCACAGAGGCAATATCTTTGATGGTAACCTGCGAAACCCAGGAAGAAGTGGATGATGTCTGGGAAAAGTTCATGAAAGATGGCAAAGAAGGACAATGCGGCTGGCTGAAAGATAAGTATGGCTTATCGTGGCAAATTGTACCATCAGCATTAGGAAGGCTGATGAGCGATCCTGATCCCGAAAAATCAAAACGCGTGATGATGGCGATTATGAAAATGAAAAAAATTGATACAAATCTTCTTCAGAAGGCATACGACAATAAATAACACTCTTTCGTGTGAAGCAATAGACAAAAATATATCTATCTTGCTTAAAAAATTATAAACAACTATTAATGGAACAAACAAAAGAGCTTAGACTTGCAGTATTAATAGATGCCGACAATGTTCCTTCCGCTAACGTGAAAGGAATGCTGGAGGAGATAGCGAAGTATGGAACACCTACCTTCAAAAGAATTTATGGCGACTGGACGAAGCCAAACTTAGGAGGATGGAAAAATGTTTTGCTTGAAAACGCTATCACACCCATTCAGCAATATAGCTATACGAAAGGAAAGAACTCTTCTGACTCCGCCCTGATTATTGATGCCATGGATATATTATATACAGGAGGCGTAGATGGTTTCTGCATTGTTTCCAGCGACAGTGATTTTACAAGGCTTGCAACAAGACTGCGTGAAGCAGGAATGAAAGTATTCGGGATCGGAGAAAAGAAAACACCGGCACCGTTTATTGCGTCCTGCAACAAATTTATTTATTTGGAAATATTGCAGAAAAAGGAATCCATAGAAATTGCTCCGTCAAGAAGAACACCAAACAGACCAATTAAGAAGGTTGAACCTGTTGCGGCAGTTTCATCCGTTGACAGAGGATTGGTAAAACTCATTTCAGACAGCATTAATGATCTTGCCGAAGAAGACGGATGGGTATTTCTCGGAGCACTTGGCAGCTTAATATTAAAAAAGCAACCTGACTTTGACCCGCGTAATTACGGATTCAGAAAGCTTGTTGATTTAATTAAAAACATTCGCGAGATAGAAGTGGATGAAAGGCCAACCGGGAAAAATAACATCTCTCACTTTTATGTGCGGACTAAGTAATTCCTTTCACACTTCAACTAATCTTTAACCCTTATGAAATTGTTTCAACGTTTAATGCTGGCGGCGTTGCTTATTGCTGTTTCTTCTTTAAAGGCACAACCGCCTATCAATACGAACAAGAAGAATGGCGGATATACGTTCACCATTGATAAACAGGTGAACTGTACTCCTGTTAAAAATCAAAACAAATCAGGCACTTGCTGGTGTTACTCCACGCAATCGTTTATTGAATCCGAACTTATGCGCATGGGCAAAGGGAATCTTGATCTGAGCGAAATGTTTGTGGTTCGCAATATGTATATTCAAAAGGCGGAACACTATATACGTTACCAGGGGCATACTAACTTTGGAGCAGGAGGTGAGCCGCATGATGTCATCAATGCCATGCGAGAATATGGAATAGTGCCAAAGGAAATCTATTCAGGTATGCCTCCCGGTGAAACAAAACCTGTACATAATGAAATGGACGGAGCGCTGAAAGCCATGCTGGATGTGATGGTAAAAACACCTGATGGCAAGCTCAACCCAAACTGGAAGGCTGCTTTCATCGGCGCGCTTAACGGATATATGGGAACGCCATCTGAGACATTTACCTACCAGGGTAAAACATATACTCCTCAGTCTTATGCTAAGTCACTTGGAATCAATCCTGATGATTATGTCGAATTAACATCCTTCACTCATCATCCGTTCTATTCTCAATTCATTCTTGAAGTGCCTGACAATTGGGCTAACAGCGAAGTTTATAATGTATCACTAGAAGACTTAGGACGTATTGCCGCCAATGCAATTGCAAACGATTATTCCGTTGAATGGGGAACTGATGTGAGCGAAAAAGGATTTTCTTATAAAAACGGTGTGGCTATAGTTCCTGAGAAAGACTATGATGATATGAATCAAATGGAAAAAGATTCTATGTTTAACAAACCGGGTAAAGAAAAAGTTATCACACAACAGCTTAGGCAGGAAGCTTTCGACAATCTAAGCACCACGGATGATCACGGCATGCAGATAACAGGTAGTGCAAAGGATCAAAATGGCAATTCCTATTACTTAGTGAAGAACTCATGGGGCACAGAAAGGAATGATCTCGCAGGATATTTCTATTGCTCTGTTCCTTATTTCCTTTACAAAACCACCAGCATTATGGTAAACAAACATGCATTGCCTAAAGACATTGCAAATAAATTGGGGATAAAGATTTAATTAGATAGTCTAAGATTATATGAATAAATTGAATTCAATTTTATTCCTTCTATTCTTCTTTAGTATTACTGCACGTGCATCAGAAGGTAAAGAAACGACTTTTATGGAAATGCCAATTACACTGCAAACGAAGACGGGAGAAATTTTCGGAACACTAACAACACCAAAATCATTCAATGAGATTCCTGTTGCATTGATTATTGCAGGTTCAGGTTCGACAGACAGAAATTGCAATAATCCGATGATGAAAAATGATGCATATAAAAAACTTACTTATGGACTTGCTGAAAACAATATAGCTTCATTACGATACGATAAGAGGGGGATTGCTGAAAGCAAGGCAGCAGGAAAAAATGAATCCGACCTTCGGTTTGAGGATTATGTTAATGATGCAAAAGAATGGATTCAATTATTAAAGAAAGACGAACGTTTTTCAAAGATCATTATAGTTGGTCATAGTGAGGGTTCATTAATCGGCATGATTGCAGCAACTGATGTTGACGGGTTTATTTCCATTTCAGGTGCCGGTGAGTCAGCCGATAAAATTCTCAAAGAACAATTAAGTTCTCAGCCTCAATCCATTCAGGATTTGTCATTTCCGGTTATTGATAGCCTTGTTATTGGGAAAACGGTTACTAATGTCGACCCGATGCTTAGTGCACTCTTCAGGCCAAGTGTTCAACCCTATATAATTTCATGGTTTAAATACGATCCCCAGATTGAAATAAGTAAATTGGCAATTCCCGTTCTAATAATTCAGGGTACAAACGACATTCAGGTGTCCGTTGAAGATGCAAAAAGACTTTCTAAAGCAAACACGAAAGCTCAATTAGTTCTTATTAAGGACATGAATCATATTTTGAGAATTGTTAATGGCGACAGGGAGGCAAACATTGTTACCTATAATGATCCCACCTTACCTATTGCCGCCGAACTTATAAAAAGTATCACCACCTTTATTAAGAACTAGATGCTTGCTTTCTTTCTTCAAGTGCAATAATAAACTTTGTTCCAACACCAAGATGGCTTTCAATGTCAATGGTTCCATTATGAGCCGTAATAATATTGCGTGCGCTCGTTAAGCCCAACCCCATTCCGTTTGGCTTGGCGCTGAAGAACGGATCAAAAAGCTTGCTAATGTTTTCTTCGCTGATACCGGTTCCATTGTCTTCAATAGTGATATAGCAGCGATGATCCCTTTCTTCAGCGCCTATCTTCAAAATTCCTTTTCCCGGCTTCATTACTTCAATGGCATTTATAATGATGTTAAGAAGAGCTGTTTTTATTTTATCCGGATCAAGAAATAACTCAGTAAGGTGATTGCTGAAATTCCTTTCAACTTTTATCTCTTTTAGCAGCAAGCGGTCTTTGGCCAAGGCAATGCTTTCTTCGAGCAATTGAGCCACTGAATATTTGCAAAAATTAAGTTCAGCAGGCTTTGATGACCGAAGCAATTCATTGATAAGCTGGTTTATTCTTTCTGCATTTCTCTGGATTATCTCCGCATACATCTTTGCATCTTCATTCGCTCCTATTTCACCGTTTAGCTGATGAAGTGAGAGTTGAATATTAGTGAGTGGGTTTCTTACTTCATGTGCAATACCACGCGCTATCCTGCCCGTCATTGCCAGTTTGTCAGAGCGCACCAATTCTTCCAACGCGTTTTTTCTCCTTGAAGTGTCATTGATGGTGATAGCAAATCCATCCTCCATCTTTACGGCTGCCATCTGCAACCACTTTTTACGATCTTTTGAAAAATATTCATGGTTCAATGCTTCATTCTTATCAACGCAATTTACAAGCATGTCAATGAGACCATCCTCGTTCATAAATGGCAATGCAACTGATAGTTTTTTTTCGCTTACTTCGTTGAAAGAAATACCCGTTATATTTTCTGAAGCAGGATTAGCCATGACCCATTCAAAATCAACAATCCCGCCTTGTTCATTTCTCAATGATCTGAATGCCATAATGCCGCTTTGTGAAGTATTTAATGCTCCGCTCAGTAATTCTTCTGTATGCCTGCGTTCTTCGGCTTCTCCATGCAGTGCATCAATCACATTCTTTTCATTCCGGTGTGTCTGAAGATAGTTCATGCCTAAACCCACAAAAGGAATAAAATAAGTAAATGCCATCATAAAGTGCGAAATGTTGAAGCTGTTATCAAACAAGTCCAGCGAACCGAAAGCCATATATATCTGTGCGGCAATAGCGGGCAGCATACTGAGCGGCAGCGTCTGTGAAAAAGAGGAAGGGAATTTGGCATAGAACCTCGGAAGAATAATAAATCCCGCAATCAAATAAAGCACGAGCGTTATCAGATCATAGTTTCGCGCAAAGTTGCGATAAGGATATATTGCCATCGGGGCATTTTCATTCGTAAAGAGGATGGCAATCGTGGCAAAAGTGATCAGAACAAAGATGACGCTGATATAAATAATAAACCGCATTTTGTTCTTTTCAGTTCTTTTCACAATAGCATCCGGTTTTAAGAGAAAAATACCTGCTCCCAGAATGAGAATACTTACATGGAAAAGCCTGCAAAAAAACCACGTGAACGATGTAATATATATCTGCTGATGAACTGTATGGATGAGGCTTGTTGACACCAATAAATGAAATATATACAGAATACCGGAACAGAACAAAGCAACACCGACAATAGGAGTGCTTACATCACGCTTTATTTTAAAATCAATGAAAGCAAGCACCATCGTTAAGAAAGCAATGGTGATGGCACAGCAGGCAAGAATGACATGAATAAATCGTCCGTGAAAATATTCGCGAAGGGCTTCCTTATTCTCAATATCGGTCAATTGCGTCACTTCGTCAAACTTAAGTGCACGTTTTATCGTGCCGAAATCAACACCCAACAGGTTAAATAATATGGGGAGAATGCAAATACCCAGAACAACCCAGATGATTCTTTCAGGAATGTTGTATTTGCTGTTGAAAAGCATGGGGGGAAGGTTTACGGTTTACAGTTTTAGTGAACAGTACACCGTAAACTGTAAACCCTAAACTGATTTTACAAATCAAATGCTTTCATTTTATTATAAAGAGTCTTGCGATCTATATTTAAAAGTTTTGCCGCTTTTGTTTTATTGTAATTCACCTTTTTGAGAACATCCAAAATTATATGGTACTCTGCTTCATGTGCCGTTTGTTTAAGATCAGGAGAGGAACTTTCTTCTTGCAATTTGTTACCCTGATTAACAGCAGCGTTTTTATAATTTGTAATTTCAGCAGGTAATTCACGCAACGTGATGCTGCTATCATTAGCAAGTAAGGTGGCTCTCTTAACAACATTTTTCAGTTCACGAACATTTCCCGGCCAGGAATAATGCATAAAGCAATCTACCACCTCTTCATTGAAACCTGAAATTTGCTTACCCAACTCCTTGTTGGCCATAGAAAGATAATGATTGGCAAAAACCATTATGTCTTGTTGTCTTTGTCGCAGTGCAGGAACAGATAAATTAAATTCATTAAAACGATAAAATAAATCTTCCCTGAATTTTCCTTTGCGGCATGATTCTGAAAGATTTTCATTGGATGCCACTACTATCCTCACATCAAAAGGAATTTCCTTCGTGCCGCCAATACGTTTTACTTTCCTTTCCTGCACAACACGCAGAAGCGATGTTTGCACCTCGTAAGAAAGGTTTGCAACTTCATCAAGAAAAAGTGTTCCGCCGTTAGCTAATTCGAAGTGCCCGATCTTAGTGGTCAACGCTCCGGTAAATGATCCCTTCTCATGTCCAAACAACTCACTGCCTGCCAGTTCTTTTGATATAGCTCCGCAATCCATTGCAACAAAAGGCTTGTTGCTTCGCGTGCTGTTATTGTGAATCATTCTTGCTGCAACCTCCTTACCTGCTCCACTCTCTCCATATATAATAACACTGTAATTAGTAGGAGCAACAAGATCAATTTGTTTTTTTAATTCCTGCGCTTCGCTGCTTTCACCATTAATGAAATCTGATGGTTTTGCTTTGATGACAGGTTTGCTTTGCCCTTCACCCTTTGCATCAACGGTTTCTTTTTCTTTTGAGGATAATGCCTTCTTTATGGTCAATAAAATTTCATCCGGGATGATAGGCTTGGTAACATAATCGTAAGCTCCTGCCTTTATTAAGTTGACAGCTACTTTTATATCAGAATAACCAGTGATAATAATGACAGGCAATGTCGGCTGCATCGTTTTCACAGTAGCTAATACCTCTGTACCTTCCATATCTCCCAGCCTGAAATCACATAATAAAAGATCAACTTTATTTGTCCTGATTTGTTCTAAAGCCTTTCCCCCACTACTTACTGTGACGGCTTCATATCCATTTTTTGTAAGAAAGCGACTGAGCAACATACAAATATCGTGATCGTCATCGGCAATTAAAATGATGCTCATAAGTGTTTTCGGTTAATTTAATAAGAGAATAAAGTTAGCCAAAATATAACATTATTCTTCAGATTGTTTTGTTTTTATATGAGCTCATTTATTGTTTGAAAAACTATTTCGCTGTTAAAAGGCTTGCCGATAAATGCATCTGCGCCATTCTGTGTGGCTTCATTTCTTTCACTTTCACCGTCGTAGGCGCTGATAATAATAATCTTCAGACGGGGATGTTCTTTTCTAATCTTCTTCAACAGATCCAAGCCCGAACCGTCAGGAAGGTTGATATCAAGAAATAATATACCCGGCTCAGCATTGAGCTTATAATATCCTTCAGCAAGCGTATTTGCAACAGAAGTTTTTAATTGCTTCTTCTTCAACATGCTTGACAATAAAAAGCAGATTTCAGCTTCATCATCAATTATTAAAACAGAATCATGATTTTTCACGGCATCCAAAAACTTTAAAAGGGTGGGTAAAATTAATTAATTGCATCAAATAAACTATTTAATCAACCATGTCTTTTCAATAAAAAAACAATCCCGCAATTGAGCGGGATCGTTTTCAGCAGTACTAACATACCTATGACTCTCATTTCATTAATTTGTCAGCACTACCAGGTACTTATTTGCTTTCCAGAATTTATCAGGATCAGTAATTACAAGAGCAGTTACTTTATTATTTTCAACCTGGAACTTATAAGAATCTGCAGGATGCGAAGTAATCAGCCTTGCTTCTTTGCTGTTGACAGGTATCGTGCTTGTTTGCGTGATGTCCACAGTTGTAAAAGCACCGGCGTTAAAATCAGGTTTAAGAACGGCTTCTTTACCAAGACCAAGAAATCCACCTTCTTTATTCACTACCTTTTCATCCCGTAATTGTTTGGAAGTGCCTATGGTATAATAAGCAGTGTGCATGGCCTTCGTCTGATCGTCAATCGTTTTCGATTCCATATCATTTTGCGCAGTCAAATCACTTACGTTTGTATGAAGTGTAGACACTGTGCCATTCAATGCAGCTACCTGTTGTGTAAGGTCAGCCAATTCTTTATTCTTCTGCTCCATCTGCTCGTTTAACCCGGCTATCATTTTTTCTAAACCAGCTGTCTTACCATTGGCGTTTTTCAACTTCTTTGAAAGACTTGCAATTGCCTTCTTATTTTTATCCATTAAATTATTGATAATTGCAATCTGGTCTTTAATTTTATCCTTTGTGGGCCTATTCACTTCTTTTCCAACGGCTGCATCGGAAGCTACCATATTCTCTTTTTGAGTTATTGCAAGAAGATTATCCTGAATCTCATTGAACGAACCTAAAAAGTCATTAACAACGGCATCCTTGGAATTAACAACAGCCATGAGCGAGTCATTTGATTTTGATGCTTGAGCAAGCTCGGCTTTGTGATTTTCACATCCCGCAAACATTACAACTGCGATGATGGCAACAAGATACTTTTTCATAGTTTTTATTTTTTTTAAGTGATTTGATTAATTATAATCCTTATGCTGATTACAAGGGATGAAACTATTATGCCAATATCTGTAACCGATATTATGGACATAATAGCTCCTTTTAAGCTGTTTTTTAAAAAAAATAAGGGACTGGGGTATCTCAACTTCTACAAGCCGTTGAACTTTTTCCCCAACGGCTGAAGTTATCAATTTACAAAAGCTGTGATTTTGCCGGAATTATAGTTTACAACTCTAGCTGTCTATAACTGAATTTAAGCTATTGAACTATAGGAATCAAACCACGAATACCCATGTCTACCACTGTGTCGCCATTGGCAGGTTCATAAAGGCCATTGTTATTGTGGTCAATCCATTCAAAGCTCTTGTTGGTAGAAAGGGAAACGGTAACAACCTTGTCCTGCGTTTCACTGCCTGTAATAATAAGAGATGAGGTGAAAGCTCCCGTCACCACACAAGAACCAGGAGGAATAGGTGAAGAAGCAGAAATAGGATTAGGCACAGTGGTAGCACCCGGGGGAGCCTGCTCCTGCGACACATACTTAACTCCATAAACACTTGTTTCAAAAGCCCAATATCCCTGCAGCCTATTTGCATTAACGGTAATCAACGTATTCTTTTATATTATAAGAACTTAAATAAGTGTCAAAGCCAATAAAAGATGCAAGCGTTCCTGTAAGATTAAATGTATCCACAGAGAGGTTGATATCGTAGTTCTGGTATGCAAGAGAAACGCGCAACCACTTATATGTACCTGCTTTGAGTTGTGAAATAGGAATAGAGAAAAACACTTCCCCTTCACCAACTGCAACTGACTTATTAAAATCAATTGCTGAAGCTCCGCCCGCAGTTGTTACCGGAGCGCTATATACCACATCACCTTTTCCTAATTGCGTAAGACTATCCTGTGCAAGCTCTATATAATGTGCGCTCATTTTATTGAAGCGGGGACATTGTCCTGCATGGCCTGCAGGCATAGAAGCAGGTTGTCCGAAACCATTAAGCCGCACCTGTGTGCTGTCGAACTTAAACTTAAAAACGAGGTTGGGGCCTGTCGGAGTGGTTGTTGTGGTGGTAGTTGTGGTGGTAGTTGTGCTGTCGTTCTTTGTGCAAGCAGTAAACGCTACTATGCAACATAAGAGTGCTGCCGCTATTGCTTTCATACTATGAGAGTTTTTCATTTTAGCTTTACGGGTTTTATATTCCTTTGGAACAAAGATGATAAATAAACTTAAAGGCTTTATAACAGAACGGTGAAGTGTTACTTTTTATTTTAGCATTATATGGCTGTCTGATGAAAACAACAAACCCCGCCTTTTGAGGCGGGGCCTGTTATTAACCAACATGAGAAAACCAAAGAAGTGTTGATCAAACACCTAACACAGCAACCGTGACGGCATCTGACACCACGCCTGCGCCCTTGGTGTTGTAAGCAATCACCCAGTACGTCCACACCACAGCGGCTGCCGTAGTGTTCGTATCGGTGAAGGTGGTCTTCGTGGGTGATCTCCACTTCCATAGCCGTAGTGAAATTATCAATAATTTACCATAATATACTGCAGCTTTATTATCATTAATGCGATATTCAAATACGCCGCAGCAAAGATTGTCTATATCAAACTCAAATATATTTTTACTGCCATCCAACCGGTATTCACCCACTATTTGTCCTCGCTGGGCGATTTCTATACTAAAGTCAAGTCTTTTTTGATAAATATTTTTTGCTCCCTTACGCAAGCAAATACCCGATGAATAAGCTTATTCCTGATAGCATTTAGTATCAACATTTTCTTTTTTCCTTTAGAAACATTG
>PLYJ01000106.1 GCA_003151745.1 Bacteroidota bacterium
TCTTTTACCCTTAGATAGTCATCCATAACCCTTAGATAGTTATCTTTTACTCTTATATAGTCATCTTTTACTCTTGCATTAGCATGTTTTGCTCTTGGCATCTAAACTTGGGTTTGGATATGAGGGGATTTGGTGGGATATTTGTTCGTTAATATAGATATTAACGGCACTTTAAGCCTAAAACAATCATCTTAAACTGTTGCATTCCGATGTTTTGCTCTCGCCTTGGCTAATTATTTTCCTTGTGCATCCAGCTTATCCTTCACCTTATAATATTTGTCCATGCTATTCTGTCGAAAGTAAAGTTGCTTGAGTGAAAGCAAGGTATCATGGTCGTTGGGGTTTAATTCAAGCGCCTTTTCAAGATAGGGTTGCGATTGATTGAAAACAGCATCAACATTTTGTTTTGCAGCAGCATATAGCTTTGGATCCTTTATTTCATTAATAGTGGATAGCATTTCTGCCGCCTGGTTAAAATACAAAGCGCCGAGATTGTAGTTCGCTTCAAAATAATCAGGCTTGTCTTCAATGGCTTTCTGGTATGCGTCCTTTGCCTTTGACAGCAGTTCCTTTCTGTCGTCCGGTTTAGCAAGATTATTGTTTGCTGCATCTTTTGCATTGCCCATGCCGTCGTATGTTGCTCCCAAAGCAAAGTAAAGACTTGCGTTCTTAGAATCTTTAGCAATAGCGGCATTCAGCAGGTCTATCGCTTCCTTGTTTTTGCCTTGCGGCAGATAGATGTTAATTTCAGCAAGCATCAAATCCAAATCATCAGGAAATTTCTTTCTTCCATCCTGCAACGTAAACAAAGCGCGGCTTGTGTCCTTTTCCACCTTATATAATATGGCAAGACTGCGGTATACGGCAGCAGCATCCTCTTTCATGCTGATAATTTTCTGGTAGTGCTCTATCGCTTTCGCATTATTCTTTCCCCGCTCTGCGGAATAGGCTGCGTATAGATTTGCGCTGCTATCCTCAGGAGTTATCTTCAGCACATATTCAAAATTAGTTAATGCAGAAGCATAGTCCTTTACTTTGAAACTTTCTACTGCCTTATTAAAAAAGTCAATCTTTACATACGTCAGTCGCTTCTCAATCTCATCTTTGAATTCGCTTTTGGGATCTACTTCCAGCACTTTCTTATAACTTAGATAAGCAACTTCTAATGCATTCGGAGCAAGGTCTTTAAACTTATCGCTGTTGTATATCTGTTCATAGATCAACCCGCGATAATACCAGGTCTTGTCAATATTCATAGATCCATCGTTTACGGCAGCTTCATCTATTGCTTCCTTTGCTTTATCTAACTGTTCATATTTGAAGTAGTTATAAGCAGTTTGAATCTTCGCCTTCTGTGCGAAAGCACTGCTCACTGAAAATAATAAGGCGAAGGCAATGAACTTTGTTTTCATATTCATAGAATTAAATGTTTAGATATCAGTTGGATTATTAGTCTCATCTAAAGGCTCATCGTCACTCTTCGCGTCTTCATTCTTTGGCGTTTCCTGCCCGTCGGGAAAACCGGCATTAGTATCAGCAGTTTCTTCTGCCTTAACAACCTCTGCCTCATCAATTTCAATCTTTGCAACTGAAGCTATTTCATCATCGTCATCCAGCTTAATTAATCTTACTCCCTGCGTTGCCCTGCCCATCACACGAAGGGCAGCTACTTCCATACGAATGGTGATGCCTGATTTGTTAATGATCATCAGATGATCCCTGTCCTCAACTGTTTTAATGGCGATGAGGTTGCCTGTCTTGTCGGTTACGTTGATGGTCTTCACTCCTTTACCGCCACGATTGGTAATTCTGTACTCATCAATTTCAGAGCGCTTGCCATATCCCTTTTCTGAAACAACAAGAACAGACTCCTTAACGGTATCCTTAATACAAACCATGCCAACTACCATATCATCAGCTCCGTTAAGCGTAACTCCTTTCACACCGATTGAATTTCTTCCAACAGGACGCACCGTTGATTCATTGAAACGGCAAACCTTTCCTTTTCTCGTAGCAAGCATGATCTCATTCTTACCATCTGTCAGGCGAACATCCAATAAATGATCCCCTTCTTCTATATTGATGGCAATAATTCCTGATTGACGCGGACGGGAATATGCCTGTAGTGTTGTCTTCTTGATTATACCTTTCTCTGTGCACATCAGGATAAAAGCTCCCCCGCCCCCCAAAGGGGGGAGTTCAGCCTCCCCATCCCCTCCAACGGAGGGGCTTTCCATCGCACCTTCCTCTGACAGGATTGTGCTGGAGGAAATCCCCCCTTTGGGGGGCGGGGGGGCTTCCAGATTCTTTACGTTAATGATTGCCTTTACCTTATCATCCGCCTGAATAGAAATGAGGTTTTGAATAGCTCTACCTTTCGATGTCTTCGTTCCTTCCGGAATTTCATATACCTTCAGCCAATAGCATTGACCTTTCTCCGTGAAGAAGATGAGGTGATTGTGATTAGAAGCAACAAACAGGTGCTCCACAAAATCTTCATCGCGCGTGCTGCTTCCTTTTGAACCTCGTCCTCCCCTGCCCTGCGTTCTGTATTCATCAAGAGGTGTGCGCTTGATATAACCGAGATGTGAAATAGTAATTACCACGTCTTCATCGGCAATCATATCTTCCATAGATATATCATCGCCCATGAAAACAATTTCCGTTCTGCGTTCATCGCCGTACTTTTCCTTCATGTCCGTCAGCTCATCCTTGATGATGTCCATACGAAGGTCTTCATTGCCAAGCACATCACGGTAGTATTCAATCAGGTCCATCAGCTCTTTATATTCCTGCTTAATCTTATCACGTTCAAGGCCGGTAAGCTTTTGCAAGCGCAGGTCAAGAATAGCTTTTGCCTGTATCTCGCTCAATCCGAAGCTCGACATCAAACCATCCTGTGCAATGGCAGGCGTTTGCGATGCACGAATCAATGCAATCACCTCATCGAGATGATCCAGTGCAATTAATAATCCTTCTAATATATGAGCGCGCTTCTCAGCTTCTGCCAGTTCATATTTCGTTCTGCGGATAACAACTTCATGACGATGATTTACATAGTGAACGATCTGGTCTTTCAGGTTCAGCATCATCGGTCTTCCATGAACGAGGGCAATGCTGTTCACATTAAACGCAGTCTGTAATTCCGTGTACTTATATAGATTGTTAAGCACCACGTTTGCCATAGCATCGCGCTTGATGTCATATATAATGCGCATGCCATCACGATCTGATTCATCAGGAATTGCTGAGATGCCTTCCAGCTTATGCTCGTTCACAAGCTCAGCCGTGCGGCGTATCATCTCCGCCTTATTTACCTGGTAAGGAATTTCAGTAACGATGATTCGCTCCCTGCCATTTGCAGTAGTTTCGATGGTTGCCTTTGCTCTTACAACAATTCTTCCGCGTCCTGTTTCAAACGCTTCCTTCACGCCTGAATAACCATAGATGATTCCTCCTGTAGGAAAATCAGGCGCTTTGATGAACTTCATCAGTTCAGAAATAGTTATCTCCTTGTTATCTATATATGCTATGATGCCTTCAATAACTTCGGTGATGTTATGCGGTGGCATGTTCGTTGCCATACCCACTGCAATACCGGAAGCACCGTTGAGCAAAAGATTAGGAACCTTGGAGGGCAATACAGTCGGCTCTTTCAGCGAATCATCAAAGTTGAGCGCAAAGTCAACCGTATCTTTGTCAATATCAGCAAGCATTTCCTCTGCAATCTTCTTAAAGCGCGCTTCTGTGTAACGCATGGCAGCCGGTGGATCTCCGTCAACAGAACCAAAGTTTCCCTGCCCGTCAATAAGCGGATAACGCAACGACCATGTCTGTGCCATACGCACCATGGCATCATACACAGAGCTATCACCATGCGGATGATACTTTCCAAGCACCTCTCCCACTATTCTCGCAGACTTCTTATACGGACGGTTGCTGTAAACCCCCAAATCCTGCATTCCATAAAGCACGCGCCTGTGCACGGGCTTCAACCCGTCGCGCACATCAGGCAGCGCACGGCTCACAATGACAGACATTGAATAATCAATGTACGCCGTCTTCATCTCCTCTTCAATGTTAATGCGGATAATCTTTTCTCCGCTATTCATAGCATTATCTCCTTCAGCCATTCTTCAGTTTATCGTTTACAGTTTGGGTTAATTCAGGTAACTAAGGTAATTGTGGTAATTAAGGTAATTACCTTCCCTAAAAAAGGGTGAACGAAGGTATGAAAACGGAACGATTTGCAAGGTGTTTTTTCAAACATTCTTTTGACATATAGCAGGTTGAAAAAGCTCTTTTATGAACTAACGTTCTCTTGTATGCCTTTTAAATGTGAACGGTCTTGTCCATAGCACTCCCCCCATTCACAAAATCAGCCGGATTTTGGTTCACAATTACGCAAAACATCAGCAAATCTTATAGCAGCTTTGTCGAGGTTAAACATGACATCAACAAGCTTATGAGTATCATCGTGAATGTGAATAGTATCTTTAGCAAAGTCATGCATGAATGGGATGAAGTCAGCCGAAGCTTCAACGAGATCATGCATATTCCTGCCGGAGTCATGCAAATCTATAATAAAGTCATGGCTAACGCGAATGGTTTCAATTGAATCCTCAACAAGTTCATGCGTGAATGCTCTAAATCCATGCAAAAGTGTATCACGATGATATAAAGAATTTTTAAGGTTACGCATGAAATTAATGAGTTTGCTCAAAAACCGAAAAGTTCATGTGTAGAATCAGAAAAGTCATGCATGAAATTAACGAAGTTACGCATGAAATTAATAAGGTTATGCGTGAAATTTGGAGATGTTGTGAAGAATTTGAAAAGTTATACATGAAATCAATAAAGTTACGCGTAAAACTGATAAGGTTATTCAAACACTGAAAAAATCATGCATAACCTCAAAAGGGCTATGCAAAGCACTAATGAGGCTTTACATGGTTTTTGCCTTTAATTTCTTCAAAATGCAGATTTTTATGCAAAAAACGGAATGAGGAGATGGAAACATTCTTTTGCTTTTCATAAATAACTGTTGTGCAGGTTTGTAATCATGCACTTCTTGTTCAATGCAGTGGGGTTTCTTCCTTCACCTTTAGAAAGGGTTTTTGTTCCCGGTATTTTATAACTATCCTTCCGTGAAGAATAATGCGTGTATAGTTATCACCAATAATAATTTCCGGTGAAGGAAGTTTAGCGTACAAATTCGACGAAGTGAAAATCCTTTCAGTTCATGAGTTCCGATACCTTCTCCACTCTCTTGTATTGCACACCTTCAAATTTCTTGAAGTGTGCTGTACCGCATATTATTTTCATTCGCTCACTGCCTCTTAGTTCTTGTTCACCTTCCTTGGTTTCTGCAACAAAATAAATTTTCTTCTCCTCTTTCAGAACTACTGCCCAGTCAGGTCTGTATTTACCTATGGGGGTTGTGATTTCAAACCAATATGGCAATTTGAAGTAAAACTCTACATCTTCACTGCTTTCACAGTCCTTTGCAAATTGATTTTCTACGCCACTGTCCAGGGGTATAAAGTTTTCATAAATGGTTTTCGCCGGATCAGCAACTTTATGTGTGAAGTTATCAAGGTATATTTCAAAATCTTTATCATCAAACAAAGTCATTTCATAGACTTTGTTCCCTATCTTTTCATATTTAATACCGTCAACCATTAATTCATACAACTTACTCTTTATAACCTTCACAGCATTGTCCAAAAACATTTGCGGATTAATCAGCAATTCATTTATCCGTTTTGATTTTCTTAATATTTCAAGAATGGTAGATCTTGTTAGTTCGGTCTTGGATTGAATATATGCTAACGCATCCGGTATTAGAATTTGGTGTTGAAAAACCGCTTCTCTTTCTCTCAGAATACGTCCGCTAACTCCTTCATCTGTTATATTCAAATCATACGTTGAGGAACGGATGGAAGATGCCTTTGTTTTTGGCATCTGTAATACGTCACTCATTGCCTTTGAAGCGTTATTAATTAGTTCATCCGTTTCATAATTTACGCTGTATTTAGAATGGAATTTAATCTTCTCCCAAATTTGCAGAAACTTCGGATCGGCTTCAAAACCCTTTCTGTAATTTACTTTCTTTTTATCGTTCTTATTTTTTGTTCTGCCTGTAAAATCTACTCCACAATCTTCTTCAATTTCCTTCTGCAATGCTTTTGCAAAATCTTCGTATCGCTCATTTGCAACCACTGTGAGTTTATTGATGTTACGGTCAAAAATGCGGTGTCCTTTTTGATTTACGGGTAATCTTAAACCCCTGCCTATTTCCTGCCTTTTTTTGATTTCACTTTTCGTTTCATTTAAGGTACATATCTGAAACACATTTGGGTTATCCCAACCTTCACGAAGGGCTGAATGACTAAATATGAAACGAAGTGGAGTATTTAAGTCAAGTAATATTTCACGCTCTTGCATGATGAGTTTGTAAGTATCATCATCGGCTTGTGTTTCACCGCCAGTATCTTTTACTCTGCCTTTATTGTCTTGTGAAAAGTAGCCATTGTGGATTTCCTCAACTGAATAAGGAATTACACCTTTGAACCCTGGTTTTGCTGTTTCTGTCTTAAATATTTCTTCAAACCATTGTGAAAATTTGCCCTTGATTGCGTTACCTGCAGTATCGTATTCCCTGTAATTCTTAACCCTGTCAATAAAGAACAGTGATAAAACTTTAATGCCTTTACTTTTGTAACTTTTCTCCTTTTTTAAATGTTCTTCGACGGTCTTCTGTATCATAAACCGTCGAACCTCATCATTCATTCCACCTTGCGTTTCACCTGCTGAAAGCATAACGCCATTTGTGAGCATAATTGTTTGATTACCTGCGTCAACTTCATCAACTATAAAGCCGTCTTTATATATCTCCCTGTTGTTGCTCAATTCAAACAAATCTGCACCAGCTCTTACTGTGAAGGACTTTTTCTGAACACCCGAAGGCGTGTTACAGTCAATTTTAATCTTTGATGTTACCCTTGTTGATGTTGCATTGATGCTTTCAACCTGAATGAATGCTTCATTCATGGCGTTTTCGCTTACTACACTATCCACTTCAATTTGCTTTACCAAACCCAGATCATACGCCTTTACCGGGTTGAGCGAATACGTAAGGTTATAAAGGTTGGTGTGGGTTGCTGAATAACGCAAAGTGCAAAGCGGTAGCAAATTCTGTATTGCCTTTTTACGAATATCCGTTTCCATGTTTTGTGGCTCGTCCACAATAACAATGGGCTTTGTACTTTGTATAAACTCAACAGGTTTTTTACCTGTGAGTTTATCATTTGGCTTGTTAATGATGTTTTCGTCCTTGGCAAAAGCGTCAATGTTGATTACCAAAATCTGTATAGCATTGCCTGATGAAAAACCTCTGAGGTTTGAAACCTTTTTGCTGTCGTAAACATCATAACTGATTGAGGTTTTATCATAGAGTGATTGAAAGTGATCGTGTGTGCTCTTTAAATTTTTTAATACACCTTCCCTGATTGCTACAGATGGGACTACAATCACAAATTTCTTAAAGCCGTAGAGTTTATTTAATTCATATATAGTTCGCAGATATACATAGGTTTTACCTGTTCCTGTTTCCATTTCAACTGAAAAATTCATACCCTGCAATTCGGTCACTGGCTCCTTAATTTCGTTGCGTTGCTGAATGGATTTTACATTTTGTAAAATCTGATCCTCGGTTAAAGTAAGGTTGTTGCCAAAACCATTTTCAGATAATAAAGCACCGGTGGCGTTTATTGAAAATTCAAAATCACCACTGCTCAATGGTTGCCCTTCAAAAATATCAGTGATGGCTTTCAGTGCATCCCATTGAAATTGTTGATTGCTGTCAAAATGGAGTTCCATACACCTTTATTTTTTATCAAAAAGAGAGGAACTACGGCGAAAATCTGTATTCACTTCATAATCTGGTTTACCTTCCTGTTTTCTCCTTATATATCCATTTTTTTCAAGTTTATTTATTGTATTGCGGACTTTCCTTTTAAAGTTTCCAAATTCTTTCACATCAATATTGAGTGAAGAATGTTTCTTGAAAAAAAGATGATTGCCTATGAGATTAGCACTTACCTCAACGATAGAACCAAACTCATTATAATGATAAATTGACTCCAAAATCTCCTTTGTATCATTACTTAATGAGTCATAAGCACCGCCATAAATCTTTCTTAACTCTGCACTAAAATCATTACGTTTCAAAATAGGATCAATGCTGTAAACTTGCAACTCTAATGTGCTTTGAGGAAGTTTTGTTACCAACCCCCACTTTTCCAAATCTTTTATGGTTTCAAAATGGTTATTATCGGGAGTAAGGTTAACAGTGAATTTCTCCACATCATTTAGTAATTCTGATTTGTAGAAATATGCTAACACTGTTTTTTGCTCTGTTGTCAGTTCTTTGCCATCACTTTTTTGCATGATATATTTGCTGAAACTATTTATCCACGATGTGCAGTTTTCATCCATCACCTTTCCTTTCGGGATAAATAATCCTATTTCATTTTCGCTGTAAATTCTATAATAAGGCACATCAATTACATTGTTTAAGGCAAAATTGGTAAGCGATGCCATGCCTATTCCTCTGCCTTCCCAACGTTTATATGCTTTAAGGACGTCAGCCAGGTTGGGATTTTGAGCCTTAGGAATGGGTATAATCCGTCTTAATTTTGTTGGTGCATCAGCAATAAGAATTTGTTCCTGACGAAATTTGCCAGGGTTTCTAATCTCAATGTATTCATTGTTCCGAATACGAAGAATGGAAAATCTTGGTGATGTATAATCTCTGTGGGCTAAGGCATTATTGATTGTTTCACGAATAATTTCTTCGGGATATTCATATACTGTCGTGCCACCTTTTTCAACGCTTACTCCTGTTCCTGTTTTACTTAATGTAAAATTCCATCCGCTTTCCATTAAAGGGATGATATTGTCTTTATAGGGCTTTTGGTCACTTGCTAACGAATGTCCTGTTTCAAAGTAAGCATCCAATTCACACTTTCCACCTACATAATCAAAGATATGTTTACCGCAAACGAGCATACCAAGAAGTGTAGGGTTTCCGTCCCGTATCATTTTTTTTCGTGATAGAAACGGAATGGCTGATTGTATATCTGCCTTTACAGTTTCAACTTTCTTATCCGTATTGAGGCGAATTATAAAATCATTTAAACGGTCAACATCTAAATCATCTAATGTGGTGTTAGGAACAAAATCTAATTCAGTTGCATGTTTTAAATCCTTTTTTAATTCCTTCTGTTTTAAAATCTTTTCATCAGGTATCCTGTGGTCACCTGTCATCCTTCTCTCAAAAGCATCATTGTTGTAGAAAACATACTTTTCCTCATCGGGTAATTTCTCAACAAACACAAGGCAAATCTGTCCTGTCAAAAATGGTTTTACCTCAACCAAATCGGGTCTTATATATTCGGTTAAATTAATTGCGTTGCCCTCATCATCTTTAAATTGCAGCGGAAGTTGCTTTATGTTGTTCTCATTTCCTGAATTGAAACCGGTAAAACGAAACTGCTTTTGCTGAACATCTTCTTTAATCCCAATCACTATAATTCCGCCACGGGTGTTCAAAAAAGCACAAGCCGACTTATACAATTCCTTCCAATCGCTACCTGTTGAAAGGTCTTTCAATTCAAACTTATCAGTTTCTACATCGGAATATGTTCCTGACTTAATGTGTTCTTCTATTTGTAGAAGTATTTTATCTATTTCTCTCATTCTTAAAATACCATTTATAACGTTTTAAAATCTATTCCCGAATCTTTCATTTACGGTACGAAGTTAGTTTTCATCTGAAAGTTTTACTGCATTCAATTGATATGATATGATAGCCGTTAAAGTAGAGTCTCATTCCACAACCGGCGGTCTTTTAATGGTTACAATTACCCTTTCGTTTTCGATCTCATTAACCAAATCAAAGTCCGGATATAACTGAATGGCTCTTAGCACTCCGCTTCCTGCTCCCCTGTAATCAAGAATATCGGGTGCAAACGAAGCGATAATGTTATTTCTCGTTCTTCTTACTCCGCTTTTCACTTGTGCTTCCGTAAGGTTATTTGGAAATCTGCCCGGGCTGATAATTTCAACTCTGTTTTCAAATACATAAAGTTTAATTGAATCATTGATAAAGTAATCACGATGAATTAAAGCGTTAACTAATAGTTCAGTAATTACAGTTTCCGGTATTTCAGATTTTCCGATACTGTTAAATGACTGACCTGCCTGAATTTTGTGCAGTTTAGATAGTATAAAATCAAAGCCACGATGATATAATTCGTCTAATGTTCCATAAATATTTTCACTGCTTCTATATTTGTTATCGGTTAATTCATTCCCCCAAAACCAAATGGCAGTAATAAAAAATTCAGGCGTTAGTTTTTGTAGATTCTGACCAAACATCAGCGCACCTGCTACATTTATTTTACTATTCTGACCCAGTCTTAAATTGGAGAAGTATCGGGGCAAACTTTCTTTGTCGCATGGCTCTTTATACTTTTCCTCATAGAATTTTTTGAATTTATCCCAGTTCAAATCAACCAACGAACTATGGGGAAGTATTCTTTCTTCTGCACACATATAGCCGCTGCTTTGAAGAAGCCTTGAAATTTCTTCGTTACTTGTTACTTTTCTTTTATTAGCACCATTTTTTAGAAATATCACACCGTCTTTGTCTTTATAGGGCTTATCAATTCCTTCGGAAACTTTAACTAACATCACTTTTTTCTCTTCTATCTCAATCGTTTCCGTTTCTATAAATATCGGACTCTTAACATGTTCATTGGCTGCATTCACCAATAAATTAGCAAGCCGTCTAAGGTCATCGTCTGTTAAGCCGGTTATCTCCCAAGTTTTATCGTCCACTCCAATAAGTATTACACCACCTTTACTGTTAGCAAAAGCAACCATCTCCTGCGCAATGCTGTGTTCGTTGTTTATATTGGCTTTAAACTGAACGGTGCTTGTTTCGCCTTTGCCGATTAGTTCTTTTAATTCCGTGCTATTCATAATTTATTTCTTTAAAAAATATTTTTAGAGTTATTGCTGTCAAAGTGGAGCTTCATTGAATATTCTTTGTAAAATCGAACATTAAGTGATAAATAATGATTTCTTCCCCATCAATGCTATGTGTAGAGTAATAAGAAAAATTAAAATCTGAAACAATACTGCGATTCACTAATACTTGGGTTGTATTCGTTTCTGTAAAAGAAGATTTCAAAAGCGTATTTATAGATTCCACATTTTTGTGAATATCAATGGAACCAACAACAAAACCAATCATTCCATTTGTTTTGTAATAAGTGGAATATGTTTTCGATACAAACCTGGTTATTCCGTTCTGAATGTATTTTGCATTTAAGCCGGTAGTTCCTGTTGGATTTGAATTGTCCAATCGTTTGCACTCAATTGTATAATACGCAGCAGTGTCTTGAAAAGTATTAAGTGTTTGAATTTTTATATCAGTTCTTCCAATAGTTCTGTCTTCGGGAACTTCCCTGTCAAAAAGATAATCTGTCAGTTCTATCTTTCTTCTTACCGCGTTGTTCTTTAAATAATTTAAAAGGAGAACATCTCTGATTTTGTTTTCATCATTGCTCAAACTCACATTGTCATTGAGCATGAGGTTGTAACAAGTAATTATTTTTGAAAGTATATTTTCAAATTCAGCGTTGTAAAAAGCATCACTATGTTTGTAGCCAGAGGCATTTAATTCAGTAAACATCATTTTCTTTTATTTACTGATTTTAGAATGGCATCGGCAAATTCATTTACATCTAAATAACCAATAGCTTGGTGCCAAAGCCGCCTTTCATTCGGTTTGAAAATGTAGAAATAGTCCTTCTCAATCTCAAAACCTCTAACATCTTTTTGAACAAAAAGCCTGTCGGTTATTTTTTCAGAACTGATTTTTGTGAGAAATGATAGTATCTCCATATCACTGTTTTGCTTGTTTATCCAAACTATGCTCTTGGAATATTTTGAAGCCGGTATCATCTTGAAAAACATACCTATGATTTGATTGGTGTGCCAAATTTCGATTACAAACTTTTTTTCACTTGTGTCAAGTTTAGACTTGAATCGTTTTAGAAATATATAGGCGTAGCTTTTTAAGATGTTATCTTCAAAAGTTAAAGCAGAAAATATTTTCTCTCTCTTTGATTCATCACCAATAATTATACTGCGATTAATTTCCAAAGCATAGTCAATGAGAGCAGTCTCAATACTATTAAGTTCTAATTTTTTAAAAACAGTGTCATTTATTGTTTTCAGTTCGGCTTGAATGGACATTTTTAATGTCTGAATTTTTATAGTATTCTCAACAGCTTTTTGTTTCTCCAAATAAATCTGCTGTTGTGCTTGCTCAATTTTATTAATACTATCTGTTGCGTTTAAGTCAAGATATGGTAAACTATATTTATTGTAGTTTTTCACTCTTTCTCTTTCAATTCCTATTGATGCAAACATGTTTACTGCATAGTAAGAAAATAAAGATGTGCTAAAAGTTGCCGCTATATTTTTTAAAACTTTCAAGTCTGATTTTTCAAGAGCCTTAATTGATGTGATAGAGTCTTTGAATACTACATCCTTTCTTGAAATAGCACACTTTGCTGTTAATGTATCCATATCAATACCTTCACGAACTAAAAGCATAGGAGCCTTAAACAGGCGTTCATCTCGCAACCTGTGAACTTTCAATTTATCAAATGAATGGATTTTTTGGGGTTCAATAAAAAATGAATTAAGTCCATAAGAATCAATAAAAGGCATTCCTACTAAATGCTTTGAATTATATGTTGGATTACTACTGAACTGTATTCCTGTTCCTTCAATAAGATTATCTTCGTTAGAGATAATATTCTTTATTGAAGAGTATTGTTCTTTCAATCTCTTTATAAAATTAAAATCTAAGTAAGAACCATATACTAATACTTTCCAAAGCCAATCGAATTCTTTAAGCAACTTTTGTTGTATGCTTTTGTAATCAGTTCGATTAATTGTAAAAATTTTAAATAAAGAAAAAAATCGGCTTTTCTTTAAAGCTATGTGTTCAATAGTATTGTTATCTGTAACTTGTCCGTTCGCATAGCGATAGAACAAAACGGCAGCAGGTGCAATAGCTGGTTGATTAGACTTTTCAAATACTTCATGTCTTACTGGAGCTAATTCAAATACTTTGTCAACAAAATATTCTTCCAGCCAATATTGCCTGAACTGACTATATTCATCGTTGTAGCCAAGATTGTATAAAATACTGCTTCGAACAATAAAAGAAACTTGCGTATCCTTTTTGCAAAAATCACTTACTCTTAAAACAAATCCCTCTGCTATTTCATTGTTGTTAATAGCTATTTCAATTTTTTTATTTAGTTCCTTTTCTCTTTTTTTTCTCTTTTTTAAATATTGCTTCCCTATTTCGTCCATCCCATTGCCTTTCCACGGGGGATTGCCTAAAATAAAATCAAATGCAATATTCTCTAATGCCTTGTTGAATGGTAAACTTTCATCAAAAAAATCTGCCTCAAAGAAGTTTGTATTTAAAAGATGTGGAAATTTAAACGCATCTTCTATTGCGGCCGGTTCTAAATAATCAAGCAGGGTCAGATAAATTGAAAATATTGCAACCTCAACTGCACTTAAATCTTTATCAATCCCAAAAATATTTTGTTCTGCTAAATTAACAATGGCAGATTTGAAGGCTTTTGATTTCGTATTAACATCTGTAGCAACGATATATTTTTCAATTATTTTTCTTAGTGTTTCTACAAGAAAAATCCCTGAACCGCAAGCAGGGTCAAGCACTTTACAGTTATAGTCAGAGCCTTTTTGGTTTAACTTTTTTTCTACTGTTTCTTTTAGAATATAATCAACTAAAAAAAGTGGTGTATAGTAAGCGCCTTCTTTTTTCTGATTATCCTGCCCAATGAACAATTCATATACATTGCTGATGAACTCAATTGGAATAATTGAAAAATCATAAAACTCAAACAATGAAGGCTGATTTTTTTCAATGTCTTCACCTTGTAGTAATCTTCTTAGAACCTGATAATCTTCTTTTGTTATTTGTCTGTATTCACTATTGTTAAGAGGAAACAAATCACCGTTGAATCCCTTGTCTTTATCTTCCATGTAATCAAAAAACTGCTGAACTTTTTTGGGACGATTCAGCAACTCACAGAACTTGGCATTAGTCCATTTACGAGGTGTGCCATCAAATTTTATTTTTACTTCACGGTCTATTAAATATCTTACAAAGATGACTTTGCCTATAATAGCATTGGCAATTTTTGCTTTCTGTCCATCCTGCTCAATAAGTAATTTTCTTGCAGTTTTAATATTTTCTAACAGGTGGTAATCAACACGGTTTTTATAATTTAATTGTTCCTGGTATTGCTCCCATGTTCTACCTGTTACCAATTCAAAATAGGTAAAGTTGTTTAATTCTTGAGTGCCTCCAAGTTTTTCTAATAATCCGCTTTCTTTTAGATAATTAAATCCATTAAAGACTTCAACGATACCGTTTTCAACAATTATTGCTATCGGGCATTCGTTAAAATTCCAAATAGCTTTATGCAACTCCTTTTTGTTAGAAGGGTTATGAAAGAACAATATCATCGGCTTATTGTCAAAGCAGAAAAAAGCATCAGGCTCAATTTTTTTCTCAATGAGCCTTTTTACTCGATTGGGAAAAGCAATGTCTGTTTTCCAAAGCCCCTCTTTAGTAATATATAGCCCGTTGTCTTTACTTAAACCAAGCTTTGAAAATAGTTCCTCTAATTTTTTCATTTTGCTATTGGTTTATATCGTTTTAAAATCAATCTCCGCATCCTTCATCTGCAACACCGTATTTGTTTTCAGTTGGTCGTTGCCTGTGAATAGGTTATCAAGAGTAATTACTTTTTTAGGTTGTGCTTTAATGATACTGTCAATTATCTTCTGATCTATTTTCTCCAAAGCAATAATGAGTTCACCGTCTTTTACTGAATAATAGTCTTTCTTTTCTTCTACTTTATCCGTAATCAAATGCCCTGCTTTAAGCATTAGCTCATAAAGCATATTGCTTGCTTTGCTTTCTTCTTTTACAGGATTGGTGAAGGCATCTAACTGAGAAACTAAGTTGTCTTCGGTTATTTCATTGCCTCTCCAGATTTTAAAGTTAGATGGAGCAAGTTTGAAAACTTTGAAACCTAAATCAATTGGCAGTAGTGGGTTGTCATTATTAAGTGGAAGTTCGCCTTCCTTTTTCTTTTTATTTTCTTTTGTTTCTGCTTCTATCTTTTTAATTACTCTTCGTATTCTCTCTTTGCCTATATCTGCGATAGTTTTGTACCCTGCTTTGAATGCCTCACTATTTTCATCGCACAATTCAGGTAATTGAACTAAAATAAATTTTCTATTGCCTCCATCTTCTTTGTTTTGTTCTAATACTGCTTGGGCAGTAGTACCTGAACCACCAAAGAAATCAAGAACTATATCGTCATCTTCAATTGATAAGTTTATAATTTGTTTTACCAGTGCAACTGGTTTAGGAAAGTCAAAAATATTCTCAAATCCTAACCGTCTTAGCTCTACCGTTCCTGTTTCAGTTAAGAAACTATTATCATCCCAGATTGATTTTGGCTTATAGGTTGTCTTTCTATATTTTTCGTAAATACCAAATGAACCATCTCCTTTTTTCTTACCTACTAAATTACTTTGAAGTGTATTTTGGTTAATGTTTGCAATACATTTCTTTTGTCCCCAACGCCAACAACTTTCTTTTTTTTCTGAATTAAGCGGTAATACTTCAACAGTATATTCCTCATTTTTGATCAAACTAACTGGTGAAAATCCATCTTGGTCGGATACTTTTGGATTTGCATAAACAGGGTAGAAAAGATTTGGTCTGTTATGTTTGCCAAACTTTGGATTTCTATTTCTTAGTTCTCTTATGTTATAATTTCCAACATCATCTTTCAGATTTAGATCATTATTACTTTCATCTTTTTCTAACTCATTTAAATCCGTTTCAAAATTTTTAGTAAAAACAAGAATGTATTCATGAGTTTTGGCAATTTGCTTATAGGTTTGCCCTCTGCTATTTGACCTTACAATAACTTGTGCAAAGAAATTTTCTTCACCGAAAATTTCATTCATTAATAACCGAAGATTGTGAACCTCGTTATCATCAATGTGAACGAAAATAACGCCGTCATCACGCAATAAATTTTTTGCTAAGAACAACCTGGGATACATCATGCTTAACCAGTTGCTATGAAAGTGCCCACTGTCTTTGCTGTTTTTACGGAACCAACCTTCTTTCATCAGGTATCCTTCTTCGTCTTTGTCGCCGATACGCTTTTCATAGTCGGCTTTATTCTCTTTAAAACTGTCCGGGTAAATAAAACTGTCATTGCCCGTGTTATAGGGCGGGTCAATTTCAATGACTTTTACTTTACCGTAATATGCTTTCTGCAATACTTTCAGCACTTCTAAATTTTCACCTTCAATAAAAACATTTTCTCTGGTGTTGAAATTGATGCTTTCATCAGGTATTGGTTTAAGTGTTGCTGTTGTTGGTATTTGCAACACCTTAAAGGCATCAGCCTTGCCAGCCCAATTCAAGACATATCTTTCGTTAATAAAATTAATGTCCTCAGTAAATGTGGCTTTGAATTTTTCAAAGTCAATTTTACCCTCAGAAAAAATATCAGGAAAAAGAGTTTCGAGCTTATCTAAATTATCCTGCTGTATGTTTAAGGATTTTCCGTCCATTTTATGCCTGTCCTTTTAGTCGTTTATTGAAAGCCCGAATTTAGAGTAAATTAATCTAATGAGGGAAGGAATAGAAAGAAGGTGAAAAAAACTTGCCGGAGTTTGATTTTCAGTATATTTGAACGTTACCGAAAATAAGTCCGGGTGATGCGTGTATAAAAAGCGAAACCCGGAAGCTTGAAATGATTTTCAGGGGCTTCAGGGAACTATATCTTGGCGCAAGATATAAGACGAAAAATCAACAGTTTAATACTGCAATTCTTTAATTGGATGAATATTGATGAAGCCGCATTACTTTATGGACTGGACCATTTAATCTCATTCGCACTCAAATTGATGCTCTTTTAAAAAAAATAATATTATGACAGCAACTGAACTTATAGAGGAATTACAAAAATTAAAACCGCAAACAAGAATTGTTATCAGGGGATATGAAAGCGGATATAACGACGTATTAAAACTGCTTCCTGTTAAAATTAAATTAAATGTAAATGAGCATTGGTATGAAGGAGCGCATGATAATTCAACAGAAACTGATGCTGTTGATGCCATTGATTTGAATGGTGAAAATAAAAATGCAAAAGATTAATGAGTGAGTGGAAGGAATATAAATTGCAAGATGCAGTCAAATTAACCTGCCGCCTTTAAAAGAAAAAATCAATCCCTTATTGCATAATTCATGTCCGGTTCTAAGCATGGCAATTAACCTCAAACTCTGTTTAGCTCCTCCATCAACGCTCTGCGTTGAGGATATTCTTTCCTGAAGCTCTGAATAATCTTGTCCGCTTTTTCTCTTGCACCGAGTTTTATCATTCTCCTTAAATATCTGCAAGCGGTTTGATAATGGCTTCGACTGATATTGTTTTTCATGTATTCGATAATTCCGTTCGTATAAAGCTGAACTAATTTATCTGAATAATCCTTTGCAAGATATTTTTCATACTGTTCGATAGTGGTTAAAGAAGGATTTTGCTCAATGAGTTCCATTAACCTGCCCCACCATTCTTCCGTGATATATATCCGGGTAATCAATTCAAAATTGAGCCATCTTTTTTGTGCTTTTACGTCTTTAAGAATTCCTTCCACGAAATCATTCCAGCTTTCAGGTTCGACATTGCTTTTCATCAGTTTATAATAGTCCTGTTCATGCCTGAAATTGTCAATAAAAAGAAAGCGGGCGTATTCAATTATCTTGTCTTTTTCATTTTGTGCAATGGCAATTTTCAGCAGCCAGTCGTACCATTCCTTTGCCAGCCCCGGCTTATCTTTTATATCATGCCGTACTCCATCCTGCGCAATGGAAATTGCTTTCTCGTAATCCTTATCCTGCATGGCATTTGCAATAGCTTCCCTTCTAAATGATGAATTGGAAAGGTTCTCCTCGATGAACTTACCGGCTTCTTTTTCTCCTTTTGTCTTTTTCAGGATTTGAAGTTTTATTCTTTGCGCTTCTTCCTGTGCGTAGTCTGAGCGCTGCACCTTATCAAGAAATGCTATTATTTTTTGCGCTTCATCCTCATCCTTCAACATTTGTGATGCAAGGTGCAACATTCCCAAATCCCAATCCCAACCGGAATAAATTCTTTTTTCAAAAGATGAAAGGCAGTATTCAAATAGCAATGTTCGTATTTCTTCAGGCAGTTCCTGCGAAGTAATATCATGTAACAGGTTATAGGCAAGGTCAATACTCCCTCCGATGTCTCCGTTGCTGTCATCAGCATATTGAAGGGCTTCTGTCATTTCTTCCATCACAGCACAACAAATAAAAACAGCGCTTTTGAAATGATTGTTTTCAAAATGCTTTTGTGCAGTTTCAACTAATTCGTCAATAGCGTTACCAACACGACGTGACGCCGACCAATCAATATACTCATCCCGCCCTGCCGCAGTGCGAAGTATAGATTTTACTTGTTTTAAATAAAGTTCTTTTGATTCGCTCGTATTTTGATATGCAAAAGAGGATAAAAATAGATTTCTGAAAGAGGAATCGTTTTTTGTTTTTTCAAGGATAAACTGCCTGAGTTCCTCATGCGAGATTTTATCAAGCAGCTCATTTACTTGTCCGGCAACTGTTTTCGGCTTTCCTGTTTTCCTTTCTTTTGTTGATTTTTTTGAAGAGTTTTTTTGTTTCAATTCCAGTTGCTCTTGCTGCAGGTAAAAAATCACAGCAGTAACATGCTTGCATACAGGTCCCATGTCATAAGGGCAATCGCAGATATGTTCAGTTATGTTGCCATTTTTTATTTTCAACTGAACGGTATAATCTTCCGACCCTTCAACAATGGCTTCATACACGCCCGGTGTTATTTCTTCCGGTTCATTTACCTGGCCGTTTTTAAAATACGACAACCCCCGCTTTAAAATGGTTTCGTCTATATATTGCTCAAATTGATCTAATGGAATTTGCATGACTAACTATTCCAATAATTCCTTTTTTTATTTCTTTATAGCAGGCAAAAGTAATATTCTGCTATCAACTTTTATCCGTTAGAATTCACCTCATCAGTTTGCAGCGTATGAATACTTTTATACTTAACGAAATGTTTTTAAGTATAATGAAACTGAAGCGTTTCCTCATATATTGAATGCAGTGTTTTGCTTCACAAAACAAGTTAGTTTTACTGCAACGTGGTATTTGCAATTCCGCGTTTTTTAAACCTATGTTTCTACCCACCAAATACCGGCATTAACGCCATTATTTCACCAGCATCATATAAAAACCTCAAAAAAATCATAAATTTCACAAAAAGGATGTACGTAATTTCAAATTACATATACGTTTTTATAAAAAGCGTACGTGTAATTACAAAAAACATGTACGTTATCGTTAAAAGCAGACAACCCTTTAATGAAGGAAGATACGCTTTTTGTGGTGAATGATATTACATTTTCAAAACCCCCTCACCTTTTTATGCTGAATTAGTAAAAAATGTGTGTGTGCTGAATTTAGAATAACATCTCCCTTTCCCCTCAGACGGAGGACTGATTCGTCCTAAGGCGAAGAGACCTGACAGATTTGCACGAATTTAATCTGTTATGATTAGCTTTATTGAGCCTGTTCTCATACCGCATGGAAACGCAACGAAACGGATGATTAAAGCGTCTTTATTAAAAAGGGGATGAAAGGCTTGAATCCGGGTGGAATTGCAACTATGCTTTCACACATTCATTTGTGGATAAAAGCCCATGCCAATATGGCAGTACAAGATAATTTGCATGTTTATTGCAGACCATAATCAATACTTAGTAATTTTGTAGAGTCTTTAGAAAACCTATTTAATCATTTCATCGTATTACAATATCAAAAAACAATTTATGGAAGCTAAATTTTCACCGAGAGTAAAAGATGTTATCTCCTTTAGCCGTGAGGAAGCACTGAGACTTGGGCATGACTATATCGGAACGGAGCATCTGCTGCTTGGCTTGATTCGCGAAGGCGAAGGCATGGCGATAAAGATTATGAAATCGCTCGGCATCAATCTTCCTGACTTGCGTAAATCGGTGGAGAGTTCTGTGAAGGGCAGCTCTACTTCTATCAATAATCTCAGCAATATTCCTCTCACCAAACAGGCGGAGAAAGCTTTGAAGATCACCTATCTTGAAGCAAAGATTTTTAAGAGCGATGTGATTGGTACGGAGCATCTTCTTCTTTCTATTTTAAAAGATGATGACAACATTGCCACACAAATATTAAATCAATACGGAGTAAACTACGACATCGTGAAAGAAGAACTGGATGTGATGAAACAGAATTTCAGAGGCGAAGCGCCGCAGAACCCTGCCGAAGATGATCCGTATGGAGAAAAGGAAGAAGGCAGCGGCATGACGACGAAGAAGCCAAGCGATTCAAAATCGAAGACTCCTGTGCTTGATAACTTTGGCCGTGATCTGACGAAGGCTGCTGAAGAAGGCCGTCTCGATCCTATCGTTGGCCGTGAAAAAGAAATTGAGCGCGTATCGCAGATTCTTTCACGCAGAAAAAAGAACAACCCTATTCTTATCGGTGAGCCCGGTGTAGGTAAATCAGCTATTGCTGAAGGGCTTGCTCTTCGCATCATTCAACGTAAAGTATCGCGTGTGCTTTTCAACAAACGAATTGTTACGCTTGATCTTGCTTCACTTGTTGCAGGAACGAAATATCGCGGTCAGTTTGAAGAGCGTATGAAAGCCGTGATGAATGAGCTGGAGAAATCTCCTGATGTAATTCTCTTCATTGACGAGATACATACTATTATAGGTGCAGGCGGCGCTTCCGGTTCTTTGGACGCATCAAATATGTTCAAGCCAGCTCTTGCACGTGGTGAGATACAATGTATCGGCGCTACCACGCTGGATGAGTACAGGCAATATATAGAGAAGGATGGCGCTTTGGACAGACGTTTTCAACGTGTGCTTATTGAGCCTGCCTCCATTGACGAAACGATTGAGATATTAAAGAATATTAAAGACCGTTATGAAGAGCATCACAATGTGAACTATACACCTGAAGCTATTAAAGCGTGTGTTACTTTGACCGCACGTTACATCACTGACCGCTTCCTTCCTGATAAAGCTATTGATGCTTTGGATGAAGCAGGCTCGCGCGTTCACATCACTAACATTCACGTTCCGAAGAATATCATTGATCTTGAAGCTAAGGTTGCTGATATAAAAGTGGAAAAGAATAAAGTGGTGCGCAGCCAGAAGTATGAAGAAGCTGCCCGCCTCCGTGACAGTGAAAAGCAATTGCTTGAACAGTTAGACACTGCTAAAAAGCAATGGGAAGAAGAAACCAAGAGCCAGCGTTTCACAGTAACTGAACAGAATGTTGCTGAAGTGGTTGGTATGATGACCGGTATCCCCGTCTTCCGTATTGCACAGTCAGAAGGTAATCGCCTTGTGAAAATGGGTGAAGAGCTTAAGGGAAGAGTAATCGGACAGGATGAAGCAATCAAGAAAGTTGTTCGTGCTATTCAGCGTAACCGTGCAGGATTGAAAGATCCGAACAAACCTATTGGTACATTTATATTCCTTGGCCCTACCGGTGTTGGTAAAACTGAACTCGCAAAAGTTCTTGCTAAATATTTATTTGACTCTGAAGAATCGCTTATTAGAATCGACATGAGTGAGTATATGGAGAAGTTTGCTGTGAGCCGTTTGATCGGTGCACCTCCGGGATATGTTGGTTATGAGGAAGGCGGACAGCTTACTGAAAAAGTGAGACGCAAGCCCTACTCTGTCGTCCTGCTTGATGAAATAGAAAAAGCGCATCCTGATATTTTCAATCTTCTTTTGCAAGTTCTCGATGAAGGCACGCTTACTGACAGCTTAGGCAGGAAAGTGGATTTCAAGAATACGATCATGATCATGACGAGTAACATTGGTTCACGCCAGTTGAAGGATTTTGGTCAGGGTGTTGGATTCTCTACTGCTTCCAGGCAGGATGCTTCCGAAGGTCATTCAAAAGGAGTGATTGAAAATGCGTTGAAGAAAGCTTTCGCTCCTGAATTCCTCAACCGTATTGATGATGTGGTTGTGTTCAACTCACTCAGCCGCGAGGATATTCACAAGATCATTGACATTGAATTACTGAAAGTGTTCAAACGTATTGACGAGCTTGGGTATAAAGTTAAATTGACTGAAGAGGCTAAAGATTTTCTATCAGACAAAGGATACGATGCCAACTTTGGTGCCCGTCCGTTGAAACGTGCCATACAAAAGTATATGGAAGATCCGCTGGCTGAAGAGATCATAAAAGGTGAAATGGCAGAAGGTGATACGATTGAGATTGCCTTGGATAAAGAGAAAGATGCAACGGGCCTGAAGATAGCCATCGTTAAAGCCGTTACTCCTCCTCCACCTGCTAAATCCGGATCTTCACGAAAAAAGAAAGAAGAATAAAGTTGTATTTGTTTTCATGTTAAAGCGCCCTGTAGCAATATGGGGCGCTTTTTTATTTTAGAATATCTTTGAACCGATATTATGATTAAGAAAAACCTTTTCAGCGGGCACTCTCTTTTTTGGTTAGTTACTTTAAGCGCTCTTGTAGGACTTACCCTTCCTGTATTAATCCAGGATGGAATGTTTATGGATGCCATACTCTACACTAGCGTGTCTCATAATCTTGGAACAGACATTGGAACATTTTGGTTTCCACAATTCAGCAAGCTTAATGTAGGTGAGTTATCTTCCTTTCACGAACAGCCACCGTTAATATTCGGAATACAATCTCTCTTTTTCAGGTTGCTTGGTGACAGTATGTATATAGAGCGTTTCTATACGTTCCTGGTGATGTGCATTACAGCAATGCTGATTAACATTCTTTGGAAATCCATTTATCGCAACAACGAACAAACGAGAAGAATGGGATGGTTGCCCATATTATTATGGATCACTATACCCATTTGCTTCTGGTCATATTCAAACAATATGCATGAAAACACGATGGGTGTCTTTACTTTACTTGCTGTCCTGCTCACTTACAATACTCTTCAATCTGACAAGCAAGGTGTAGTCCGAATGATATTACCGGGGATATTTATTTTCCTTGCCACCTTCAGCAAGGGCCTGCCGGGCTTCTTTCCAATTACAACCCCTCTTATATATTGGCTTACAACAAAAAGAATTCGCTTTTCAAAAGCAATACTTTATACTGTCTTTTTGCTTGGCATTCCGCTTCTTATTTATGCCATATTGATTTGCTTCACGGAAAGCAGGGAGAGTTTATCAATGTATTTTTTTAAAAGAGCTTTACTCAGGATAAACGAAGTTCCTACTACTAATAACCGTTTTTATACGTTGATTTCTCTGTTCCAGGATTTATTGCCACAACTTTCATTCACAGTTATTATTCTTACCGTTGCCCTGGTTAAGAAAATAAAATTGTCTCAAGCCGGAGATAAATCTTTGTTCCTGTTCTTTATGGGAGTGGGGTTTGCAGGATCGCTTCCGTTAATGTTAACGATGGTACAAAAAGGATTTTATTATGTTCCTTCTCTACCATTCTTTGCAATTGGGTTAGCCATTCTCATCAGTCCTGTACTGTTGCATTATATAGAGAAAATTAATGTTGAAGGCAGAAAATATAAAACAGCAGTCGGATGTGGATTACTGCTATTCCTTTCTGTAATTGCATTCTCTCTCTTTCAGACCGGAAAGGCCTCAAGAGACAAGGAAATGCTGGAAGATGTTTATTTGATAAAAGGTATTGTTCCAAAGTATGATTCCATATCTGTTCCCGACAGGATATGGAATGACTGGAGCTTACAATGCTACCTGATAAGATATTGCAATATCAATATGGTGCCCGGAAACGAAACAAAATTTCACCTTGTTGAAAAGAACAACAGAACTGACAGCCTTCCAGGTTATAAAAGCGTTTATATCCCAACTTCGCACTATGATCTCTTTTCAAGAAAAACCATTGAAAAGAAATTTTAAAAAATATCTTATTGTTTTTACAATTAGATATTTAGAGTGATAAAACCGTGAAGTAAAAACGGCGTTTCGTTGCTAAAGCAGATACTCATTTGCTCAACGAGGAGTAAAATATTTTTGGCCGCCATAAACGATGCCCCCAGTATTTGAAGCATAGGCGCAAACATAATACAATGAATCCTTTGATAAGCCTGTAACAGTTGTTGAAAAACTACCGGCGCCAGAACCCACAGTAATATCCCTGCCGTTTTGCAATAGGGTTTTGGTATTGGTGCCAAAGCGAATTCCACGGACAGTTACCGGTGATCCTCCTTCGCTCGTTACATTACCTCCAACCACAGCGCTATTTATAGTGATGGAGGAAACATCTGATGTAGTTACTGATGCAGTAGCTGAATTTTGTGCACCAGGCTGAACACCGTCTTGCTTAATGCAGGACGCAATAAACAAAACAAAAATCATAGATGAAATGAGTAAAATCCTTCCCTTCATTCAGATTAAAAAAATAAATATTATTTCATTGACAGAGTGACAAAGATACTGAATTTCTAATTTGCCATGCAGCGTTTACAAGGACTTGAGTGATCGTAACATCTCAGAACGCTCTCACAGCGCGAACTGTGGTAAGAATATTCTTACTGTTTGGTCCCTGAAATCCACTTGAAAAGTCTAGGTAAAAAGCATTGGAGGCGTCGTACTGGGTAGAACACCAATAGTTCGCCTTTCTTAAACCACCCACTACACGCCGCTGCATATATAATTGTTGCAATTCGTCATAAGAAGGTAAATACCAATCATGATAGCCGTTCAAATGCAGCGTATCACATATATATGCGGCAATTCCCGTTGTTGCGCATCCACTCACAATACTATCTGTGTTTTGAGCGCCCGTCCCGACTAATTTTCCATCTGCCCCGTTTATAAGATTCCCTGTACATCCCCAGGCAACTCCTGTAGCCTGATCATGCGGCGCAACGATCAATCCATGCCGACCTCTGTTATCAAGATAATATAAAATACCCCCCTCATAATTCTGTCCTATGCCAAGAGTGGCAACAAAAACGACCTGGTTACCATAAGAAGTGCCGGCGCTGTTGGTTGCATAAGCACGTACATAATACCTGGTGTTTAACGACAATCCGCCAATGCTGTCAGAGAAACTTCCGTCTCCGGCGCCGCCCGATACTACATTGCTGGTAACAGTGGGGAGAGGACTTGTGTTGTAACAGACTCCCCTTCCTGTGATTGCGCCTCCTCCGTCATCAGTTATGGTGCCGCCTCCAATAGCGTTCACAGAGGTGATGGATGAAATATCATTGGTGGTGAGCACAGGCAAAGATATAGGATTGATGAATGCGCTTAGATTATCGCTGTTTTTATTGCATGAAGCAATGATAAACGCAGAAATTGCCAGCAAGATAAATTGTTTTGTTCTTTTCATCCCAAAAATTGCCAGACAAAGATATATGATTTTGCTATTTATAAGGTTTCAAAAGTAATAACATTCTTCAGATTGATGCCAAGCTTTATTAGAGAATATTGACAACAACGACTTCTTTTATAATTCACTTTATTAGTGCCGCAAGGACACTATAGCTCAGAAACTGTTTAAGATTTCATCAAAACCTTTTTTAGGAATCCCATTTCCTTTTATTTCTTATTAAATTGATTTTTGTGTTTAACAAACGCCGTCGAGTAATGTCATTAAGTTAAGGAATTACACATTACAAATCAATACATATTTATTTAGTTTTTAACCTTAGTAGAAAGGATCATTTCTATATATTTCAACCTTATTACCTTATTCTCCCTCCAAAATGATTTTTTTAATAAGGTAATAAGGTTGCGGGTTTTATAAATCAGGTAATTTTCTACTAAGGTTTTGCATTTATAATAACTTGATTTACTTTATTTTAACTCCTTAACTTAATGACATTAGCCGTCGAGGTTTGTTGATCCTCGCCGGCGTTACAATATGCTTTGTAACTCCGCCGAAGGTAAGAAAACTTCGTCGGAGGAGCTAGTTTTTTAGAGATGATATTAATAAAGGAGGAAGTATCCTTAACAAGAGTCGGGTTATAGTGATAGCCAACAGAATGATTAATTTATTTCCTTTGCTGTCTGGCCTCCCAAGACTTCCTTTGGCATTTTTCACTCTTGCTAATTAACAAAACCTTCATTTTAACTCTAATTTTCAACATTTATTCAATAATTGGTTGCCGGTTATACTTAACGGGTCGCTGGTTATCCTTAACCTGTCGCCGGTTAAGCTTAACGAGAGGCAGGTTATCCGTAACGAGGCGTCGGCTATCCATAACGAGGCGTCGGTTATCCATAACGAGGCATCGGTTATCCATAAGAAAGAGGCAGATTATCCATAACGGGCGCCAGGTTAAGCTTAACGAGGCTTCGGTTATCCATAATGAGGCACTACTTATCCTTAACGGGTCGCTGCTTAACCTTAACGTGTACCTTCCTAAAAAAACCTT
>PLYJ01000161.1 GCA_003151745.1 Bacteroidota bacterium
TTTTATATTAGCGATTAGTATTATTATCCATTTATAGTTCATACAAAATAAAAAAATCCGTTCCGGCATGCATCGAAACGGATTTATGAAAAACTATGTATTAACTACTATCGCTCTAACACAGGCTCTTCTTTCTTGGAAGCCATGAGCAGATCATATTCTTCCTGCGAACCGACGATGAGCTTTTCGTACTCGCGCAATCCGGTACCTGCCGGAATGAGGTGGCCAACGATTACGTTTTCCTTTAAGCCTTGGAGTCCGTCAATCTTGCCGTTGATGGCAGCTTCGTTAAGCACCTTCGTCGTTTCCTGGAAGGAAGCAGCTGATATCCAGCTCTTCGTATGCAGTGATGCCTGTGTGATACCTTGCAGCAATGGTGATGATGTGGCTGCTATGGCATCGCGTGCTTCAATCTGCCTCATATCTCTGCGCTTAAGCGTGGAATTGTCTTCACGGAACTTGCGAAGCGTAATGATCTGTCCGGCTTTGAGGTCGGAATCACCGGGTTCAACTACCACTACCTTATCAAGCATCGTATCGTTTTCAATGAGGAAGTCGAAGCGGTCAACAGCTTCTCTTTCGAGGAAAGAAGTATCACCCGGATCTTCGATGATTACCTTTTTCATCATCTGGCGAACGATCACTTCAAAGTGCTTGTCGTTGATCTTCACCCCCTGCAAACGATATACTTCCTGTACTTCGTTAACAAGATATTCCTGCACCATGGCTGGTCCTTTGATAGCGAGGATGTCGGAAGGCGTGATAGCGCCGTCTGACAGCGGAGTGCCTGCTTTCACGAAGTCGTTATCCTGCACGAGAATGTGTTTAGACAACTGCACGAGGTATTTCTTGATTTCACCATCTCGTGATGTAATTATGATTTCACGATTACCACGCTTAACACCTCCGTAAGAAACAACACCGTCAATTTCAGAAACAATGGCAGGATTACTTGGATTACGTGCTTCAAACAATTCAGTCACACGCGGCAGACCTCCTGTGATATCGCCTCCCTTACCGGCTATGCGTGGTATCTTAACAAGAATTTCGCCGGCAAGAATCTTATTGCCCTTGCTCACCACAATGTGAGCGCCAACGGGAATGTTATATGATTTTAAAACTTCTTTCTTGTCGCTGAGAACTTTGATGACAGGGTTCTTGGTTTTATCGCGGCTGTCAATAATAACTTTTTCTTTATAACCGGTCTGGTCATCTCCTTCTTCGCGGAAGGTGATTCCTTCTTCAAGGAATTCGAAATCTATCTTACCGCTAACTTCAGAAATGATTACAGCATTGTAAGGATCCCAATTGCAGATGACGTCGCCCTTTTCCACCTTCGCTCCGTTCTTCACAAACAGGTGAGCGCCGTAAGGAACGTTGGAAGTAGTGAGAACGGTATTCGTCTTCGGCTCAATGATTCTGAATTCTCCTGAACGACCGATCACTACGTCTGCTTTCTTCGCGCCGTCCATCTTCACGGTACGCAACTCTTCAAACTCAATCTTACCGCCGAACTTGGCTTCTATCTTAGATTCAGAAATGCTCTTGCCTGCCACACCACCAACGTGGAAGGTACGAAGTGTAAGCTGTGTTCCTGGCTCACCGATGGACTGGGCAGCAATAACTCCTACTGCCTCGCCTTTCTGCACCATACATCCTGAAGCAAGGTTACGGCCGTAGCATTTCGTGCAAACTCCCTTCGGAGATTCGCAGGTAAGCACGGAACGAATTTCCACCGTTTCAATCGGAGAATTTTCGATAGCATCAGCAATCTTTTCAACGATCTCTTCACCGGCAGCGATGATAAGCTTGCCTGTTAACGGATGATATATATCATGAACAGTAACACGGCCAAGGATACGGTCATATAACGATTCAACAACTTCTTCATTATTCTTAAGCGCTGTTTCAGCAAGGCCGCGGAGTGTGCCGCAATCTTCATCCGTGATGATTACATCCTGCGAAACGTCAACGAGACGACGTGTGAGGTAACCGGCATCAGCTGTCTTAAGGGCTGTATCGGCAAGACCTTTACGGGCACCGTGTGTAGAGATGAAATACTCAAGAATAGAAAGTCCTTCCTTAAAATTAGAAAGAATCGGGTTCTCGATAATTTCACCTCCGCTTGAACCACTCTTCTGTGGCTTAGCCATCAGGCCTCGCATTCCTCCAAGCTGACGAATCTGCTCTTTAGAACCGCGGGCACCGGAGTCAAGCATCATGTATATAGAGTTAAAACCCTGTCTGTCGGCAGCAAGTTGCTTCATTAGCGTTTCTGTGATGCGCGAATTGGTGCGCGTCCATATATCAATAATGGCGTTGTAACGCTCGTTGTTGGTGATGAATCCCATGTTGTAGTTATTCATAACCTCTTCCGCTTCGCCATGCGCTTTCTCAATCAACTTAATCTTTTCATCCGGTATCTTCACATCATTCATATTGAATGAAAGACCACCTTTGAATGCCATTGCAAAACCGAGATCCTTGATATCATCGAGGAACTTGGCAGTTTTCGCAATACCGCATTCACGCATTACCAAACCGATAATTTCACGAAGTGATTTCTTGGTCAGCAATTCGTTTACATATCCGTATTCTTCAGGAACTACCTGGTTAAAAATAATACGGCCTACTGTAGTTTCAACAATAGTGGTTCCGACTGACTTCTTATCTGCTTTCTTCTCACCTTTCTTAGCAGGTTCAGGTTTGTTTTTCAACTTCACCTTTATCCATGCGTGCAGATCAACAAGACCTTCATTGTGCGCGATGATCACTTCTTCAGGAGAATAGAAAATTTTCCCTTCGCCTTTCATCGGATGACCTTTTTCGCTCTTCCTGCCTTTGGTTGTATAATACAACCCAAGCACCATGTCCTGCGAAGGAACTGTGATAGGCGCTCCGTTGGCAGGGTTAAGAATGTTATGTGATGCAAGCATTAGCATCTGCGCTTCTAATACAGCAGCATTGCCAAGCGGCACATGCACAGCCATCTGATCACCGTCGAAATCGGCGTTGAAGGCAGTACAAACAAGAGGATGTAGCTGGATTGCCTTTCCTTCAATCAGCTTTGGCTGAAATGCTTGGATACCCAAGCGGTGAAGGGTCGGAGCACGATTGAGAAGAACAGGATGTCCCTTCAACACGTTTTCAAGAATATCCCAAACCAAAGGATCTTTTCTGTCAACAATTTTCTTTGCGCTCTTCACTGTCTTTACAACACCACGTTCAATCATCTTGCGGATGATGAACGGCTTGAAAAGCTCAGCAGCCATATCTTTTGGAAGACCGCATTCGTGCAATTTCAAATCTGGTCCAACGACGATTACAGAACGTGCCGAATAGTCAACACGCTTACCAAGAAGGTTCTGACGGAAGCGGCCTTGCTTTCCTTTCAATGAATCAGAAAGTGATTTAAGTGCACGGTTCGATTCCGTCTTAACGGCATTCACCTTACGTGAATTATCAAAAAGAGAATCAACTGACTCCTGCAGCATTCGTTTTTCATTACGAAGGATTACATCAGGAGCTTTAATTTCAAGAAGACGTTTTAAACGGTTGTTACGGATAATAACGCGTCTATATAGATCGTTCAGATCGGATGTTGCAAAACGGCCACCATCCAAAGGAACGAGTGGGCGCAGTTCAGGAGGAATAACAGGCACAACCTTGACGATCATCCACTCCGGACGATTTTCAATATGCTCGTTTGCAGAACGGAAAGCTTCTACTACGTTTAAGCGCTTTAAAGCTTCGTTCTTTCTTTGTTGCGAAGTTTCATTGTTTGCCTGGTCACGAAGAGAAAAAGAAAGTTCATCCAGCTTCAGACGGCCCAGCAGATCAAATAATGCTTCTGCTCCCATCTTCGCAATAAACTTGTTCGGATCGTTATCATCAAGATGCTGATTATCTTTCGGCAACGTCTCTAAGATATTCAGGTATTCTTCTTCTGTGAGGAAGTCGAGATAATTAACTCCGTCAGCAGTCTTTATACCGGCATTGATAACCACGTATCTTTCATAATAGATAATCATGTCGAGCTTCTTTGTTGGCAAGCCGAGCAGATAACCTATTTTGTTTGGAAGAGAACGGAAATACCAGATGTGAGCAACAGGAACAGTAAGAGAGATGTGACCTACACGCTCTCTTCTTACCTTCTTTTCAGTCACTTCCACACCGCAACGATCACAGACGATTCCTTTATAACGGATTCGTTTGTATTTACCGCAATGACATTCCCAATCTTTTACAGGACCGAAGATTCTTTCGCAGAACAAACCGTCTCTTTCGGGCTTGTATGTTCTGTAATTGATGGTCTCCGGCTTGAGCACTTCACCACTTGACTGCTCGAGAATATGCTCAGGAGAAGCCAAGCTGATGGTGATCTTCGTGAAATTACTTTTGATTTTGATTTCTTTTCTTAAAGCCATTTTTTAAAGATTTTAGATTTTAGATTATCTAACCGCTACGGATCTCAATCTAAAATTTATAATTTATAATTTAATTTATTCTAAAGTGATCTTCAATCCCAATCCCCTCAACTCATGCAACAACACGTTGAATGATTCAGGAATGCCCGGTGTACCAAGGTTATCGCCTTTAACAATTGCTTCATAGGCTTTTGCACGACCTGCTACATCATCCGATTTCACAGTCAATAACTCTTGTAAGATGTTAGCTGCACCGTATGCTTCAAGTGCCCAAACCTCCANNCATGCAACAACACGTTGAATGATTCGGGAACACCGGGAGTCGGAAGATTATCACCTTTTACAATTGCTTCGTATGCTTTGGCACGACCGATTACGTCATCGGATTTCACCGTCAGGATTTCCTGCAGGATGTTAGAAGCACCGAATGCTTCAAGCGCCCAAACTTCCATTTCACCGAAACGCTGACCTCCGAACTGTGCCTTACCACCAAGCGGCTGCTGCGTGATAAGAGAATATGGTCCGATTGAACGGGCATGCATCTTATCATCCACCATGTGGCCGAGTTTAAGCATATATATGATACCGACAGTAGCAGGCTGGTCAAAACGATCACCTGTGCCACCATCATACAGATACGTGCTGCCGAACTTAGGAAGACCTGCCTTCGTAACGTATTCATCAATTTGTTCAACCGATGCTCCGTCGAAAATCGGCGTAGCAAACTTCACACCCAGCTTCTCACCTGCCCATGCAAGAACAGTTTCATAAATCTGTCCAAGATTCATACGTGAAGGTACGCCAAGCGGATTGAGAACAATATCAACAGGTGTTCCGTCTTCAAGGAAAGGCATGTCTTCATCGCGAACTATTTTCGCAACAATACCTTTATTACCGTGACGGCCTGCCATCTTATCTCCCACTTTCAGCTTACGTTTTTTAGCTACATAAACCTTTGCCATTCTCATGATTCCTGCCGGTAGTTCATCTCCAACAGTAAGTGAGAATTTTCTTCTCTTATATAGACCTGTTATATCATTTGCCTTGATGCTGTAATTGTGAAGCAACTGCTTAACGAGGTCGTTCTTTTCCTTGTCAGTGGTCCACTTAGCAGGATTGATGTTTTCATAATTGATTTCAGAAAGCATCTTCTGCGTGAACTTGGTTCCCTTCGGTACAACAACTTCTTTAAAGATGTCAATTACACCTTGCGAAGTTTTTCCGCTTACCAAAATGAAAAGCTTATCAATCAACTTTTCTTTTGCCTCAGCCATATCCTTTGTGTACTCCTTGTCGAGTTTCTCAACGGCTCCCTTCTCGTCATTTTTCTTTGCGCCTTCTCTGGGAAGAATACGTGAGAAAAGCTTTTTGCTTGTTACAACACCCTTTACGGATGGCGGCACTTTAAGAGAAGCATCTTTTACGTCGCCGGCTTTGTCGCCAAAGATGGCACGCAATAACTTTTCTTCCGGAGAAGGATCGGTTTCACCCTTCGGTGTTATCTTACCAATAAGAATATCGCCTTCCTGAACCTCTGCACCAATGCGGATAATTCCGTTTTCGTCAAGATCCTTCGTTGCTTCTTCACTTACGTTTGGAATATCAGCAGTCAGTTCTTCCATACCTCTCTTGGTATCGCGAACTTCCAATGAATATTCATCTATATGTAAAGAAGTAAACAGATCATCACGAACTACGCGCTCAGAAATTACGATAGCATCTTCAAAATTATAACCCTTCCATGGCATAAATGCCACTTTCAGATTACGTCCGAGAGCAAGCTCTCCATTTTGAGTCGCATAGCCTTCACATAATACCTGACCTCTTTTCACCTTCTGGCCTTTCTTCACGATAGGCTTCAGGTTGATGCAGGTGTTTTGATTTGTTTTCTGGAATTTGATAAGCTTATAAGTCTTGGTATCATCCTCAAAGCTGATCAGTTTTTCATTCTCTTTGCGTGTATAGGTGATCGTGATTTCGTTTGCATCAACATACTCAACCACACCGTCGCCTTCCGCATTAATAAGCACACGGGAATCACGTGCTACAAGACCTTCCAAACCGGTACCAACAATAGGAGCATCAGGGCGAAGCAGCGGAACTGCCTGGCGTTGCATGTTTGATCCCATCAATGCACGGTTAGCGTCATCATGCTCAAGGAAAGGTATGAGCGATGCAGCTATAGATGCAATCTGGTTCGGAGCAACGTCCATCAGGTCAAGCTTCTTAGGATCAACCAATGGGAAGTCACCAAGATAACGCGACTTAACACGCGGCTCATGGAACTTACCGATATCATCAATGGTAGCGTTTGCCTGGGCAATCACCTTGGAATCTTCTTCTTCTGCTGTCAGATAAACAACTGGCTTATCTACATCTACCCTGCCTTCAGTTACTGTCCTATATGGAGTTTCAATAAATCCTAAATGATTGATCTTCGCGTAAACACACAGCGATGATATCAAACCAATGTTCGGACCTTCAGGAGTTTCAATGGTGCAAAGACGTCCGTAGTGTGTATAGTGAACGTCACGTACTTCAAATCCTGCACGCTCTCTTGAAAGACCACCTGGCCCAAGTGCGGATAACCTGCGCTTATGCGTTATCTCAGCAAGCGGATTGGTTTGATCCATGAACTGGGAAAGCTGGTTTGTTCCGAAGAATGAATTGATAACGGAAGAAAGCGTCTTTGCATTGATCAGATCAGCAGGAGTGAACACTTCATTATCACGAACATTCATACGCTCACGAATAGTACGCGCCATACGGGCAAGACCTACGCCAAACTGTGAGAACAATTGTTCACCAACAGTACGAACGCGACGATTGCTTAAGTGATCAATATCATCTACCTCGGCTTTGGAATTGATCAGCTGAATGAGGTGACGGATGATCATGATGATATCCTCCTTCGTAAGCACCTTCGTGTCTTCAGGAATTGCAAGGCCCAGTTTTTTATTAATACGATAGCGGCCTACATCGCCCAGATCATAACGCTTGTCAGAGAAGAACAGCTTGTCAATGATCCCGCGCGCCGTTTCTTCATCAGGCGGCTCGGCATTACGAAGCTGTCTGTATATATGTTCAACGGCTTCCTTTGCAGAGTTTGATGTATCCTTCTGAAGTGTGTTATATATAATAGCGTAGTCATTACTATTCAAATCCTCTTTGTGAAGGATGATAGTTTTAACATTCGCCTCAAGAATCATTTCAATATGACTTTCCTCGATAATTGTCTCACGTTCGAGAATAACCTCGTTACGTTCAATGGAAACTACCTCACCGGTATCTTCATCCACGAAATCTTCAAGCCATGTTTTAAGAACCCTTGCGGCGAGCTTTCTTCCAACCAGCTTAGCCAGACCTAATTTAGAAACCTTTATTTCATCAGCAAGGCCGAATATTTCAAGGATGTCCTTATCTGTTTGGAAACCTATTGCACGAAGAAGAGTAGTTACCGGGAATTTTTTCTTTCTGTCAATATATGCGTACATGACATTGTTAATGTCAGTAGCAAATTCAATCCACGATCCCTTAAAAGGAATTACACGTGCACTGTAAAGCTTGGTTCCGTTAGCATGGCGGCTTTGACCAAAGAACACGCCCGGTGAACGGTGAAGCTGGGAAACAACAACACGCTCAGCACCATTAATCACAAATGTGCCTTTCGGCGTCATGTAAGGAATGGTTCCGAGATAAACATCCTGCACAATAGTTTCGAAATCTTCATGCTCAGGATCTGTGCAATAAAGCTTCAGCTTTGCTTTGAGCGGAACGCTGTGCGTAAGCCCGCGCTCTATACATTCTTCGATAGAATACCTTGGAGGATCAATGAAGTAATCAATGAACTCAAGCACAAAATTGTTGCGTGAGTCAGTGATTGGAAAGTTTTCGCTGAATACTTTGTGAAGCCCCTCAGTGTGCCTGTTATCAGCAGTTGTTTCAAGTTGGAGGAAATCCCTGAATGACTTTAATTGAATGTCAAGAAAATCAGGGTAATCAATCGCTACTTTGCTTGCTGCGAAGTTGATTCTTTTTGTTGCAATTATTGGAGTATGGGACACAGTAATTGAGTTTTAAATTAGTTTAACGGATGATCCCGCTCGATTGCGGGACTTATACCAAAAAGAGATAATAGACCACCCCCGAATACTTTCGGAGAGGTCTATAAACAATCTTCTGCTGAAGCCGCTTTACTTAATCTCAACTTCTGCTCCGGCTTCTTCTAACTGTTGTTTTATTGCGTTGGCGTCTTCTTTAGAAATACCTTCTTTTACAGGTTTTGGAGTAGCATCAACAAGATCTTTTGCTTCTTTCAAACCAAGGCCAGTGATTTCCTTAACGATCTTTACAATAGCCAATTTGGCTCCGCCCGGTGCTTTCAAAATCACATCAAACGTTGATTTCTCAGCGGCTGCGGCTCCATCACCTGCTCCTGCTCCACCACCCGCTGATACTGCAACTGCTGCTGCTGCCGGTTCAATGCCGTATTCATCCTTAAGGATTTTTGCGAGTTCATTTACTTCTTTCACTGTTAAGTTTACTAACTGCTCAGCGAATGTTTTTAAATCTGCCATTTTTATTTTTGTTTTTAATTAATTAGTTACTGAATTGAATTTATATATGTAATGCCTGGAAGCCTTATTCGGGACGCTCAGAAAGCGTTTTAACAATTCCTGCAAGCTTGCCGCCGCTGCTCTTCAAAGCAGAGATAACATTCTTAGCAGGGGACTGAAGCAAGCCGATGATCTCGCCGATGAGTTCGTTTTTCGACTTGAGCGTTGCAAGCGCATCAAGCTGGTTATCGCCGATGAACACTGCCGTATCAATATAAGCACTCTTGAGAAGAGGTTTATCGTTTTTCTTGCGAAACTCCTTAATAAGCTTACCGGGGATATTTCCTGTTTCACTGAACATCAGTGCTGTCGTACCTTTCAGTGTTGCAAACAAAGGTTCATACGCGGCATTGCCCGATTTCTCCATCGCTTTACGGATGAGAGAATTCTTAGCAACGTAAATCTTAACTCCTTTACTAAAGCACAACCTTCTGAGATCACTGCTCTTATCTGAAGTAAGACTTGATGTATCGGTAATATAGAAGTTCGGATACTGCTGAAGCTTTTCAGCAATCGTTTTAATTATAATTTCCTTTTCGTCTTTGGTCATTGTTAATGAGATTTAAGATTTGAGATTTGAGATTTTCTAATATCTCATGTCTCACGTCTGATTTTTTATCCTAATGTCTTGGTATCAATCTGTACGGAAGGGCTCATGGTGCTGGACAAGAAAACACTTTTCATGTATGTACCTTTTGCCGAAGATGGTTTCAGCTTAATGATCATATTAAGCACTTCATTGGCATTATCAGAAAGCTTTTTTGCATCGAAGGAAACTTTACCAACAGATGCATGAATACTTCCCTGTTTGTCAACCTTGAAATCAATCTTTCCTGCCTTCACTTCCTTCACCGCTTTACCAATATCGTTGGTTACAGTGCCTGTCTTTGGATTAGGCATTAGGTTACGGGGTCCAAGAACCTTCCCCAGTTTACCTACTTTACCCATCACACTCGGCATTGTAATAACAACATCTATATCCGTCCAGCCTTGTTCAATCTTCTGAACATATTCATCCAAGCCTACAAAATCTGCTCCTGCTTCTTTTGCTTCTGCCTCTTTATCAGGAGTGCAAAGCACCAACACGCGAACCGTTTTACCCGTACCGTGCGGAAGCGTCACGATACCTCTAACCATCTGGTTGGCTTTACGCGGATCAACACCAAGACGAATGCTCAGATCAACTGATTCATCAAACTTCGTGTGAGCCATTTCCTTAACCAGTTTCGTAGCTTCAGTGACAGGATACGACTTCGTTCTGTCAACTTTTGATAACGCTAGTTTTCTTTTCTTACTAATCTTTGCCATTGTATATATATTATGAAGTGATAACGGGGTTTCCTGATAACAATCGGGATCACCCTCCTTCCGGTTAAAACTATTTTTTTAAAGGTGATGCACCGTCAATCGTAATTCCCATGCTGCGCGCTGTTCCTGCAACCATGCTCATTGCAGATTCAATAGTGAAGCAATTCAAATCAGGCATTTTACCTTCAGCGATTTTCCTTACCTGCTCCCAGTTAACAGAACCAACCTTATCGCGATTCGATTCCTTTGATCCTGATTTAAGCTTAGTCACCTCCAATAGCTGAACAGCAACAGGAGGATTCTTGATGATAAATTCAAACGACTTGTCAGAATAAACGGTAATGATTACAGGAAGCACTTTACCTGCCTTGTCCTGCGTACGAGAGTTGAACTGCTTGCAAAACTCCATAATGTTCACACCCTTCGCACCAAGCGCCGGTCCGATAGGCGGAGCAGGATTAGCTGCACCTCCTTTTACCTGTAACTTAACGAGTCCTGATATTTCTTTTGCCATTGTTTTTAAAAGTATTATGTACTAAGTACCAAGTATTAAGAGCGACTTCATTGTACTCTGTACTTGATACATTGTACTGATCACTCCTTTTCTACCTGCATATAGCTCAATTCAAGAGGTGTTTTTCTTCCGAAAATCTTCACCATTACTTTGAGCTTCCTTTTCTCTTCATTTATTTCTTCAATAACACCTGAAAATCCATTGAACGGTCCGTCAATCACCTTCACACTTTCACCTACTATAAACGGCACTGAAAGTTTCTCTTCGCTTTCAGACATCTCATCCATCTTGCCGAGAATTCTGTTTACCTCAGAAGTTCTTATCGGCTCAGGCATTCCGCCTTTAGGCCCGAGAAAATTTATTACTCCGTTAATGTTTTGAATGATGTGAGGCATTTCACCAATCAACACAGCCTCGATCAAAACATACCCGGGCATGGTATTTCTTTCTTTGCTTACCTTTTTCCCGTTCTTTATCTGGTAAATCTTTTCCGTTGGAATCAGCACCTGCGACAAGTAATTACTCATCTTCAGCCTGCTGATTTCATTTTCAATATATTGTTTAACCTTCTTTTCCTTACCGCTGATTGCACGGATCACATACCACTTCATTGAAGTGTTCTGCTGCTTTTCAACAGAGGTTACTTTTTCTTCAGTCATAGCAGGATTAAGCAATAGATTTATAGAAGAAATTCATAACGAGCTGGAAACCGCCGTCCATCACAAAGATTATTGCAGCAATAATTACCATAGAAACCATTACGATCACGGTACTATTCTGCAACTCTTCCCATGTAGGCCAAGACACTTTATGTACTAACTCTTCCCAACACTCTTTAAGATACTCTCTGAATTTTTTCATAGGATTTCTCTGCACGGGTGGAGAGACTCGAACTCCNNCTACTCTACCAATTGAGCTACACCCGTATTTCTCAAAAGGTTTGAGGTTCGAGGTTTGAAGTGGTGTAACTTCAAACCCCAAACTTCAAACATCAAACTATTTAATTTATTTTATAATTTCAGTTACCTGCCCTGCGCCAACTGTTCTGCCACCTTCACGGATAGCGAAACGTAAGCCTTTCTCCATAGCAACCGGTTGAATAAGCGCAACTGTAATAGTTACGTTATCACCAGGCATTACCATTTCACGTCCTTCCGGAAGAACGATTTCACCGGTAACGTCAGTTGTACGAAGATAGAACTGCGGGCGATATTTATTATGGAATGGAGTATGACGTCCACCTTCTTCTTTCTTCAGTACATAAATTTCAGCTTTGAAATCAGTATGAGGAGTAATAGAACCCGGTTTTGCAACAACCATACCTCTGCGAATATCATCCTTTTCAATACCCCGAAGCAACAAGCCTACGTTGTCACCGGCTTCTCCCCTGTCAAGGATTTTGCGGAACATTTCCACACCGGTTACAGTTGAAGTCAATTTCTTCTCCTGCATTCCTATGATCTCAACGTTTTCACCTGAGTTGATAATACCTCTTTCTATACGACCGGTAGCAACTGTTCCGCGACCTGTGATCGAGAACACGTCCTCAACAGGCATAAGAAAGGGAAGGTCAACCATACGAGGAGGAATTGGGATAAAATTATCCACTGCATCCATCAGTTCCATAATCTTAGGAACCCATTTTGGATCTTTGTTCAATCCGCCAAGTGCAGAACCGCGAATGATAGGAATATTAGCGCCATCAAATTCATAGAACGTGAGCAACTCACGGATTTCCATTTCAACAAGATCAAGTAATTCAGGATCGTCAACCATGTCCACTTTATTCATGAACACAACAACTTTCGGAACACCCACCTGGCGGGCAAGCAGGATGTGCTCACGCGTCTGGGGCATAGGACCATCAGTAGCAGCAACAACCAGGATAGCGCCATCCATCTGGGCAGCACCCGTAACCATGTTCTTTACATAGTCAGCGTGACCCGGACAGTCAACGTGCGCATAGTGACGTTTTTCAGTTGAATATTCAACGTGAGCAGTATTAATGGTAATACCGCGTGCTTTTTCTTCAGGTGCATTGTCGATTGAGGCAAATGAACGAACCTCAGCCAAACCTTTATCTGCAAGAACAGATGTGATAGCGGCTGTTAAGGTAGTTTTACCGTGATCAACGTGACCAATAGTACCTATATTGACATGTGGTTTGGAACGATCAAATTTTTCTTTTGCCATAGCAGTTATTTTTTATTTTAGGATTAGATTTTATTTTTATATATATTAATTGGAAGCATTTATTTTTTGAAGTAATAATGAATAATAAAATAAAGAGCGATTATATATATTTATTTCTTCTTCATTCTTACTTATTCTTTTCTCAGAGCCGATGACCAGAATCGAACCGGTGACCTCATCCCTACCAAGGATGTGCTCTACCAACTGAGCTACATCGGCTTGAAACTGTTTGCCAGTTATACAGAGCGGAAGACGGGGCTCGAACCCGCCACCCTCAGCTTGGAAGGCTGATGCTCTACCAAATGAGCTACTTCCGCTTAAAGAATTTCGGATTTCAGATTTTCGATTTCGGATTGAACAGCCAATAACCCGGTTTTCAATCCGCAATTTAAAATTCGCAATTCGCAATCCTCAAGTGGGGAGAGGAGGATTCGAACCTCCGAAGCTTTCGCAACGGATTTACAGTCCGTCCCATTTGGCCACTCTGGTATCTCCCCTCTTTACGTCCCGCCAACTGACGGGACCACAGTCCCGCACGTACGGGATTATTTCAATTATCTTCAAAGAACACGAGCCGATGGAGGGATTCGAACCCCCGACCCACTGATTACAAATCAGTAGCTCTGGCCAACTGAGCTACATCGGCAATAAATAATCTTGGATCGAACACACTTCTACCCTCAAAAAATGGACTGCAAATGTAGAAATTAAATACGCACTTCCAACAAAATGTGAAAAAATTTATTAAAAATCATGCCAAGTCCATAACACGCTGGTTTTCAAGTTGATTTTTTAGCATTTCAGCGCATCCGCTCGCGTAGGGTCATCTAATTAATGAAATCCTGAATTAGACATTTCATTCCTTCACAAACCTCCTCACAGCAATCCCGCTCTCCCCCTTCAATTCAACAAAATACATCCCTGCAGCAAGTCCGCTAACATCAATCACAGCGCCCTGTCACTGCCATTGGGCTTCTTGGTTTCAACATTAAAGCTCTTTACATAAAAGATCAGCTTGCTGAAGAAAAGAGGTTTTATTTCCTTGAAGAATTTTATTTCTTCCTTCACGCTTTTGAATTTATATTTGATAATAAAGTTCTTTAGCGTCTCAACGTGCAGATGGGTAATTTGTATGCCGGTTTTTTTATGCTTCAACCCATTATTTTCATCCGTCAGAAGCCGCTTTAATTGCTCTTCTAATTTATTATGAAGAACTCTTGTAAAGGCAACCATAATGAAAAAGTTGGCAGTTGGCAGTTAGCAGTAATAAAAAACATCCCCCTTTATCCCTCCCGCAATAAGCGGGATTGTCCTGATGGCGAACCTTCGCCTATGCACAAAATGCCACCCACAAGGGGGAATGCGCAGTGAATTACCTTTTTAAGAAACATCGGAATGCAACACGGAAAAATGATTTATGCCTGCTTCTTCAACTCCGGAAGTTCCTTTATCTTTTTTATACCGCCCAA
>PLYJ01000057.1 GCA_003151745.1 Bacteroidota bacterium
AGCTTTATCAGCCTTCAGTTATGAACAAATTAACGGTTATTAACAAAGAAAAAGAAGCAAAAAGAAATTTTACATCATCAATAACAAATGAATCGTATATTTAGCTTCACAAAATCCAGTCTAAAGATTGGGGTACACTACAGTTTATTTTATTACTGTGGCAGATGAGCATGAACAATGGGTGGGGAGGTTTGTGAAAGAATGATAAAGATAGAACGCGGATTATCATGATGGTTATGATTTACACGGATAAGAATCATAATTTATCTTAATCATCATAACAATCCGCGTTCCATTTTTTATCCTGCTTATGAATTAAACATCATTCCATGTTAATGACTTCATAATTAAGTCTGCTTTTGTAAGAGGCTTTTGTTTTTCTTTGCACCGCCAAATAAAGGCAGGTGCTGTGCTCAGGAATAAAATTAAATCAATCAGTTATAAAGTTGCTTTTTCGTTGTTTCTCTTAGCAGCGCTAAATGTCCATGCGCAACAGGCAGACTCCACAAAGGATGAAAAGTGGAACCTGCACTTTCAACAAACGCTGATCGGGCAATATCATCCCACCTTTGCAGTTAAATATAGCGGCGCCAACAGTCTTCAACCCGGCGCTGAAAATTCTCAATCATTAACTTCTACCCTATTCTTTGATACCAGGATTTGGAAAGGCGGTCAGCTCATTGTAAACCCTGAGCTGGCAGGCGGCACAGGGTTGAGCAAGGTGCTTGGAGTTGCGGGTGCACTCAATGGTGAAACATACCGGGTTGGCAGCCCTGCACCTGATCTGTACTTTGGCCGTGCATATATTCGCCAGCAGTTCAGTCTGGGCAATGATTCTGACAATGTGGAGGACGATATTAACCAGTTAAAAGGGAAGCAGCCTCCATCCTATATTTCAGTTAACGCCGGTAAATTCAGCGTGGAGGATTTCTTTGATGCGAACACATACAGTCATGATCCACGCACCGATTTTTTTAACTGGGCATTGATGAGCGGCGGTGCATGGGATTATCCTGCCAACACACGAGGCTACACATGGGGAATAGTGATAGAACTGGTGCATCCTTCGTGGACATTCAGGATAAGCAGCGTGATGGAACCTGAATTTGCAAACGGTCCGTTTATGGATATGCATATAAGCAAAGCACATTCGGAAACTTTAGAATACGGGAGAATATATAAGCTTAGCGGGAAGAAAGGCGCATGGCACCTTATTGGTTTCTTTAACCAGGCTCACATGGGCAGTTACAGGCAAACATTGAGTGATACAATTTATCATTTGGATGTTACCCAAACACGTTCTTATTCAAATACGAAAGCAGGTTTTCTTCTAACCGCCGAGCAGCAGGTGGGAAAAAACGCAGGTATATTTGCAAGAGTGAGCTATAACGACGGACAGAACGAATCGTTTGCGTTTACTGAAATAGATCAATCCGTTTGTGGTGGTTATGTAATCTATGGAAAAGCATGGAAACGGGAGAATGATAAAGGTGAGATTGCTTTTGTTGTGAATGGAATATCCAATGTCCACAGAGCCTACCTTGCGGCAGGAGGATATGGTTTCATCATAGGTGACGGAGCATTAAATTACGGAAATGAATGCATCCTTGAGGTGAATTATCTTGCACAAGTAACAAAGAATTTATGGTTGACCCCGGACTACCAGTTTGTTCTAAACCCTGCTTATAATAAGGACAGGGGCCCTGTGCATGTTTTTGGATTGAGGGTGCATATTGAATATTAACCTGTCTGCATTAAAACAAAAACAGAGGCCCTTTGAATTTAACATTTTCCTCCTGTTAGTATCTTGCCGGTTTTGATCACAATAGATTATGGTATTTTTGAGTACTTAGACTTCATTATAATTCGTAGTTCCCGATTGAAAACAGGCAGTCTCATAAATCCTTTCTCTCACCTTGCAAATAAATTAAGGATTGGTTTATCATGGGCTATTCTCTTTATATGCATCTTCCCTCCCACTCCAACATCAGCACAAACCGCAACACTCGACAATTATCTTGAGCAAGGCATGCAGCGCAGCCCCCTTTTGAAAGATTACAATAATCAATTGCTGGCATTCGATGTGGACAGTGCGAAGATACGGGCTGCTTTGAAGCCTTTGATCTCGGTTAACAGTGCTATTATATATCCTCCTGTCATTAACGGCTATGGTTACGACCAAGGTGTTACGAATGGCGGGACCTATGCAGCACTTGCAGGAATAAATCAACCACTTTTAACTAAACGGTTTAAAGAAACGCAGTTTGCATTCATTGGTTTGCAGAAACAAAGCGTTGCGAACTTATATAAGATTAGTGAGCATGATCTAAGAAAGAACATTGCCGATCAGTATATTACTGCTTACCAGGATGCACAGCAGATCAGATTTTCAGAACAGGTGGATTCGCTGCTGCATCAAGAAATGGATTTGCTGAAGGCACAATCGGATGCCGGCATTTATAAGTTGTCTGACCTGCTTGCCTTCTCTATTGAAATGCACACCAATGAAATTGAAACGGAGCAGCAAAAGCAACAATATCGTGATGATGTGTTCGCACTGAACTTTATTAGCGGAATTTCAGACACTGCTCTTGTTCAATTGGAAGTGCCTTCCATTCAATATCATTTAGCAGGTTCTGTATTCAACTCCCCGGTTTTCCTCAAGTTTACCATTGATTCTCTGACCATAGCAAATGGAAGAAGGATTGTTGATCTCAATTACCGCACGAAGCTGAATGCCTTTGCTGATGCAGGCCTGAATGCCGCTTTACCGCAGAACATTCCGAAGAATTTCGGTTTTAGCGTGGGGATGAGCTTATCAGTTCCTATTTATGACGGGCATCTTCGTCAGCTTGAATACAAGAAGCTTGGCTATGCTGAACAAACAAGAAAGAATTACCACGACTTCTTAAGCGACCAAGTGAAGATTCGCACACAACAGCTTGAAGCAGAAAAGAAAGCAAACGATATTCTTCTGCAAAGACTGAAAGATGAAGAGGTGGATATGGAAAGTTTGCTTGAAATGAACAAGCGTCAGTTGAATACAGGAAGCATTTCTATCACTGATTATATTGTGAACCTCCGTAAGTATATAGATATGCAAAACAAGATTAAAACGGCTCAGGTGAAATCATATACTTTGATTAATGAGTACAATTATCTGGTATGGTAAAATGAACTCTTATCCATCATATATAAAATGAAACTAAATAGTAATATACTAATCCTTGCATTCATTGTTGCTACCTTAAGCAGTTGCAATCACAGTGCAAAAAGCAATGAAGGTGATGATGAAAATGCCAAGGCACGCACGCCTGTGACAGTGATAAGCATCAGCAAGGAAGATATATCTTCAACCGTTACGCTGAATGCGTCTTCTTCTTTTTTGAAAAAGAGCACGTTGAAGTCACCCGTCGCAGGATACATTAAAGAAATCAATGTTAAAATTGGAGAACATGTTAAAACAGGGCAACCCGTTTTCACGATGCAGACAAAAGAAGCGGCTGCTTATAAAAATCTAAAGTTGAAGGACAGTACATTTAATTATTCAGGCATGATTCATGTTAGGGCGAATAGCGACGGCGTTGTAAACAACCTTCCTCACGTTGCCGGTGATTATGTGCAGGAGGGTGATGAGCTATGCTCTATGGCGGAACAAAGCAGTCTTGTGTTTCTGCTTGAAGTGCCTTATGAAATGCATCAATACGTAGAGATGAATAAGCTGTGCACCATTACGCTGCCTGATGGAAGAACGATAGCTGCTAAAATTGAATCGAAACTTTCTAACATGGATTCCGCTTCACAGACTGAACGCTATGTGATTCGACCTTCCTCTGCAGAAAACATTCCAGAGAACCTGCTCGCTTCCATCCTGATCGTGAAAACAAAAAAAGAAAAAACAGTTACACTTCCAAAGGATGCCGTGCTTTCTAATGAAACCCAAACGGAATACTGGGTAATGAAAATTGTAAATGACAGCTTGGCTATTAAGATACCTGTTCACACAGGCATACGAAGTGACAACAAAATTGAAATAACAGAACCGGCATTTACCGAAAAGGACAGGTTTGTTTCATCCGGCAGCTATGGTTTGCCGGACAGTGCATTTGTTACCATAACCAAGTAATCAGAAAAGATGAAACTTTTTTTTTATACGCATCGCAATCCTGTTTCCTTCGTTCTTGCATTCACCATCATTGTAGGAATGCTTGTTTACTCGAAGATACAGGTTTCTCTTTTCCCACAAGTCACTTTCCCGAAAATTAAAATCATTGCCGACAACGGAGAACAACCCGTTGAAAAGATGATGATAACGGTGACGAAGCCGCTGGAGAATGCGATCAAGCAGGTGCAGGGATTAAAGCTGGTGCGGTCAGCAACAAGCCGCGGCAGCTGTGAAATATCTGCCTTCTTCGACTGGGGATTGAACATTGATCTTACCCAACAGATGCTGGAGTCACGCATCAACCAGGTGAGGAACGAGCTACCTCTCTCCGTCAACATACAGGTAGTGAAAATGAATCCCTCCGTGCTGCCCGTCATGGGTTATTCGTTAGCGAGCAAAACAAAAAGCCTGATTGAATTGAAGCTTATCGGGACGAATACTATTCGGCCTTATCTCTCGCAGGTGGAAGGAGTAGCCAATGTGCGAATCATGGGCGGTAAGACGAAAGAATACCGTGCTGAATTGAAAGTGCAAAAGATGAGTGAGCTGGGAATTACTCCGCAGCAGGTAAGCGATGCAATGAGCAAGACAAATTTCATTCAGTCGAACGGTTATCTCACTGATTACAGAAGGTTGTATCTCACACTTACTGATGAATCAGTTCATAATACGGAGGATCTCGAAAATCTTGTCATAAAGAATGACGGGAAGCGTCTTATTCTTCTCAAAGATGTTGCCGACGTAAATATTAAAGAGAAAATAGAATATATAAAGGTCAATGCAAACGGGGAAGAAGGAGTATTGGTAAATGTGGTGAAGCAGCCGGATGCAAACATGACTGAAGTATCAGGTAGCATAGAACAGAAAATTACTGAACTGAAAAATATTTTACCGAAAGATGTAAAGCTTGTTCCCTACTATAATCAGAATGATTTTGTATCGGAAGCTATTACAAGTGTGCGCGACTGTATTGGTATTGGTTTATTTCTTGCCATTATTGTCACTGTTATCTTCCTTCGTTCCGTTCGGGCAAGTGCAACTGTATTAATTACTATTCCACTAACGCTTGCTTTAACGCTTATTGTGTTGTATTGCGTTGGCTACAATCTCAACATCATGACGCTTGGCGCCTTAGCCGCTTCCATCGGGTTAATTATTGATGATGCTATTGTAGTTGTCGAGCAAATTCATCGCACACACGAAGAGCATCCCGAAGAAACTGCAAAAGAAGTTGTACACAAATCTGTTCACTACCTGCTTCCTGCTATGATCAGTTCGTCGCTTAGCACGATGGTTATTTTCTTTCCATTTATATTGATGAGCGGTTTTGCCGGTGCTTACTTCAGCGTACTTGCAAATACCATGATTATCACGTTAGGCTGTTCATTCCTGGTAACGTGGATCGGACTTCCTGTCATCTATCTTATTCTTTCTCCGCAAACGCCTTCAATAAAGGATAAACCCGTTGAATTAAAGAAACGCACATGGGTTTTATTTTTCATTAAGCGTCCTATCATCAGCATTCTTTTCATACTCATTTTAGGAGGGGCTGCATGGTTTGCTTATGCCCATCTGGAGACAGGTTTCTTTCCGGAGATGGATGAAGGTGCTATTGTACTTGATTTCAAATCTCCTCCCGGCACTGCACTGGATGAGACAGACCGCATGTGTCGCGAGATGGAGAAGATCATTAAGACTATTCCTGAAGTAGATCACTACAGCCGCAGGACGGGAACTGAAATGGGATTCTTTATCACTGAGCCAAACAAAGGTGACTACCTGATACAGCTTAAAGACCAACGTAAGCGCAGCACTGATGAGGTGATAGATGACATACGGATAAAAATTAAAGCCACACAGCCTGCCTTGCAAATTGAATTCGGCCAGGTGATGGAAGATATGCTCGGTGATTTAGTGGGCACTGCACAACCTGTAGAGATCAAAGTGTTTGGTGATAATCCGCAGCGGCTGCAATCATACGCTGTTACCATTGCGAAATTAATAGATACGATTCCCGGAATTACGGATGTGTTTAGCGGAATTATTATTGCAGGACCTTCTGTTGATATTAATCCTAATAGTCCGGAGCTTGCAAGATTTAATCTCACCCCTGCTGACCTGCAATTTCAGCTACAAACACAATTAGAAGGCAACATTATTGGCAACGTCCTGGAAAAAGAACAGCTCACCAATATACGTATGATTTATCCCGACAGACGCTATGCCAATCTGCAGGGATTAAGTCACACTTCTGTCTTCACGGCTGACGGACATCTGCAACCGGTAGAGAAATTCGTTGACCTGCGGATTGATACCGGCATTGCAGAAATACAACGTGAAAATTCACAAAGCATGTTGTCCATTACAGCCAGGCTTAATAATCGTGACCTTGGCAGCGCGATGGCTGCAATTCAGAATGCAATTAAAGCAAATGTTCAGTTGCCGCTTGGTTATCATATTGATTATGGCGGAGCATATAAAGAACAACAACAGTCGTTCAAAGAATTGCTCACCATTCTTATCAGTGCCATCATGCTGGTGTTTGCAGTTATACTCTTTATGTTTCGCGATTACAGAGCATCTGCAATCATCGTGTTTATCTCCATTCTGGGATTGACAGGAAGCATACTAGCACTATATATAACAGGTACTCCTTTAAATGTCGGCAGCTACACAGGCATTATTATGATCGTTGGAATTATCGGGGAGAACGCCATTTTCACCTTCCAGCAATTCAGAACCAACCTTATTGAAGGCAACGTAGATGATGCAATCAGTTTTGCCATCTCAACAAGATTAAGACCTAAGCTGATGACTGCCACAGGCGCTATCATTGCATTAATGCCTTTGGCACTTGGAATTGGCAGAGGAGCTATTCTTCACCAGCCATTAGCGATTGCGGTAATAGGAGGCTTTCTGATAGCCTTACCGATGCTGTTGATTGTGCTGCCTACTTTGCTGCGAATTGCGTACAGGAAAAAGTAACAAAAACAGGAAATTCAATTCATTTCTTTCGCTTATCTTTCGATTCAATAACTTCAATCACCCTCTATGAAAAACTTTCTACTCCTTATTGTCTTCATGTTTGCTGCCAAGGCGTATTCACAAAACGGATGTTGTGTCAATATATACACAAGCCATGACACTGTTGTCTGCGGGGATAGCGTGCAATTGCATGCGACATTCAATAGTATAGCTCAACTTTTATGCACCACTGTTGGCACCCCGCTAAATCAAAATGATTATTTCGCAACACAATTTACTATCAACGGATCTTTATCTGAAGGTGATCTGGAAGGATGTGGACAAGGGGCTAAACTTATTATTTCAGTTATTGATTCAGTCTATTTGCATGCGTGGAGTAATAATAATGTAAATTATGGGCAGCTAAATCAATTTCAAAATGGTGTGGGGAATTGTCAAGCACATGCTGAAAATGATTTTCAATTTAACCTTGCAAATCCTCTATAAGTTGACAGCGCAGCAAGCATGCTGACAAACAGAATTCCTGACGGTGATTTTATCCTTGCTTATTCTTTTGAGCACGATGACTACTCATCACTTAATCCCGTTCTGGCAGTTGCATTCAATAACATTGGATTTACCGCGTTCGATACTCTTTCTAACGTGCCTTTCATTTTCTTCGTGCAGAAAGGCAAACTAAATACAGCACAGGAAACGATTGGATTAAATGCATCCACCACCATTTCATTACAGGCAACTATGAACTCATCTGCTTCCATTTCGAACATAGTGTTTTCATGGTTTCCGGGAAGTACGCTTAATGATTCAACCATTCAATCACCTAAAGCATTGCCAACTGACACTGCTAAATACTATGTATCCGCAATTGATACCCTTCTGCATTGTTCTTCACTGGATTCAGTAACTGTTAATTATGATTGTGCTTCAGCAATTAACGAGCTAATACTTTCTGATGAAGTGCAGGTATTCCCTAATCCGTCATCCGATTACTTCATTATAAAGAGTTCCTCTTTGAAACTAAAGAATGTCTGTCTTTTTAATACCATAGGGCAATATGTCATGGAAACTGATGCACATAATTCATTGAGCCTAAGCATTAATACCATCTTGCTTGCTGAAGGGATATATTTTCTTCGGATTCAAACTGATAAAGGAGTGCTTAACAAAAAGGTTATCGTGATGAAGAAATAACACGACAAATTAATAACCATGAATTTTGTAATTTTGTACCTTACAAATAACAAAACTAAATGAAAATGAAATCAATCAGTATAATGCTTATTGCGGGTTTATTAATCTGCTCTGCAACATTTGCTCAAAAGCTGACAGCGGATAAAGTTCCTGCTGCGGTCAGGAACGCTTTCAAGGCAAAGTTTCCTAAAGTAACGAATGCAAAATGGGCAATGGAAGATAAGACTGAATATGAAGCAAAGTTCACGTTGGACAGTGCGAAACATTCTGCTTCTTTTGATAAAGATGGCAAATGGTTAGAAACAGAAACCGAAATTGAAATTGCTAAGCTTCCGCAAGAGGTTTCGGGTTCTATTTTAAAGAATTTTCCTGCCTATAAAATTAAAGAAGCCGCGCAGCTCCAAAAGCCCGGCAATGCTAACCTCTATGAAGTAGAGCTTGTTAAAGGCAATGAAACGATTGAAGTTCAACTGAAGGATACCGGAGAGATAGTAAATAAAAGCGTTGAGAAAGGATGATCCTTTTTACGCGCAGGCAGCCATACTTATTCATCTGCCTTCTTTTATATATTAGTGCGTCAAATCACTTGCTGAAAGCCTGAGTTGGAGGACTAAATTATTTTTTGTAACTTTGCTTTTCACACTACTATTAAGACAATGAAAATGAAACTGAGATCATTTATTCTAATGCTAACTGCATTTCTATGTGTAAGTACAGCATTATTAGCGCAGCAAATTACTGAAGATAAAATTCCGATACCTGTTCAACGGACTTTCTTCATCAAGTTTCCGCAAGCGAAGGATAAGAAATGGGAAACGAAAGATATGGCTGTATATAAGGTAAGCTTTAACGACAACAATGCATTGCGCTCCGCTTCATTTAATAAAGAAGGTAATTGGTTTCAAACAGAGTCTGAGATTGAAGTATCAATGATTCCCGAAGTAGTCTCAAAAACTGTTACTGCCCATTTGCCCGAATATAAAGTAAAGTCTGCTAACATCATTGACACGTTTTATGACGGCGAGCTTTATGAGTTAGTTTTAACGAAAGATAAGGTTTACAAAGAGATTAAGCTAAAGCCAAATGGTCAGATAGTGAGCAAGTCTCTTGACATGCCTGTTAAGGATTGAGATAGTATCCCCTTGATTTTATGAATAACAAAATACTTTTTATCACCGGCGCTACAGCAGGCTTCGGAAAGGCAATTGCTTTTAAGTTTGCCGAACACGGATGGAATATCATCATTACAGGACGCAGGGCAGAGCTTCTCAAGAACGTTGAAGAAGAGCTGAAGAAGCAGTTTGACGTGAAGGTGCTTTCGCTTTGCTTTGATGTGCGTAAAAGAGCTGAAGTGAAGGAGGCCATTGATAACCTCCCGCATGACTGGAAGAAGATAAACGTGCTGGTAAATAATGCTGGGCTTGCTTCCGGCTTGTCGCTGATACAGGAAGGCGATATTGATGACTGGGAAACGATGATTGATACCAACATTAAAGGATTGCTCTATGTTTCCCGTGCCATCATGCCGCTGATGATTGAAAATAAGTCCGGTCACATTATCAATATGGCAAGCATTGCGGGCAAGGAGGCATACCTGAAAGGAAATATATATTGCGCCACTAAGTTTGCAGTGGATGCACTGTCAAAAAGCATGCGTATTGATTTGCTTGTACATGGCATAAAAGTCACAAACATTGCTCCCGGAGCAGCAGAAACAGAATTCTCTTTAGTACGCTTTCATGGCGACGCAGAACAGGCAAAGAAAACATACCAGGGTTATGTGCCGCTCACGGCTGCTGATATTGCAGATATTGTATTCTTTGCTGCCACCCGTCCACCTCATGTAGTGCTTAATGACATTGTAATTACTCCGCTGGCACAGGCAAATACTGCTTACCTCGTTAAGAATACTGAAGAAAAGAAAGCATGATGGAAAAGCTAATTGTAAAAAACTCGATCATTATTAATGCTTCTTCTTCTGCCATTTGGGATGCGCTGACAAATCCTGAAAAGACTAAAATATATATGTTTGGCTGCGAAACAGTGTCAACATGGAAGGTAGGGAGTCCTCTTTTGTGGCGTATGAATTATGAAGGCAAAGAATTAATTCCGGTAAAAGGCATTGTTGTAGCGATTGAACCGAATAAGCTTCTTAAATACACCGTTATAGATCCCAACGCATCTTATCCTGACATTCCGGAAAACTATTTATATGTGACTTACGAATTGGCAGAACAAAACAGGCAAACTACCTTGACTGTAACCCAGGATGGATTTGAAACCGCTGCTGAAGGCGAGAAAAGATATAAAGATGTTTACAATAACGGCAACGGGTGGAATCCAATTTTAATTGAAATAAAAAAGGTAGCGGAAACCCATTCGTAATAGTTTTATCGGTAGTAAACTTCGCAGAAGTTGCAATCTGCCGCTACACCATCTTAAAAGCAATATTTATTTTCACCAATCAGCTTTGCAGCAACTCTTCTTCTCGCCTCTTTTGCATTGAGCGGTGCAACCTTCGTGAACCGCTTTAAACCCATCAGCAACATGCGTTGCTCATCACCTTCGGCAAAGCTGTTGATGGCTTCTTTGCCTGCTTTATCAATGCGATCCGCTGCATCATTAATCCAGACCTGCAACATATCAATATATTCTTTGCTTGTCCCCTCCCCTCTTATGCTCACTAACTTCTCTACTCTAAGCTGTAAAGATTCTCCGATGTATATATCAATAAGCATGTCAGCAATGTTCATCAGCACTTCCTGTTCCTTTTCGAGCTGCGTCATGAGCTTTTGAACGGCGCTGCCTGCAACCATCAGGGCTGCCTTCTTAAAGTTGCTTATATATTTCTTTTCCGTATCAAATAATTTTCCTTCACCCTTTGACATATCAGGAACCTGAACCAATTCTTTAGCAACTGCCGTTGCAGGCCCCATCAGGTCAAGCTCTCCTTTCATAGCGCGTTTCAACATCATGTCAACGGCAAGCATGCGGTTGATTTCATTCGTGCCTTCAAATATCCTGTTGATGCGCGAGTCGCGGTAAGCACGTTCCATTGGAGCTTCAGCGCTATATCCCATACCTCCATATACCTGCACTCCTTCATCAGCAACATAGTCGAGGGCTTCCGATCCATACACCTTTAATATAGCAGCTTCCACAGCAAACTGCTCCACTCCTTTCAGCTTTGCTTTTGCATCGGGCATGCCTCCTTCAATCAATGCTTTGGTGGCATCTTCTATATTCTGACTGCATCTGAAGATGGCAGACTCACAGGCAAATATTCGTATCGCCATTTCAGCAAGCTTGTAACGAATGGCTCCATACTTTGCAAGCGGCCTTCCGAATTGCTGACGCTCATTCGCATACTTCACAGCATTGGTGCATATTTCCTTTGCGCCACCGATTGCTGCTCCTGAAAGCTTTATCCTGCCTATATTTAAAATGTTTACGGCAATCTTAAAACCATTTTGCCGTTCGCTTAAAAGGTTTTCAACTGGCACCTTGCAATCATTAAAAAATACCTGTCTCGTAGAACTTCCTTTTATTCCCATTTTATGTTCTTCAGGATTCAGGCTGATGCCACCAAAGCTTTTCTCCACAATAAATGCGCTTAGGTTTGCATCAGCATCAATCTTTGCAAACACAATAAATACATCAGCAAAGCCTGCATTGGTAATCCACATCTTCTGCCCGTTGATGAGATAATGCTTTCCATCAGCAGACAGCACTGCTTTTGTCTTCGCAGCATTTGCATCTGAACCCGAACCCGGTTCAGTCAGACAATACGATGCTTTCCATTCTCCTCTCGCTAACCTGGGTATATATATTTTCTTTTGTTCTTTATTGCCATAATATAAAATGGGAAGCGTGCCGATGCCTGTATGAGCTGCCATGGCAACAGCAAAGGAATGCCCAGCACCCAATGCTTCAGTCACCAACATGCTTGTCACAAAATCCTTTCCCAGTCCGCCGTATTCTTCGGGAACGGAAACACAAAGCAAACCAAGCTCTCCTGCTTTATTAAGCAATGATTCCATCAGCCCCGGTTCCTGCGCATCAATCTTATCAAGGTTAGGATATACTTCCTGCTCCAGGAATTGCCTGCAGGTATCTTCCATCAGGCGCTGTTCTTCCGTATGCTCTTCAGGGATAAATATGTTTTGCGCTTCCGTTTCCTTAATTAAAAACTCCCCGCCTTTCAAGGCGCTTTTCACAACCGTTTCCATAAGTAAAAAACTTTAAATTAGAATACGTGTATTGAAACGTAAAAAAAGAGGAAATGTTATTGAAGCAAAAAGGTAATTAAGGGATTAAGGTTATTGGGGTAATTAGGGCTGCGACATTAATAAGTTTTATTACCTTAATTACTCATTTACCTCCATTACCTCTATCTGCCTTTCCTGTACGACTTCAACGTAGAATCAATCAGCGTTAGAAAAGCCTTTGCATCAGGCTCATGCGTTCCCCTGTGGCAGGTGTAGCATACAACAGTATGAATCGTATCGGTCTGGGAGGAATGGTCGAAGTTGAAATAGTTAGTATTGAGATAGGCTGTCATATTCATCATATTACGTGCTATGTTCTTTTCATCCTTTGCATCGCTGGCAAAGTCAAGGTGCTTTTTTGGGATGGAGTCTGCAGCCGTGGCATGGCAAAAGTTGCATCTCACACCAAGCGAAACGGAATAGTTAGCCATCACGGAATCGAGCTTATCCTTGCTGATATCCTTAGGAAGAATTTTAAGATTCTTGAAACCCTCCTGCGCCTGTGGTGCATCATAAGAATTTGCGCTAATTACAAAAAACAATGCAACCAGAAGGACGGCGCTTATATATCTTTTTTTCATACGAATGGAATAAGAAATGATGAGGTGGCAAATTTATAAATAATTATTCCCATAGCCGCAGATTCGCAGATTATTTCCTTGTGCCTTTTAATCTGCGAATCTGCGGCATATATTTCAACTTTCCTTGCCGCCTTAAAATAATCCCTCTCCGCCTCCGTTATAGCAATACCAGGGCTTACAGCATTGGCGGCATATCTACACCCCTACAACCGGTAGTAAAACAGGGGGTTTCATGAAAACGCTTTATACGGGCAGGTTGCTTGTATATAAGAACCTTCCCGACGGCGAACTGGCATTGCTCACAACAGGAGGCGATAACAGGGCTTTCGACTGCATTACGCTCAAGTATGTGCCCCGCATATTTCGTTTCCTGCTGTCCGAGCTGCGAAACAAAGCCGATGCCCATGACCTCACACAGGAAACCTTCCTGGCAGCCCTGCTTGCCCTGCGCAGCGGCAAGTACAAAAATGAAAATAAGCTGCTGCACTGGCTTTACGGCATTGCCCGCAAATGCCTCAGCCATTTCAGACATTATAAAATGATGTTCTCCTTTATTACATCATTGCAAAGGCAAGACTATCCTGAAGACCTGCCTTCCGACCACAACCTGCTGCTGCGCCTGCGTTTTGGCAAAGCGCTGCACCAAATGACACACCCATACAGGCTTGTGATCATACTGCATTACTTCAAAAAGCTCACTTTTCGTGAAATAGGCTTACAGCTACATATAACCCTCAACACAGCCACCTCCAACTGCTTCAAAGCCCGCCGCAGAATGAAACAAATCCTGAAAACCCCTTTTTAAGGTTGTTTATACTGATTTTAAGGTTTTATGCAATTACCATAAGGATTGTAACAATCCTATATAGGATAGAGACAATCCTACATAACCCTGAAGCAATCATACATAGGAAAGTGACAATCCTACATATCCCTGTGGCAATCCTATGTAGGAAAGCGACAATCCTACATATCCCGGTCACAATCCTATGTAGGAAAGAGACAATCCTACATATCCCGGTCACAATCCTATGTAGGAAAATGACCATCCTACATTGCCCTGTCATAATCCTATGTAGGAAAGAAACGATCCTACATATCCCCGTCACAAACCTATGTAGGAAAGCCACTATCCTATGTAGGATTGAGAAAAAGCTTGTTTTTGTGTTAAAAAGCTTGTGTTATTGAGCTATAACCCTCCCGGGGCTTTAAACCTGTCCGGATTTGAGTTCAAAGAAGGATACAGGCAAAATAAAAAGCCCAGACGATAACCGGAAAATGTAAAACAAAGATTTGCCATCATCAACTATATAAACTAACATTGCTGTGGATATACGCATTGCGTTTTTTGATATTATTGCTTAATTTACATGAATTTCACAAAATGCTATGCGCGTAATAGCATTAATATACATGTTGTGCGTCATCTTATCAGCGAGCGTTCAACTTGAAATAGGGTAACAGAATTTTATAAAATACTTTATATGAATATACAACCTAATAATCAGACGGTAGAAAAATGTCTTAAACATAGAACGTATTACATTGATTTTTATCAGAGAGAGTTTATTTGGGACAAACGGACGGTAAATATTCTATTGGATGATATATTTTACACTTTTGATTTGTCTTACCAAGAACATAAAGGGAAAGACCTTACCCCTGCTGTCATCGCAAAATATAATTGGTATTATCTCAATATATACATTACCAATACGGATACAGTTAGTAGTAAGGAGTATATAGTAGATGGTCAGCAAAGACTTACTACTTTAGCTTTAATAGCAACCTATCTTTATCATACAGCTCATAAAGAACAAGAGCGCTTTGAAAACTTGTTAGACACGTTGAAAGATTGCATTTTCGGAAAAGATAAATATAAAGGGAACATCTTTTGGTTGGATAATGAAAAGAGGAGGAATATAATGCAACATATTTTAGCTTCCCCCGAAAGCGACTATAAAGAAAAATTTGAAAATACAACAGAACAAAATATTTGGGCTCGATATAAGGACATTCAAAAATATTTAGAAGAAAGGAAATTATCAACTGAAAAGCTGCAAGCATTTATTATGTATTTCTTAGAACGATTAGTGCTTGTAGAACTAAAAATTGAAAAAGATGATACACCTATGGTTTTTGAAGTAATTAACGATCGGGGAGTTGCCTTAAAACCATTTGAAATTCTAAAAGGGAAACTAATAGGTTCATTAGACAAGGATGATACTGAAAAATATAGTGACTTATGGGAAAAATCTCTAAATCATATTAGAGGAAATGAAGACGCCTTTTTTATTGATTATTTAAAAGGGAAATTTATTTATAAAAAAGCCGCAGACATTGAAACATCTATTAATAATGAGTACCACCGATACATATTTGCAGATAACGAAATCGCAAATAAGCTTGGTTTCAGAAGGCGTGACGAAAATCAAATAAAAAACATAAAATCCTTCATTGAGAATAATTTAATTTATTATTCAGAGCTATATTCACGAATAAAGAAGAACAATTTTATATTCCTGAGTTATAACTATGATATTAATGATTTATCAGGTCAGTATCAAAATATCATTGCTGCATGCAATGTACTTGACAAAAACGAACAAAGTAAAATAGAAACCATTTCAAAAGAGATTGACAGACTTTATATGCTTTTAAGGTTGAATGGAATTTATAGCAGTACTGATTTCACTGAATTACAATATAACTTAAATCTTGAGCTCTTAAATAAAAGCCCTGAAGAATATAGAAATGTTTTTGATAGTCTCGTTATACAAACAATTAAGGATAAACGAAGCATAAGTGAAGTAAATTCAGTACTTGACTATGATAAATTTGCAATTCGTGGCTATGAAGATATAGATAGACGACCTTTAAGGTACTTTTTTGCAAGAATAGAAAAATATATTTGTGATAACACAGGCAAGGATATGGACTCTTCTGTTCATTATATTTCAACCAAAACGGGTCATAAGACAGGATATCACATCGAACATATTCTTTCTCGCAACGATGAAAACAAGTCTTATTTTAATTCCGAAGAAGAATTTGAAATTAAAAGGAATAAGTTAGGTGGCTTGCTATTACTCTATAATATGGATAATATTATTTCCAATAATGAAAAATATTATGAGGGGAAACTTAAAACGTACAATAATGGATTGGTATGGGGAAGAACACTTGTTGATACCTTTTACCACAGTACAAATTCAAGATTTAATGAATTCAATATGTCATTTAAATCTAAAACAGGTTTGGAATTTAAGCCATTCGACAAATTTGACGGCGAGGCGATGAATTATAGGAGTAAAGTTTTATTTGAAATCGTAAAAGATATTTGGGAAATTGCGTGAAAAACTAACTCCGACTAAGTTTTCTTACCTTAGTCGGAGTTACATAATATATAAACATAGAACATAGTTTGTAACGCCGACGAGGATAAACAAACCTCGGCGGCGTTTGCATCGCAAAAAGCCCTCGAAAGGTGTGTTGGCCTTCCAAAATGCAACTTTCTTTTGGCTTCAATGCCCCGCCAATCCCCGTTTTCAGCACAATTTGGCGGTTTTAAAAATATATTTTCATGAGGAGGCAGTAAAACGGGGCTTTTCTGTCATTATATATCAGAACGCTTCCTGTAAGAAGCTGTTGTAGCCCTTATCACGAAAGGGATGTCCGCTTTGTGTGCTATGTTTTAAATGGATCAGGATGAATACCGTATTGCATTTTTATATACGGAAACGGAATATATCTGCGATCCTCAATTCCCTGAAGGAGGTATTTAAAATGGGAAAGTTTCTGGTTAAGCTTGGATTGAACAAGAAGACGGTGCCGCAGAAGATTGTGGGGAGCATTACACAGTAAAACCATTCCCTTCCATTTGTTACCTTTGCAATCTGCAGAAAGTCATTGCGAGGAGTGAAACGACGAAGCAATCCGTAGCCACGAAGACAGGAATTGCTTCACGGAGCCTGTCCCGATTCTTTCGGGGTTCGCAATGACAGTAAATTTATTAAATGAAAAGATCACACATCATTGCGCTTGTATTGATTGCTGTTGCAATGGGGGCAATATTGACTACGCTGGGTGATTCCACTAAATACGCCGACTTCAAAGAAGCGGGACAAAGCCCGGGTACTATCTTTCATGTCATCGGCAAGCTGAACCGCGAGAAGCCGCAGGAGTTTAATCCGAAAATCAATCCCAATGTTTTTGTGTTTTACATGGTTGACCGCGAAGGCACGGAACGCAAAGTGATCTTGAACCAAAGCAAGCCGCAGGACTTCGACCGCTCCGAGCAAATCGTGATCATAGGCAAAGAGTCAGACAACGATTTTCATGCAAAAGAGGTGCTGATGAAATGCCCTTCCAAGTACAACAATCCGCGTGAGGATATAAAGGCGAGCAAATAGTTCAATGTTCAAAGTTTGAATGTTCAATGTTTAAACTTATTCATGCCGGCAACTTTGAACATTGAACATTGAACTAAAATTACTATGTCATCAACATTTATAGGCGAGCAGCCACTTTACGGTCACATCGGGCACTTGCTTGTTATCGTTGCTTTTGTTGCTTCCATTGTTTCCGCCATCTCTTATTTATATTCAACACACACGGAGAACATTTCATGGAAAGCTTTTGCGCGGGGAGCGTTCGCTGTTCATTCCGCCTGCATACTAAGCATTTTCGGATTGCTTATATATCTTATATTAAGTCATCGGTATGAATATTATTATGTGTGGCAGCACAGCAATAACCTTATGCCGCTGCGATATATATTCTCCTGCCTTTGGGAAGGACAGGAAGGAAGTTTTCTGCTGTGGATGATGTGGATGGTGGTCATGTCATGGGTCATCATCTGGCGAGGAGGAGAATGGGAATCAGGCGTGGTGATGTGGGTTTCGCTCATACAGATTTTTCTTTCATCTATGCTGCTCGGTGTTGTTATCTTTGAAATTAAGATCGGAAGCAATCCGTTTGTATTATTGCGATTACATCCTGACTTCGCTAATCTTCCTTTCACTTCCAAACCTGACTACCTGCTTCATCTTCCACCCGGGCGCGGACTCAATCCGCTCCTTCAGAATTACTGGATGACTATTCATCCGCCTACTTTATTTCTTGGCTTTGCCTCCACTGCCATTCCGTTTGCTTTTGCCATGACGGGGCTGATAAGGAAAAAGTACAGCGAATGGATCGTGCCTGCACTGCCATGGACATTCTTCAGCATCATGATTTTGGGTACAGGCATTTTAATGGGCGCTGCATGGGCGTATGAATCACTCAGCTTTGGCGGCTTCTGGGCATGGGACCCCGTGGAGAATGCTTCGCTCGTTCCGTGGCTTACTTTAGTAGGCGCAGGCCATGTGATGATGATATATAAGAGCAGGCAGCAATCGCTTGTTTCTGTTTACCTGCTTTGCATCCTCACGTTCTTCCTTATCCTCTACTCTACCTTCCTTACCCGCAGCGGCATTCTTGGCGACAGTTCCGTTCATGCTTTCACCAATGAAGGTATGGAAGTTCAGCTATTGAGCTTTATGTTTTTCTTTGGTGCTATAGCTATTTATTTATTTCTGCGAAACAGGAAGCACCTCGTCACTCCAACAACTGAGGAGCATCTCTCCTCGCGCGAATTCTGGATGTTTATCGGCATGTTGGTCTTGCTGATTGGCGCTATGCAGATCATCTTCACCACTTCCATTCCGGTTTTCAATAAAGTATTCAATCAAAAAATTGCTCCTCCACCCGATCTGATAGATCATTACAATCGCTGGCAGGTGCCTGTTGCCATCATCGTTTGCCTGTTGATTGGAATTGGACAGTTCTTCAAGTTTAAGCAAACGGAGATGAAAGGATTCTACAGGAGAATTATCCCGCCTGCAATTGTTGCATTGCTTGTTACGCTTGGCGCTGCATTCATCCTCGGGCAATATCGTATTCATTACTATATATTGTTCTTTGCTGCCTGTTTTGCCGTGCTTGCCAATCTTGATTTTATGTTGCTCACAGTAAGAGGCCAGTTTAAGCATCCCGGAGCTTCCATAGCACATGTTGGCATTGCCCTCATCATTATGGGAGCGCTGATCAGTAATTCCAAAAAGCAAGTCATCTCTGAAAATACGCAATGGTATAATCCTGTTAAGGATCTTCCAAACAAAGAAAATATCATGGTGATGCAGGGCTCCGACACCTTGAAGATGGGAGATTACTTCGTGACTTATAAAGGTCATGAGCAGCAAGGTGTAAACATCTTTTACACCGTTGAATACTTCAAGGCTAATCCTGAAACAGGCATAAAAGAAAAAGCATTTGAACTGAAGCCTGTCGTTCAGCTTAACGAACGCATGGGAAATGTAGCCGAGCCTGCAACAAAAAGGTTCTTCAATAAAGATATATACACCCACATTCAATACGCATCTGATATTGATGACAAGAAGCAGGAATCCACCAACGATGAGTATCGCGAACCTGAAACACACAAGCTTGCAAAGGGAGATACGTTTTTGACAAGCAACAGCTTTGTTATATACGAAGGACTGGATCGAAACCCGGATAAGAGCTCACTTGGCTTTACAAGTGATTCAGATGTTGCCGTAGGGGCCCTCCTGCGAGTCGAGGATGTAAACAGGAAGCAATATGAGGCTGTGCCTGTGTTGTATTTTAAAAACCTTCGTGCCGGATTTCGTGAAGCAGTTGTTGATCCGTTAGGATTGAAATTCTATTTTGTAAACATTGATCCTGCCACAAGCAAAATAGAAATTGCGGCAAGCGAGAAGAAAACTAACAAGCACGATTTTATTATCATGAAAGCAATTATCTTTCCGGGCATCAACATCCTTTGGATAGGCTGCATCCTGATGATCTTAGGTTCATTGCTTGCAATAAGAAAGAGAATATTGAAACAAAGAAAATTTGTATAAAATGAAAATTGTATTGATCGGTGCAGGCAATGTTGCAACGCATCTTGGAATTGGGTTTAAAAAGGCAGAGCATTCGATTATTCAGGTATATAGCCGCACTGCATTTTCCGCTGACACACTCGCGAAGAAGCTTCACTGCAAATCCTGCACGGATGCAAAAGATATATCAGATGAAGCAGATTTATATATCATCTCTCTAAGCGATCATGCCGTAAAGGGCTTTCTAAAATCCTTCCCGTTAACAGATAAGGTTGTTGCGCACACATCAGGATCATTGCCTCTTAATATTTTCGGAAAGAAATTTAAACACTGCGGTGTAATCTATCCCGTTCAGACTTTCTCCTTAAATAGAAAAGTAAACCTTACAGATGTTCCTTTTTGCATCGAATGGAGTGATGATGAGGCAAAGAAAAAGATCGGGTTCGCAGTAAAACGTCTTTCAAATACAATTATTCATATTAATTCTTCTAAAAGGAAGCATGTTCATTTGGCAGCCGTTTTTGCAAACAATTTCGGCAATCATCTTTTAACTATTTCTGAAAAGCTTATGGCTGATGCAGGATTAGCTTATACTATCCTCTGCCCGCTCATTCTCGAAACTGCACTTAAGGTGCAGACACGTAATCCATATTACATGCAGACAGGACCAGCCAGGCGTGGTGATTCGGAAATTATTGAAGCACATCTGAAGATGCTTGGTAATGACAAAGAACTTCACACTTTTTACAAACTATTTACTGAAAGCATTTCAGAACTATATGGAATAAAACTCTGAGTTTTTTCTTACCATTGCTCACTATGATTTCCTTCCTTCGGTTAATACGGCTCCCTAACCTTATCATCATTGCATTAACGCAGCTTCTGGTAAGGTATTGTCTCATTATGCCTGCATACGTAACGGAGTTTCATCAAACGCATATTTTCCCTGTTTATCTCAGCAAAATTGGATTCTCTTTGGTTGTTCTTTCCACTATCCTCATAGCAGCGGCAGGATACGTCATCAACGATTTATACGATGCGGGAATTGACGAAGTGAACAAACCGGGAAAAAACCTGATCGGCAAGGAGTTCTCAGAACGATTTGCCAAAAGGTTGTTTTTCATTTTCAGTATTGTTGGCATTTTAATAGGGTTTTATCTTGCCACCATAATTCAGAGACAGGTAATGGGCTTTATCCAGGTTTTCGCAACGGGCTCCTTGTGGATGTATTCTACCTATTATAAGAAAAGGTTATTCATCGGCAACATTATTATTGCTTTGCTTTCAGCATTAGTTGTAATCATAGTAGGATTGTATGAGCCTTCTATTTACCCTAACATTGAATTCATATTATACTATGCAGCTTTCGCATTTCTGGTTTCCCTTATCAGAGAAATCATCAAAGACATGGAAGATATTGACGGGGACGAACGTGCTCAATGCAAAACGATGCCGATTATATTTGGGATGAAAACCAGCAAATCTATTGTCGTCGCTCTCATATATATCACAATGGGCGGCCTGACTTACATACTATGGAAGTATTTTTATGCTAATAAAATCGTCAACTTTGCCTATCTTATTGGGATGTTTCTTATTCCTTTTGCTGCGCTTTCTTATCTTGTATCCACAGCAAGTGAAAAGAAAGATTATCATTATGCCAGCATGTTTACAAAGGGAATTATGGTTTACGGAATTCTTTCTATGATACCCTTTTGGTACTACTTCCTGAGATAACCTTTTTAGCCACAGTTATTGTTTATGACTGACAAACAAATCGTTCTATGTTCTGCATCGCCGCGCAGGCAGCTTTTGCTCAGGGAGATGGGAATTCAATTTGAGGTTTTTAAAAAGGATGTTGATGAGAGTTTTCCTTCTCACTTACAAAGAGAAGAAATTGTGTGTTTCCTATCCGTGAAAAAAGCTTCAGTTTTCCGAGAACTGCTGGCACCCGGAAATATCTTCATTACAGCGGATACCATAGTATGGTTTGAAGACAAAGTACTCAATAAGCCTGCTGATGGTAAAGAAGCTTTCAATGTGCTGAAGCAACTTTCCGGCAATATGCATGAAGTATTTACAGGCGTCACCGTGTTTGATGAGCAGCATACAAAAACATTTTTCGTGAAGACTAACGTTTACTTCAATAACTATGAGGATGATCAAATCCGTTTTTATATTGATCAGTTCAAACCTTTTGACAAAGCCGGAAGTTATGGTGCACAGGAATGTTTGCCGGATGGAATGGATCCCATTTCAGATGAAGAACGAAAGTTTCTTAAACAAATAGGGAAACCAAAATTAGCGGAGGCAACACGTCATTCATCAACTACTGAGAGGTTTGTTGCAATAAAAAGAATTGAAGGGAGCTATTTCAATGTAATGGGACTTCCTATCGTTGAGCTTTATTCTCAACTACAGCTATTTTAAATAAAAAAACGTCCCCATTACTATCAGGGACGTTTTTTATTTCTTCCGGGAAAATTCTATTACTTGTTCTATTACTCAATAACCATTCTTTTAGTAAGCTGGCTGCCATCAACACGCAATGTATAAGAATACATTCCTTTAGCAAGCTTAGATGCATCCAAACGGATAACATGCTGGCCCGATGTTTTAGTTCCTTCCTCAGCCTGCATTACTTTGTTACCAACAATATCATAGATAGATAGAACTACGTCTTTCGCATCATTAGCAAGTTCGTATTTAATGTCAGTTGAACTATGAAATGGATTTGGAATGTTCTGATAAAGTCCAATACCGGTATTTTTCAAGTCTTCATTAATACCAACGTTATTGGTAGTGACAGTAATCCAGGCACCGAGATATATATCCTGAATATAGTTGTGACCCTGACCTACAGTGTCATGTCCCAGGCCTAAACAATCATAGTAAATATCTATACCTGTAGGATCTGGAAGAAGAGGGTAAGTAGCTCCATATTTTGTCCATGCGGCATAGCTATTTGGATAGAAATTACTGTAAGCAGCAGTTTGACTGCAAGTTCCGCTTAATCCCTGGTCACTAAATCCGGCAATAAATCCACAGGTGTCTAACTTAGAAGGGTCATAATAGTCAAGTTCAACTGCAAAATTATTTACTCCCGCTCCAAGATTCTTTGCCGGACTCCATTGAAAATAGGTTGTCTGAAGCCAACTGCCTCCGACAGACCATGAGGTATCGGTAATCATTGTGTCAGCCCATAATGTTGTTGTGGGGACCGGATAACCGGATGCATTAAGAGGTATTATCCTTGTTATAAGTGTATCATTTTGCGTGGACATATTCGAATGTCCAAGAAGTGCATAAATTGAATCTACAACTATGTTTGTTACCTGGGCATTGTTGGTTGTAATCTGTGTGTTTGCATCATACAAACTATCGAACCTGACAATGCAGGTTTGCCAGCTATTCGTATCGTGACCAGCCAAGCTGTAATGCATGTTCATATTCCAAATATAATTTGACTGGCTAACAAAATTAATTTCAGTATCTGCTGAGTCGTAGTCCAAAAAAATTTGCGAAGTCCCTGATCGTGCCGAATTAATGGGTATTGAAGGAATAGAAATTGGCTTTCTTAAATTGGGGATGTGCTCACTTCCAATGTTAGTTTGAGCGAAGGCTCCTGCAGTCAGCAAAGCCATAAACAAGAATGAATAAATCTTTTTCATACGATATGCGTTTTTTTGAGATTAATTTTTAATTAGATGCTGCAAATGTAACTAAATATTGTTCTCACAAAAGAAATTTTAACATTTAAATTTGCAATCTTTTCGACTTAATAATTCAATCCACATGGAGCACAAGCCCTTTTAAGTATTCTCCTTCCGGATGATAAATACTGATTGGATGATCTGAAGGCTGTGTAAGCTGATGAAGTATGCGCACATTTCGCTTAGTCATAGCGGCGGCGGTGAAAACAATTTTTCGAAACAGCGCTTTATCAATTACCTGCGAACAGGAAAAGGTGAAAAGTATGCCACCAGGCTTGATTCGTTTAATTGCTTCGTAATTTAAGCTGCGATAACCTACAGTGGCTCTGTTAACAGAACTCAGATGCTTTGCAAAGGCGGGGGGATCAAGAATAATAACATCATACGATTCCTGCGATGATTTTAGAAAATCAAATGCATCAGCTGTATAAAAGGTGTGATTATCCCCTGCGATTCCTGCATTGAGCTTAATGTTTTGCTCTGCCCACTCAGCCGTCCGTTTAGAACTGTCAACAGAATGAACAAGATTTGCACCTGCCTCAAGTGCATATATTGAAAAGCCTCCGGAATAAGCAAACGTATTAAGCACGTTTTTGCAGTTGGAATATTCTCCCAGCAGCTTTCTATTCTCTCTTTGATCTATAAAAAAGCCTGTCTTCTGTCCGATTTGAAAATCAATAAGAAATTTTAACCCATTTTCTGTTACCACAACTTCTTTCGCTTCTCCGTATAGAAATTTATTCTCAACCACTCCCTGTTCCTGCTTGCTCATTGTTTCTGCACTCTTATCATAGATGCATTTCAGCCGCGAGCCGTAAATTTCTTTTAAAGCTTCTGCAATATCATGCTTTGCATTATGCATGCCTATGGTGTGCGTTTGAATAACGGCGGCGGAATTATATATGTCAATGATTAAACCCGGCAAGCCATCGCCCTCAGCATGAACGAGGCGATACACATTAGTTGAATTATTATCTGTAAAGCCAAGTCTCTTTCTTAATTCAAAAGCATTCCTTATTTTCCTTTTCCAAAAGCCTTGGTCAGGTTCTGTTTGTTCAAAAGAAAAAATACGAACCTTGATGGAACCTTCATGATAATGACCTGTTGCCAGATATTTCTTGTCATGAGAATAGATTTCAACTATATCCCCTTCTCTGATTTCACCTTCTGTTTGTGCAACAGCTCCGGAAAATAGCCACGGATGAAAATTGAGCAAGGAACGTTCCTTGCCTTGCTTCAGTATAATCCTGGAAAAAGATGATTTCATCTAAATTAATTTTTCAAGTATTGAATGTAGTACTCTGAAACGATAAGGAAGCAGTGCATCTTTGCCTGCATAATCAACTCCTATGCGCGGACCGCTTAAGACTATATTATCAGGGATAACAAGCTTTCGGTCTTCAATCCAGATTTTATTGCCTGACAAGCTTGTTCCTGACAAATCAACTTTAATCCCTAACGCTTCACTCATGCTGCCCGGTCCTATTGTAAATTTCAAATCGGCCGTTTCTTTCTTTCTCCTTTTCAGCATCACCTTTGTTCCGACTACAGGATATATAGCCCTGATTAGAATTGCATGAGGAATGCCTTTCGCATTGGTTACGACATTGAAAAGATGATGAATGCCATAGCATAGGTAAATATATGCAGTACCCCCTTTACTATACATAATTTCCGTTCGTGCTGTCCTGCGGTTGTTATAAGCATGAGATGCCCGGTCAATGGCTCCTGCATACGCTTCTGTTTCACTAATTATTCCTCCGGTAACAGTTCCATTGATTTTTGTAAAAAGATATTTCCCAAGTAATTCTTTACTGATTGCAACAACATCTTCGCGGGCATAGAATGATTTAGGGAGTTTCATTTGAAATGAAGTTCAAAGTTCAAGGTTTAAAGTTTAATGTTGGAGTAACCTTAGACATTAAACATTAAACTTTAAACAGTTTTATTTTATAACAAGTAACTCGTCATCATCATAACTAATCTTCCTGTTATCAATCAACCATTCAACAACTTTTATAGCCTTGTCTTCGTTGGCGCTTTTAATATTCTTAATCAAATGATGCAAAGAAAGCTTTTGATTGCTGAGGATTGTTTGAATTTCAACCTGCACATTGCTAAATTCAAGGTCACTTATTCCAAGCTTGTTGCGGGCAATGCAAACATCGCAATTGCCGCAGCGATGATTTATTTCTTCACCAAAGTATTGAAGCAATTGTTGCTGCCTGCAGGAAGTATTAGTGGAAGCATATTTAATAACTGCCTTCATATTCTTAATATGCCGCTCCTTGCGGTCAGCAAGATGTTCGCGGCTGATATGAATATTCTTTAAGTCGAGGCGTTGCTTAAGAAATGTTACCTGCGGCGACTGATTCTGCGGAAGATAGCTGAGAATGTTTTGCGCATCTGTCTTCACGAGTATTTCTTTTACTTCATCAATAGTTATCCCGCTTCGTTTTGCAATCTCTCCTTCATTGATGGCCGTGTAATCGTCGAATGCGCCTGCATACGAACGAAGAATGGTTTTAATAACGTGATCAAACTTCGGATTCTTTACCTGGTATTCGTACAGCATTTCATGCTTCACTGTGATGTGAAGACGCGAAGGAAGATCAATGTTATCGCTCATCTCAATCAACTCTTCCATTTCAAGAATTTTAAAACAATTGAATGTGTTGAGCGGATCAAGATTGTAGTTCGTGCAAAAAGCATTTATATTGAAGTCATAGCTGACGCCAGCGCCCGAGCCAACAGGAAGCTGAAGATAATTACCAAGCGCCTGGTATGTGTTTTTAATTTCACTCACTTCAGGAAAGCTTGATTCAACTCTGCCCTGCGCTTCATTTATATCCGTCTTCTTATAAAGCAACACCGTGTATGATTGCTTGCCATCACGACCTGCACGACCAGACTCCTGGTAATAAGCCTCTATGCTTTCAGGCAAATCATAATGCAGCACAAGACGCACATTGCTTTTATCAATACCCATTCCGAAGGCATTGGTGGCAACGATGATGCGTGTTTCTCCGCTCATCCAGGCGTCCTGTCTTTTATTTCTTGTTGCTTTATCAAGCCCTGCATGATAGAAGCCGGCTGTATGTCCGTTCTTTTGCAATAGCTCTACAATCTCTTTCGTCCTCTTTCGGTTTCTTACATATATAATTGATGAGCCTGTTGTCTTTTCCACAACGTTCAGCATCTTCAATGTTTTGTTATCTTCATTAATTACAACGTAAGAAAGATTCTTTCGCTCAAAGCTGTTTTGAAAAACAGCCCATCCCCTTACCCCTTCCCCAAGGGAAGGGGAATTGTTCGCCGCAGGAAAATCCCCCCTTTGGGGGGTGGGGGGGCTTAATTTCTTCTGAATATCCTCTCTCACTTCAGGAGTGGCAGTAGCAGTGAGTGCAAGCACGGGAATGCCGGGAAGCATTTTCCGTATGGCAGCAATTTCAAGATAAGAAGGACGGAAATCATAACCCCATTGCGATATGCAATGCGCCTCATCCACAGCAATAAGATTCACCTTCATCTTTGGCAGGCGTGCTTTGAATAAGTCAGTCTTCAGGCGCTCAGGCGATACATATAAGAATTTAATGTTGCCGTAAATACAATTATCAAGTGTAATATCTATTTCCTTGCGAGTCATTCCCGAAACAACGGAAACGGCTTTGATGTCTCTTGCCTTTAAATTCTCTACCTGGTCTTTCATCAAAGCAATCAACGGAGAGACAACAATACATATACCCTCTCGCGCAAGCGCAGGCACCTGGAAGCATATTGATTTGCCGCCGCCTGTTGGCATCAGCGCAAGCGTATCTTTTCCATCCAGCACAGAAAGAATAATATCTTCCTGCATCGGGCGGAAGCTTGCATGGCCCCAATGTCTAATGAGCAGTTGATTGATGATGGTTTTCACAATGGACGAAAGTAATAAAACCGTTTAAAGTTTAAAGTTCAAGGTTTAAGGTTGCGTAACTTCAAACTTTAGACATTAAACTTTAAACCTTAAACCTTAAACTTCAAATATTATATTTGTGGCATGAAGAAATTACTAACTCTCCTCCTCTCCATCCTGGTTGTTGTCTCTGCATCAGCGCAGAAGCAACCAAAGAAAGTGCAACCCTACAATGTTTTCAAGGGCGATACCATTAACCGCACGGATGCAAAGGGTTTGAAGCAGGGCGTTTGGAAAAAATATTATTCCAACGACACGTTATTTTCCGTTGGTCAGTTTAAAGATGGAAAAGCGTACGGCGTTTTCAAGACTTATTATAAAACGGGCAAGTTCGAAGCATCGCTTACCTATCGCGCCGGAACAAGCACCTGCGATATGATCAGCTATAATGAAAACGGCAAGCTGAAAGCGAAAGGAAAATATACTGATCAAAAGAAAGACAGCGTATGGAATTATTATAATGAAGATGGCGTGCTGTCGTCAACGGAGTCGTATATAAACGGTGTGGAAGATGGCGTTTGGAAAACATTTTATGCTAATGGCAAAGTATCGCGCGAGGTGACTTATAAAAAGGGAAAGAAGAACGGGCCTTACAAAGAATATTTTGATGATGGCAAACTGAAGGTAGATGCCAACATGGTGAATGATAATTACGAAGGCTTGGTAACCATGCTTTATCCTGACGGCAAAGTTTGGATGCAGGGCAAATATATCAAGCACGTTCGCGAGGGTGTATGGAATGAGTTTGATGAAACAGGTAAGAAAGTTCGTGAAGACAAGTATAAAGACGGGGTGCTTTTAAATCCACCCAAAGAGGAAATGCCTAAAGAGAAGATTCCGGAACCGAGGTAAAAAAGGGCATTTAGGTACATTAAACATGCTTACGGTAAGGTTTACCGTGAACCTGGTAAGGTTTACCGCGTACCCGGTAAGGTTTACCTGTTGCTGGTAAGGTTTACCACGTACCCGGTAAGGTTTACCGCGTGTCTGGTAAAGTTTCCCGTGTGCCCGGTAAGGTTTACCGCATGCCTGGTAAAGTTTACCACGTACCTGGTAAGGTTTATTGCGTGCCTGGTAAGGTTTACCGCGTACCCGGTAAAGTTTACTGTGTGCCTGGTAAAGTGTACCGTATGCCTGGTAAAGAGCTAAGTATTCGCCAAAATGACACAATTTATTAAATAAACCCTCTTTTTGCCGTATCTGAACAAGGGAATAGTGAAATTAAGCCTCTCAGTATTATCTTTGTTGCCTACAATCAAAAAATGAGCAAGAAAGGACGGGTTTTAGTAGCCATGAGCGGTGGAATTGATAGTTCCGTTGCCGCCGTTTTGCTTCATGAACAGGGTTATGAGGTTATCGGCATGACGATGAAGACGTGGGATTATGCCAGCGCAGGGGGTTCGAAGAAGGAAACCGGCTGCTGCTCGCTCGATTCTATTAATGATGCGCGAGCAATTGCCGTTGAAAAAGGTTTTCCTCATTATATAATAGATATACGCGAAGAGTTCGGCGACCACGTGATAGATAATTTCGTGGACGAATATCTTGCCGGGCGCACACCTAATCCCTGCGTGATGTGCAACACGCATATCAAATGGGAAGCGCTTTTGAAGAGGGCGGATAAGTTGGATTGTGAGTTTATTGCGACGGGGCATTATGCCAACATCCATGAAGAAAATGGTCGCTTTATAGTTTCTAAAGGTTTAGATGATAATAAAGATCAGAGTTATGTTCTATGGGGCGTTAGCCAGGCATGTTTGAGCCGCACCATGTTTCCGATTGGTAAATATCAGAAGAAAGCAATAAGACAGATGGCAATGGATATGGGTTTCACCGATCTTGCCAACAAAAGCGAGAGCTATGAAATATGTTTTATTCCTGACAACGACTACCGTTCTTTTTTAAAACGCAGGGTTAAAGGAATTGAAGAACGCCTTGATGGCGGATTATTTGTAAGCAATAAGGGAGAAATTATCGGTAAGCATAAGGGTTATCCTTTTTATACAATTGGGCAACGCAAGGGATTGGAGGTTGCCGTTGGTGAGCCTTTATATGTTACGGAAATCATTCCTGAGTCAAATACGGTGGTTTTGGGCAATTTTGATGACCTGAAGAAGCAGGAAATGTGGGTGCGTGATGTAAACTTTATCAAATACGCTTCGTTAAATATGCCTAAAGAAGCCGTTACCCGCATCCGTTATAAAGATCCGGGCACGCACAGTACGCTCGAAATGCATGGCGATAAAGTGAAAGTTACTTTTCACAAGCCTGTTTCGGCGGTGGCTCCCGGTCAGTCAGCAGTCTTTTATGAAGGCGATGACGTGATTGGCGGCGGCTTCATAATGAAAGAGACAATAGACAACAATAAAAGAATAGACAATTTTGTTGAAACAGATCATAGCCAACAATAAAAAGAGTGGACAATTTTGTTTACTGTTTTTCCTTTGCCTATTGTTTACTGTTTTATTCTCTTGTAAAAAGAAGGACTCATATATTTTAGCGCCTGCTTCTTATGATTATGTGCCAACATTAACGGGACATTGGGTTATATATGATGTGGATTCAATTTCCCATCTCGATAACGACGGCAACACGGACGACTCAATTCATTACTTTCATTTCCAGATAAAAGAATTTATCAGTTCAACCTTCATTGACGGAGAAGGGCGCCCTGCGCAACGCATCGAACGATCACACAGAGATAATGATTCAGCAGCCTGGTATATAACCAATGTCTGGACTTCCACCGTTACCTCCAACAGAGTGGAACGTGATGAAGAAAACATCCGCTATATCATTCTTGCTTTCCCGATCACCTCCGATATTACCTGGAACGGAAACGCTTTCAACCAGCTTGGTGAAGAGGATTATACATACGAATATTTTAATCAGCCTTTTACATTCGATAGCTTAGGCTTAAGTTTCGACTCCACTCTTTCTGTGCTGCAGATTGACAATGATAATTTTGTCGAGAGAATTTATGGAGAAGAACAATATGCCGTGCATGTGGGCAGGATTTCCAAGACCTATCAGAATCTGCTTAAGTATGGCGGACAAGTCGTGTCCGGGCTTGATTACCATGAAACCGTTAATTCATACGGAAACAACTGATTTCCCGGAATGAATATTTAATAAGTAATAATGAATAAAAAGGTATTCAATGCGCTTTATTCCTTATTAATTATTCCTTATTCACTGATTGCCTTAACTTTGCTTTTTTCAATTAACGGTTGTAAGGATGACCAGAACATTAAGCCAACCTCTGTTACTATGAATTACATAAGCAACGATGTAGGCAAATGGATCGTCTATGATGTAGATTCCATCTATCATCTGGATAACGACAGCAATACCGATAATAATGTGGATACCTTCCATTTTCAAATAAAAGAAGTGATTGACTCCATGGGCATTGACGGTGAAAACCAACCCATCCAGAACCTTACGCGCTACAAAAGACAAAATGACACGTTGCCCTGGAATTTCCTGGTGCGGTGGACTGCAAAAATCACTGCTACAAGCTATCAAAAGGTGGAAGATAATATTCGCTATATAAAGCTTGGCTTCCCCATAACTAATTCGGAACAATGGGATGGGAACGCCTTTAATACTCTTGGCGTGGAAAACTATTTTTACGGCGCAATCAATCAAGCTGTCTCCTATGGAAGCTTCTACTTTGATTCAACGCTTACCGTTGTGGAAGGCGATTCAACCATCGGTTTTGTTAATTATCCCTATGGCATTGAGAAATATGCTACGGGGTTAGGAATGTATTACCACTATTATGCTGCCGTTGATTTCTTTCCCGGAACAACTCAGATCATTACAGGCTTGCAATACACAGAACGGATTAACAGTCACGGGCATTATTAATGAAGTAATAATTAAAAATGAATAATGAATAAAAATATAATTGCTGCTCTTTATTACTTATTACTTATTACTTTCTTCTCTTCCCTACCCGTTCATTCACAGATTTCGCCTTCAAAATATTTTATTCGCTTTGCCGACAGGAATAACAGCCCTTATACGTTAAGCAATCCATCCGCTTTTCTTTCAACCAAGGCAATGGCGCGCAGAACGAGGCAAAGCATTTCTTATGTTGAGAACGACTTGCCTGTCAATCCTGATTATGTTGACAGCGTTGCAAGCAAAGGAGCTACGGTACTTACCCGCTCTAAATGGTTTAATGGTGTAAGTATATACATTACCGATTCGGCAGAGCTTAATGCAGTGATCGCGCTCCCCTTTGTACTTTCTGCTAAACCAGTGCAGCTTCGCAAAGCAAACAAAGGGTCTGTGAATTTATTTAAAAATGATGTTATCACTGCTGAGCATCATCAGTCCATGCGCACCACTCAATCGTATGATTATGGCGCCGCTTATAATCAGGTTGGAATGATTCATCTTGATTCGCTCCATTCGCAGGGCTATCACGGTGAGGGAATGACCATAGCCATACTTGATGATGGCTTTTATAATGCTGATTCCATTGCCGCTTTCGATTCAGTGCGGGTTAATCACCAAATCCTTGGCACAAAGGATTTCGTTGGCGGAGATGCTGACGTGTTTCAGGATACTGTTTATGGCGAAGGAAATATTTTACATGGCATGTGGACGTTCTCGCTTATTGGCGCTAATCTTCCCGGGCAATTAGTTGGCACTGCGCCCAAAGCCAATTTTTACCTGCTCCGTACAGAACAAAATGCAAGTGAAAATATTATTGAAGAATATAACTGGGATGCAGGCGCTGAATATGCTGACAGCGCCGGCGCAGATGTTTTCAGCACATCGCTTGGATACACCACATTCGATGATACCACGCAAAATCATACCTACGCTTCGATGGATGGCAAAACATGTCCTATCACCATTGCCGCCGAGATTGCAGCATCCAAAGGAATATTGGTAGTAAACAGTGCAGGCAATGAGGGAAACAGCAGTTGGCAATATATAAGCGCTCCGGCTGATGGTGATAGTGTTCTAACAATTGGCGCTGTTGATTCGTCCGGAAATTATGTAAGCTTTAGCGGCAAGGGACCTACTTATGACGGGCGACTGAAGCCAAATGTGGTGGCGCAGGGAGCACAAACTGTTATTGCTGATACAGGAGGAGGAACAACAACAGGAGGAGGAACATCATTTTCCTGCCCCATCATCGCAGGCGCTGCCGCATGCCTTTGGCAGAAATATCCGAATGCCTCGAACATGCAAATTTTCAACGCCATTGAAGAAAGTGCAAGCCAATATACTCACCCTGATACCTTGCTGGGTTATGGCATTCCCAACTTTTATCTTGCTAACATATTACTTTCAGGCATCGCTAAAGAAGACGAACATCATTCATTTACTGTTTATCCAAACCCTGCTCTAAGCTATGTTACCATTGCTTCTAATCACAACACTGTAAAAGCTGAACTGCTTCTTATAGATGTCGTTGGCAGGATTGTTATGAAGCGTGCGATAGGCCTGAATGAAACTATTTTTCAGATTGACGTAAATATGCTTTCCAAGGGGGTTTATTTTCTTCAACTAATATCGGAGGAAGGAACGTTGGAAACAAAGATGGTGAAACAATAAATTCAGTACAATTCTTTACTACTTTTACTTTCTTAAAACTCATCTGTTATGAGCATTAAAAAATTCACTTCCCTCCTGCTGCTTATGTTCTTTCTTTTTGCAAGAGCATACGCACAGGATGAAAAGATTTTCAACAAGCTGAATACGCGATATACGCTTGATAATTTTGAAGATTGCATAAAAAAGGCGCAAGGCTATGCGGAGGGCCGCAACACATCCAAGGATGCTTATCCGTATCTTTATATGGCAATGAGCTATTTTTCCATTTATCAGAACATAGATCACTACGATCCTAAAATTTATAAAGATCCCTTGCGCAAAGCGCTTATCAATGCAGGAAAATTCCTGAAACGCGATAAAAAAAAAGAGTTAAGAAGCGAGAGCTCTGATTTTTTAGACCAACTGCATAAAGCTACATTGAAAGAATGTGCCTATATGGCCAAGAACACAGACTGGCGCAATCTTCAGAACCTGGCACGCGAAATGTCAAAGGAATATCCGAAAGACTACCCTATGCAAATCACTGCCGGCACTTATCTTCTTTATTCAGGCGTGAAAGGAGAAGGCGAAAAAGCAATCCAAACAGGAATGGACTCTTTAAAGAAAAAACCTGCCATCACCGATTCTCTTTTACAACCTGATTACGTGAATGCCTTTGTGCTTTATACCGGTTACCTCGTAGAAACAAAAGATACCAAGAAAGCAAAAACAGTTATCAAATTCGCAATGGATTATTGCCCGGGCAATAATGATTTGAAAAACATTTCCGACAAGCTCAACAATCCGGAAGTTCCGAAAACTACACATTAACGGTTCAATGTTCAAAGTTATTCAGTTCAATGTTATCGAACTTTGGGCATTGGTAACTTAATATAGGTGATTACCGATTTCAGAATTTGAATGATGAAATTAATTACCAAAAACCATATTCGCCTGGATTAAACCATGAAAAAGTTTAACATACCCATACTAACTTAACAATGCCGAACTTTGAACTTTGAACTTTGAACAGCTTTACATTTTTACAATATTTCCCTCCTTATTTCGTTCTTGCGGTAACTTTAACTTTCTTTGCTGCATGAATTATTGCAAATACGCTGCCCTGTTACTTTTACTATCTTTTCAAGCCGTTGCGCAGATTGGCGGAAGCAATACTTATAATTTCCTCGATCTTACAGCAGCAGCGCGCACAGCCGCTCTCGGAGGAACCTTTATTTCTGTCAAGGACAACGATCTTAACTTAGCGCTGCAGAATCCTTCCTTACTTAATCCCTCTATGGATGGAGAATTAGCATTGGGAGCGGTATCTTATTTCGGCGGCATTACTTATGGTGATGCAGCATTTGCAGTTGATAAAAAAGCGGTCGGCACCTTTATGGCCTCCATCCATTATGTTGACTATGGCTCCTTTACCGAAACAGATAATACTGCTGCAATACTCGGCAGCTTCAAAGCTTCGGAATATGCATTTAGTCTTGGATGGGCGCATCCGTTTGCAGATTCTTTATTTAGCATCGGCGCTCAGATCAGGTTTATAGATTCCCAGCTTTATCTATACAATTCGTATGGACTTGCCGGAGATATTTCTGCAACCTATTATGACAGCGAACGGGAATGGACCATTGCACTTGTTGCCAGGAACATAGGATCACAGATTAAAACATATACACCGCAAAACAACGAACCGCTTCCTTTGGAGGTGATGGCCGCCGCTTCCAAACGGCTCAAGCATGTGCCCTTTCGTTTCACTATCACCGCCCGGCACCTTGAACAATGGGATATTTCTTATATAGATCCTACAACAGCCACCGTCGTTGATCCCATCACGGGTCAAACAACATACACCACTATTTCATTTGGCGATAAGCTCATGCGCCATTTCATTTTTTCAGGAGAGATTCTGCTTTCTAAGAACTTCCACCTTCGTGTAGCATACAACGACGAGCAAAAAGCGGAAATGAGCATTCCAACAGCAAGTTCCGGTGCCGGATGGTCATTCGGTTTTGGCTTAAAGATTTATCACTTTCAGCTGAGTTATGGAAGAGCAATATACAGCATTGCCGGTGGTTCTAACTTTTTTTCTCTTACTACTAATATCCACGATTTTATTCATTAGAACCAACCACAAATTCAAGGATTACCTGACGCTTTATATATTAGCGCTATCAGCTTGGGAAGCCCGACAGGACAGCAATCAATGACAGTGTTAACTCCCCGCGGCAACGCGGGGAGTTTTTATTTTCATATATCTTAAAAAGAATTACCTTTGATACTGACACTAAAGAAGCGAACATGAAAAAATATCCTTTACTATGCTTCGCAGCATTTATTCTTTGCAAATTTTCGACGGCGCAAATACTATGTATCAACTGTTACAATCAAAATGATTCCATCAGCTCGGGGCTGCATAACCTCTTGCTGAATGGAGGGTTTGAAAATAATAATTGTTATCCTGATGGTCTTAGCCACTTGTGCCTGCGAAAATATTTGTTCCGCTTATTGCAATACAAGTAACAGCGCTGGCAGTATGAGGGCCATTGGTTTGCAGCCATTGAGCGTATGTAAAGTAAATGCTATTTGTAAATACTAAAAGATATAGAATTAGCGCTTTCTTTCTATCAATAATCTGTATAAAGGATTTTATTTTTTCTTTTGAGATAAATTTGGAGTTCAACATTGGAATTGGGTTTAAATATTTAGGTAAATACATAATATCAGCATGGCAACCGTTATCACTTTATGACTGGGATTGCTTCGTTGCTTCGCTATTCCAAATGGCCATACAAATATTTTTTTATTCCTTTACAAACCTTTTAGTATCAATCGCACTCTCCGTTTTCATTTGAAGAAAATACATGCCTGCGGGAAGGGATTTGATGTTGATGATTATATCATCA
>PLYJ01000271.1:0-379 GCA_003151745.1 Bacteroidota bacterium
AAACCTTATGAAAAAACAATTACTTACCTACGCTATCGCAGCGGCATTTTTTACCTCATCATTCATCCCGCAATTTGCTTCAGGGCAAAACGCCCGCATCTGGGGTACTTATTATGAATTAGCGGGGGATGGTTTAGGAGCAAATTATGGCCAAAAGACCGAGGTTGCCACCGATGTTGCCGGGAATGTCTATCTGGCAGGATGTACCAATGACACTTCCGGTATCGCCTCGGGTGGGTTTCAGAATANNGCAGGAAATGTGTACCTGGCAGGTAATACTAACAGCGATAGCGGCATCGCTTCGGGAGGGTTTCAGAATACATACTATGGTAATAGTAATGGTAATGGTAATGGAGATGCATTCCTTGTAAAATTTGAT
>PLYJ01000271.1:394-16756 GCA_003151745.1 Bacteroidota bacterium
TTTGGGCTACTTATTACGGTGGAACAACGGGCACTACTTACGTTGGCGGCATTACTACCGACGCTGGCGGTAATGTGTATATGACTGGATGGACCAGCAGCGATAACGACATCGCCTCAGGAGGGTTTCAGAANNCCGCCTCTGGGCTACTTATTATGGTTATGGAGACATTTATGGAGGCTACGCAAACGGGGCATACGGTATGGGTGTTGCCACCGATTCTGCGGGTAATGTGTATATGGGAGGCGAAACCTCTGACTCAAACAGCATCGCCTCAGGAGGGTTTCAGAATACATACTCTGGTGCTGTAGATGCATTCCTTGTAAAATTTGATGCCGATGGCAACCGTCTTTGGGCTACTTATTATGGAGGTGGGGATGGTATTGGGACTACTGGTAGTAGCGTAGCTACAGATGCTGCAGGAAATGTGTACCTGGCAGGTACTACTGTCGACAATATCGGCATCGCCTCAGGAGGGTTTCAGAATGTTTATGGAGGAGGAGAGGATGATGTGTATCTTGTAAAATTTAATGGCGCCGGCAATCGCCTCTGGGCTACTTACTACGGAGGACCTAATGAGGAGGAAACCGCGACTATTGCCACTGATGCTTTGGGTAATGTGTATATGGGCGGGCATACTGAAAGCCCTACGGGCATTGCCTCGGGCGGCTTTGAGAATATCTTGAATGGAAGGGAGGGTATGTTTGCGGTTAAATTTAATTCGGCTGGTAACCGGCAATGTGCTACTTATTACGCCATCGATCCTAATGACATAGAAGGTGGTTATATAACTGTGGATGCTTCCGGTAATGTGTATCTTGCAAATGCTACCGATGACAGTACCGGTGTCGCCTCAGGCGGCTTTGAGAATAATTTCGGTAGTTCTAGAATGGCGCTTTACCTCGTAAAATTTTGCCCATGCATCAGTAATTGTAACATTATACCGCCTGTAGCTAATTTTCAATCAAGTGATTCCACCTTCTGTACAAATGAGTGTATTAACTACACGGATCTGAGCACCAATGCAACTTCATGGCAGTGGAGCTTCCCCGGAGGTATTCCTTCATCAAGCACAATGCAAAATCCACAGGGTATATGTTATGATACTGCGGGTACTTTTAATGCTACGCTTATTGCTTCCAATGCGGGCGTTTCCGATACTCTTAACATATCAAATTACATCAAAGTACGTGTTACACCGCCAACCCCTGTAATAACACAGCATCATGATACGTTGTTTTGCACCACAGATCCAAGTTATACTTCCTATCAATGGTATGACAGCACAACACTTATCCCGGGCGCTACAGATACTTTTTTAATTATTACCCACGGTGGCAATTATAATGTGGCGGTATCGAATGAGTTCGGCTGCAAGATTTCAGTAGGCATTACTATTGCCCACGACGTAGGTATTAATGAATTTTCTGATAATAATTATATTTCTCTTTCTCCTAACCCCGCCACGGATGAATTATTTATAAGTGGTAACTGGAAATCAGGAGTCGGAAAAGAGCAGTTAACCATCATTAATTTAATCGGGCAAATAATATATACGCAGGGAATAAACCGGCAGTCAGAAACAATAAACTGTAAACCCTTTCCCGCTGGCATTTATTTCGTTTGCGTCGCAAATGAAAGCGAACGATGGGTAGGAAGGTTTGTGAAAGAATAAAACGCCCACATTATTGTCATTGCGAGGAACGAAGCAATCCCCAATTTCAGGCTCTAAATTAATCTCAGAACTAAATTTAAAACCAAAAACAAAATGTTGAACTCCCAATTTATTTTAAATAAGAAACTGAAACGCCAACTGTTATCAGGTAAAAAACTAATTTTTCTCTTGTTAGCATTTACAACCAGCATAAACTTTACAAATGCGCAATGGAAGTCAATGCATAGCCCTTCCCATTTTCCTATTACTTCTATAGCTGCTAGCGGGACGAACATTTTCGCCGGCACTGGCGGCGGCGGCGTCTTTTTAACTCCTGACTCCGGAATCAATTGGGTTGCTGTTAATAACGGTTTGACAGATACTATGGTTACTTCATTATTAGTTATAAACGGCACAAGCGACACGGATATTTTTGCAGGAACCGACAGCGGAATATTTTTATCTACTAACAATGGGGCGACCTGGACTACTAGTAGTAATGGTTTGTCGGGTAGTAATAATGGTTTGTGGGGCCCCATTACTTCACTAGCTAATTTGGGCCCGAACATTTTCGCTGGCATTGGTGGACCTGGCATTGGTGGAGGTGGCGTCAGTGGAGGTGGCATCCTTTTATCTACCGATATGGGCGGAAGCTGGACAGTTGTTAATAACGGTTTGACAGCTAATAACGGTCCACCAGATCCTAGGATTACTTCATTAGTTATAAGCGGCACGAATATTTTAGCAGGGGCTTTTGGAGGTGCTGTAAATTTATCCACCGACATAGGTTCAACCTGGACTGAGCTTGATAACGGCTCGATTCCCGGACCTATTACTTCGTTCGCTAAATATGGTGCGAATATTTTTGTGGGGTCTAACCGAGGTGGTGTATATTTATCTGTCAACACCGGTTTAGGCTGGACACTAGTTGATAGTGGTTTGTTAGAAACAAATGTTAATTCAGTATTACTAGCTGTTAACGGAACGAATATGTTTGCATCGACTTATGGAGGCGGCATATTTTTATCTACTCAGACCATAGGGTCAAACTGGACTGTGGTTAATAGCGGCTTGACAGATACTAATATTACTTCATTAGCTGTATTAGGAACGAATATTTATGTGGGTACTGATACCTCCGGCGTATGGAAAAGACAATTATCCGATTTATTAAAATGCGCACCCATCATAAACGCTTCATCATCCACTATCTTGCCTTGCGGCGGGTCAGTAACTTTATATGATAGCCTTGGCAGCGGTTATTTATGGAGTGACGGGGAAACGACACAGAGTATTGTGGTTACAACAGCAGGCAATTATTCTTGTAATGTCACTACAGGGTGTGGCAATATAATTTCAAATGTCGTTAGTGTCACTATACTAGTTCCTGGTGTAACAATTTCATCGGGTGGGGCAACGACAATTTGTCAAGGAGATAGTGTAACACTCACTGCCGACACTGTCGGAAACGGAAGCAGTTATTTATGGAGTGATGGAGAGACTACCCGGAGTATTGTGGTTACGACAGCAAGCGATTACTCATGCCATGTAACCTTGTGTGACATAGTAGTAAATTCAAACGTCATTACGGTGATTGTAAACCAAATACCTGATGCCGCAATAACTCCGAACGGAGACAGTCTAGTTCTCTGCGCGGGAGCAGCAACGCTCACTGCCACTAGCGCAAACAGCTTCTTTTTTATGGTGCAATGGAGTAATGGAGCAACAACGCAAAGCATCACAGTTTCTACTACAGGAATTGATTCTGTAATAATAAGCAATAGTTATTCTGGATGCTCAGCAACTGCTAAAACCGATGTTGCCGGAATTTATCCATTGCCTTCTACGCCTGTTATTACTCCGGGTGGAGCAACAACAGTTTGTGATGGCGATTCTGTTCTGCTTACCTCAAGTGCGGCAACCGGCTACAACTGGAGTACCGGTGCAACAACACAAAGCATAACAGTAAAATCTACGGGAAGCTATTCAGTTACTGTTACAAATGCAAACGGGTGTTCGGCTACTTCCCAGGATACTCAGGTTACGATACATTCAAATCCAATACCTCCAACCATACACCAATTTAATGATACTCTGAAGTCAAACTACGCAACAGATAATCAATGGTATTTGAATGGGAATATAATTTCCGGAGCTACAGGGCAATACTATGTTGTTACTCAAAGCGGGATATATACAGTTAAGCTCACGAATGGCAATGGATGCTCTTCGTCAATGTCTGCTCCGTTTACTATAGTCGGAATACCTGAACTGACAAACGATTATTCCTTTTCAATTTATCCCAATCCAGCCGGAAATCAGATTACAGTTGTCATTGCGAATCCCGATTTAATCGGGATGAAGCAATCCCTCGCTTTAGATATATATAATATTCTTGGAGAAAAAGCTCCCTTCGCCTACGTTCAGGGTGACGCGAGCAGTCAGGCTGAGCGCAGTCGAAGCCTCATTATAGATGTTTCCACTCTTCCCGCAGGAATGTATTTTCTTCAAATGAAAACGGAGCGTGCGATTGATACTGAAAGATTTGTCAAAGAATAACATCTAAGGGTAATTCAACGCGTATTCCCCCTTGTGTGCAGGACTGTGCCCATAAACTCCGACGAAGTTTTCTTACCTTCGTCGGAGTTACAGAACATAAAATACAAAAGAGGTTCACCGCGTGTAACGCCGGCGAGGATAAACAAACCTCGACGGCGTTTGGTTCGCAATCATTGGTGGGTTTAAATTTATTCATGGTTTAAAAATAAACACACCTTCTGTTTTTCATGCCTCTACCATGGTATTCTTTTCAACACTATCTTTGAATTCTCGGTCAGCCTCTCCCAACCTGCCATTTTTTTTATCTAATCAAGCAGTCAGGAAGGGATTCTTGGCTATACAGAACCCGATTATGCAAGGTCGTTATTAAGATATATTAAAACAAAACCCTCAAATCAGCCTAAAACAATGCTTTTCATATATATTTAATGATGCTTTTGGTTAAAAGATCAATTTAATCATGTATCAGTTGTTTTTAGAAGTGTAAGAAAAGTGCGCTTTATGTCTCAACTTTAAACCAAAACCATCATATAAGTATATAATAAAAAATAAAAAACCCTTTTATATAAAGGTCGGTGTTTAGCTGTTACCCGAAAGCAGACTTGCAAACAACTTTTACCGATGGCCGTATCCAGTTTACGGAGGTAAATACAAGATAGCTGGAAATACGAATAAATAGTATGGAGTTTCCACGGATCGCCCTAAAAGTAGGGCAAAAGCAGTTCAACAAATTAATTGATACTGCTAACAAGGTTGAGAACGATTTAAACGGTAACTTAAATTTTACCGTTGTTTCGCCCCCACTGGTTTCACTGAACACTGTGTCGGCAGAGGTTACAGCAGCCCTTGCTAAATGGGGCCAAAAGGGAAGCAGAGGTTCACATGCTGATTATGTTGACTTGTGTACGAAGGCTCAAAATCTTCATTTAATTCTCAAGGAACTGGCTCAGTATGTAGCTAACACAGCAGAGCAGGCAGCGGGCACTGATTATTCCTTAATGGCGAGTATTATGACCACGAGTGGTTTTTAGCTTGCCCAGGCAAAATCAACTCAAGGCCCGTTAGAGGCGGTTCGTAACTTCCGTAACTTCATGACTCGTTCAATAGCTTTGAACCAGGTGAAGTTAAAATGGCATCGTCCGCTGAATACTGTCAGAGCAACTGACGTTAGCAACTACGTGATTCGTAGAAATACGACACCTGATTTCAATTCATCAGCAATTGTAGGTAGTGTTACTAAAGGTGAGTTCACTGACAGCAACACTTCTAACTCAGTGGTAACGTACTTCTATTGGGTTGTAGGTTACAATAGCGCTGGTGCCGGTGTGCCTTCGTCAATGTTAACAGTGACGTTGCCGGTGGCTATCTAAGTGATGTATGATTTATATGCAGGGGTGCAAAAGAACGCACCCCTGCTGTAAATCATATAAAGAAAAACACAAACCTATTTTTCTTCCTTAGTCCTGTTGATAGGGCATGAATTACAAAAAGATTCTGAGTGAATCAAGATATTTTAAAATATCCCCTGTTTAATGAAAATTTGTTTTTCCTAAATTATTTGTATCTTTCAACGGTTATTTAGATTATGATATAAGGTTTAAGTGGAAATAAGGCCTTTATTCTGATCATGGGGGATTGAAACAATAATCATTTTAGGCTATATAAGACAGCTATAGATGCTTAAATGGAAGGGGGATTTTGTTCAGCATGAATAAAGAAAGTGTTGACATATTAATTCAGCGTGCTGCTGTGTTGAAGACAAAAAACACAACGCAGGCGCTCACCTTGCTTGATGAGGCTATGGCCCGGCAGGATAACTATAAGCGGGGAATCGCATATACCACGCTTGAACAAGGCGTTTGTCTTTTTTTTAATAAAAATTACTCAAAGTCTCTTTCCACTTTCAACAATGCGTTGTACCAAATGGAGATGCTGGAGGACCAAACAGGTATCCTCCGTTGCTACCAGGAATTAGGCAATGTTTATTATCATTTAGGTGATTGCGCGCAGTCGCTTGCATACCACCTGGAGAGCCTCAGGATAAGCACTGATCATGGCGACCTGGAAAGCATGGCCCATGAATATGATGAAATTGGAAAGCTCTACCTCTATCTTAAAGACTTTGAAAAAACCATTAATTACTTTAAAAAGGCATTGAATATATATGAGCAACTGAAGCAGAAAGTTTCTGTCATCAATTCGTATTACCTTCTCGGCAATGCATATAACTGGATGGATGAAGAGGACAAGGCACAATATTATCTTCTCCGGAGTCTTCATGCTTTAGAGCATGTTGAGGATAATGATGCAAAGGTTCGCTCGCTGGAATGTCTTGCTATATTATATATTAAAGAGAGGGAGTTTGAGAAGGCGCTCAATCATATTAATGAAGCAATAAACCTCGTTAGCTTATGTGTCAATAAGTCTGTAAGAGGCCAGTTGCTGAAAACGCTTGGCAATCTGTATATAGAGCTTACGCAGTTTGACAAAGCCATTGAAGTACTTAACCGCGCGGTGAAGCATGCCCCGGAATACCCACTGGACGGGCAGTTGGTAATAGTGCATGAGCTGCTTGCCATTGCTCATGAAAAGATTGGAGATACAAATAAGTCCTATCATCATTTCAAAAAATATTATGAGCTTAGTAAGAAGCTCACCAGCGAGGAAGTGAACCTGAAAGTAGCCGCACTTCAAATCAAATATGATTTAGAAGAATTAAAGAAGCAAAAAGAAATAGCAGAGCTTTCTGACAAGCTGAAGGAACAGTTTCTTGCTAACGTAAGTCATGAAATACGCACTCCCATGAATGGCGTGATCGGCATGGCGCATCTTCTCAGCAAGACAAATCCCAATACTGAACAGCAGGAATATATAGCAGCCATTAAGGTATCGGCAAATAACCTGATGGTTATTATCAATGACATTCTTGATTTCAGTAAAATAAATGCAGGCAAGATTGAATTCAGCGAGCAGGAGTTTAACCCGCGCGAACTGTTCAAAGGCATCATGCAGATATTAAGTGTGAAGGCTGAGGAGAAGGGCATTAATATAGGTTGCATTGTAGACTATTCTGTTCCGGAAACAATTGTAGGCGACCCGATTCGTTTAAATCAGATTATTCTTAATCTCGTTACGAATGCGGTTAAGTTTACCGAACACGGTAAGGTTGTTCTTCACACGGAGATGGTAGCTGACAGCGACAAAAATATTCATTTGCGCTTCAAGGTTATTGACTCCGGCATTGGGATTCCGGAAGATAAGCTGAATACTATTTTCGATTCGTTTTCGCAGGTTGAAAATAATAAAAGACGGGGTGAAGGCACAGGGCTTGGATTAAGCATTGTGAAGCAGTTAGTGGAGCTTCAGGGAGGCTCCATCACGGTGAAAAGTAAGGTGAATAAGGGTTCTGAATTTGAATTCGAGCTTTCTTTTAAGAAGGTGGAAGGTCGTGTTCCTGTTCCGCGGCATAGAGTAGCTGATGAAAAGAAAGAAGATAAAGATTTTTCAAATGCATGCGTGCTCGTGGTTGAGGATAATAAAGTAAACCAGTTGCTTGTAAAAAATATATTAAAGAAATTTGGCTTCAAGCATATAGACATAGCCGAAAGCGGAAGAGCTGCGCTTGATCTTGTAGATAAAAAAGAATATCACATCATTCTCATGGATATTCAGATGCCTGAGATGGACGGATATGACGTTACTAAAAACATACGGAGCAAATTCAATAAAGAGCTGAAGCAAGTTCCCATCATTGCACTCACCGCTGATGCCACTGCCAACGAAAAGCAGAAAGCTGCCGAAGCAGGAATGGATGATTATATCGTGAAGCCCTACACACCGGAGGAGCTGCTGAGAGTGATGAATAAATATATCCCGCATACGAATGAAAATATTTTGATTAAGCATGCTTCGCCCGTTCATTCAGAAACAACAGGCATTCATTTTGAGCATCTTGATAAATTTACGAGCGGCGATGCAGAGCTTACTACCAAGCTCATCGAAATATTTTTACAGCAGGTGCCCGAATGTATTGAAGATATTGAAAAAGCGCTTACTCAAAAGAACTGGAATACTATATATCGTGCAGCTCATAAAATTAAATCGAGCATTGCTATCTTTAAGCTGGAGGGCTTGCGGGCGCTTATTCTCCCAATTGAAGAATATTCCCGCGATTTAACCGGGCTTTCTAAAATACCCGGCCTTTTCAATAAATTTAAAAAAGAATGCGGTTCTATTATCACCGAGCTACAGAAAGAGCTTGCAACTCTTAAGACGAAGCAAAACTAAATTGATTTGCAGATATGCGGATGAACCGATATGCAGATTTAATCGGCTGATCCGCACATTTACACATCCTCACATCAGTCTGTTTATTATCTCTACTTTTGCACCCACTAATTTATTTCCTCTTTTGACTTTTAAAGATTTTAATCTCTGCGAACCTTTGCTCGATGGATTGTATTCCATGGGCTTTGAAACGCCAACCCCTATACAGGAACAGGTAATTCCTTCTATCCTTAACGGAAAAGATGTGATTGCAGGTGCGCAAACAGGCACAGGTAAAACAGCAGCTTACCTCCTGCCCTTGCTTGACCGTATTTCACGCAATGCCATTCCTCATACTTCTGCTTTGATTATTGCACCTACGCGGGAGCTTGCACTTCAGATTGACCAGGCTTTCCAGGGCTTCGCTTATTTCACACATGCCAGTTCTATCCCTGTCTATGGAGGGAGCGGCGGCAATGTGTTTGAGCAAGAAAGGGGTGCATTAAGCGATGGAGCTTCTGTGATCATTGCAACACCCGGAAGGCTTCTCAGTCATTTGAATATGGGGTACGTTAAGTTTGACCAGTTAGACTGCCTTGTTCTTGATGAAGCTGACAAGATGCTGGATATGGGCTTCTTCGATGACATCATGCGCATCATCAGCTTTCTTCCTGCTAAAAGACAAAACCTGTTCTTCAGCGCTACCATGCCTCCGCGCATGAGACAGTTAGCAAGACGCATTATGCAGGATCCGACAGAGGTAAACATTGCATTAAGCAAACCTGCCATTGGAATTATACAGGCTGCTTACCTTGTTTCTGACAATCAGAAAACACCTCTTCTTTTAAAATTACTTAAGGAGAAAAATTATAGCAGCGTGCTCATCTTCGCCTCTACAAAAAGTGGTGTAAAAGATTTAGAGCGTGAGCTGAAAAGAGAAAAGTTATCAGCAAGAGCTATCAGCAGCGATTTGTCGCAGCAGGAGCGCGAAGATGTTCTGCTTTCTTTCCGCAATAAGAAGACAACCATTCTCGTTGCCACCGACATACTTTCGCGCGGCATTGATATTGATGATATTGGTTTGGTAGTAAATTACGATGTTCCGGGTGATGCTGAAGATTATGTACATCGTATAGGCCGCACAGCGAGGGCTGAATCAACAGGAGAGGCAGTCACCCTTGTTAATGTAAAAGATCAACACCGTCTTGAGCAAATTGAAACACTGATTGAAAGAGAAGTGCCTAAAATTCCTTTACCAATGGAGTTTGGAACAAGCCCTGCATGGAATCCCTCAAAGAAACACAGGGGAGGTCCGCACAAAAAGAATCATCGCAAAACAAATCGCCGTAACTAAGGCTTACCGAAGGAACGTCAGAATAAAAGGATGTATTAGCTTCTTAGGATTTAGCAGTAGTGGAAATCACTTTTGCCGCGGGATATTTTACTGTCCATAACTTCAGCGCTTCCATATCCGGAATGGTAATAATAGTACGGGCATCAAGCTGCACTCGTATTCTTGCTTTGGTAGTTGCTTGTTTCATAATAGGACTTCTTCTTCCGTTTGGGTAAGGCATCCTCTTTGTTTTAATATCTCTAGTCATTTGACAAAGATAAGAATAAACTTCAATGTTCAAAATGGTATTTAATAATAAACCTTGTGGTTGGTTTTGCAGAGCAGCCTAAAGCATTTTGCATGCTAAATTAACAGATTTGAATCCCGCATGTGCGGGATTGAAATTTTTTCTTTTAAATAAGAAGTGATAAACATACTTTCGCCATGGATTATAAAAAGAACGATTCATATTAATCATACTTCACGATGAAAGACACTATTAATAAAGTAAAAGAATTCCACGAAACTTTTGGATTGGAATATCATGAAACGCCAACCATCAATGTAAGCGACAGGATCATCGAGCTTCGCCATCGCCTGATGCAGGAAGAAAATGATGAATACCTCGAAGCGGCAAAGGCAAAGGACCTTACGTTGATTGCTGACGCACTCGGTGATAAGCTATATATTCTCTGCGGAACCATTCTTGCTCATGGGATGCAGCATAAGATATTGGAGGTGTTTGATGAAATACACCGCAGCAACATGAGCAAGCTGGATGAAAATGGCAAGCCTATCTATCGTGAAGACGGGAAGATTATGAAATCGTCAAAGTATTTTCTGCCAGATATAAAAGCGGTGCTTGAAAAGTAATACATCTACGAATACGTATCTTTACGAATATACGAATTGTGCTTATTCGTAATTCGTATATTCGTACCCATTCGTATTCGTAGATAAGCTAAACCACTTCACTCAGCTCCAGCCAGCGCAATGACTTTTTATCAATGAGGTCAATGATTTCCTGGAAGCGTTGCGCGCATCGTTGAAGTTCTTCATGGTCTGTGTTGCTCTCAAGTTTTTCGGTTAGTGCGGCTTTCTCTGCTTCCAGCCGGGCAAGCTCTTTACCAAGTGTTTCAAACTCGAACTTTTCTTTAAAGGTAACTTTCCTCTTTTCTGTGGAAGCGGCTTTGCGGCTTATTTCTTTTTCTTCCGCTTTCAACTTTTCAGATTGTAAGACTGCCTTTTCTTCTGTGGCTTTAATAGCACGATATTCCATATAGCTGCCGTTAAAGTCCTTCACTTCTCCTTTGCCATCGAAAACAAAAATGTGCTCTATCAGCTTCTGCATAAAATAACGGTCGTGAGAAACAACAAGCAGGCAGCCTTCGAAAGCCATGAGGAAATCTTCTAATATATTAAGTGTAATTAAATCGAGATCGTTCGTTGGCTCATCGAGAATCAGGAAGTTAGGATTCTTAACCAGCACAGTCAAAAGAAAAAGCCGCCTCTTCTCTCCCCCGCTCAGCTTGCTCACCATCGTCTGTTGCATGGACGGCGGAAACTGAAAGAGATTGAGAAACGCCGATGCCTGCACCTTGCTTCCGTCTGCAAGGCGAATAACCTCTGCAATATCTTTCACTACATCAATCACCCGCTTGTCTTCTTTAAGAACGAGTCCTTTTTGACTGTAATAACCAAAGACTACGGTATCCCCGGTATTTATCTTTCCCGAATCAGCTTGTTCCAAGCCTGTGATCAGATTTAAGAATGTTGTCTTACCTGAACCATTCTTCCCCACTATACCGATGCGTTCACCCGTTTTAAAAGTATAATCAAAGCCACGCAGCAAATTCTTTTCATCAAAGCTCTTATATACCTTTTTCATCTCCACCACCTTGCCGCCGATGCGATTCATTTTAATATTCAGCGAAAGATCATCTGCTTTCTTTTTAACCGTTCCCTTTTCTTTCAAATCATAAAAGGCATCAACCCTTGCCTTCGATTTGGTAGTGCGGGCTTTTGGCATCTTCCTCACCCACTCCAATTCCCGCTTCAATATATTTCTTGTTTTATCTGAAGCCCGTGATTCAACAAACTCACGTTCTTCTTTCTTCAAAAGAAAGTATTCATAAGGATCTTCCGTAATCAATCCGTTTTCTCCTTTGTATTGAAAAAGCTTCCCATCGTCAATCTCCCATACCTGGTTACAAACATTGTTCAGAAAATAACGGTCATGTGTAACCATCAGCAACGTGCGCTGCTGGCGGGATAAATAATCTTCCAGCCATTCAATCATTTCCACGTCTAAGTGATTGGTAGGCTCATCAAGAATCAAAAGATCAGGTTGAAGAATGAGCACACGTGCAAGCGCCAATCGTTTGCGTTGTCCCCCTGAAAGTGTTTTTATCTTTTGTGTCGGAAGAAAAACATTGAGCCTCGTGAGTATCTGTTTTGCACGAACTTCAAAATTCCATGCTTCTGTGGCATCCATTGCTGCCGAAGCAAGTTGAAGCCGGTGTGTGGTTGCATCATCTTGCACTACTTCATGCTGTGCAATGGATTCCTCATATTCTTCAATGGCATCACGCAGCACACTCTGATGATTGAACACATTTTCAATCACCGTTTGGTCTTCATTAAAATCCGGCTCCTGTTCAAGAAAAGCCACACGTATGCTTTTGCGAAGGATTACGTCGCCGGCATCCGGTATGTCCATGCCTCCAAGAATCTTAAGGAGCGTGGTTTTGCCTGCACCATTACGGGCAACAAGTGCCACTTTATCCCCTTCCTCCAATCCAAAAGAGATCTTTTCAAACAACACTTTATCTCCAAAGGACTTGGAAATCTGCTCCGCTGACAAAATATTCATGTTGCAAAAGTAGGGTTTAGCGTTTAGAGTTTGGGGTTGATGTTTGAAGTTTAGAGTTTTGCAACGTCAAACCACAAACATCAACAGGTTGCGGCTTGCTTCTTTAAAAGTTAGTTGTATTTTTGGCACCCATATCAAACCTTGATGCAAAGGATTTTTCTGTTTCTTTTTGTTTGCGCTTCGTTTTCTGCCTGTAAGAAGACGAATAACGACATTCCAGACGTTTCATCTTTTTTTGGACGTTTTAACGGGTTTGCAGCAAGTATTACCAATGCAACTCCGCCGGGTTCCGGTGTTGCAACCAGTGTTGCTTTGAATGTTCCTATTTCGGCTTCACAATCAAACGGAAGCTACACCAGCGTAATAAGCGGACGGGACTTCTCTGTGAGCTTTACAAAAGCAACACTTCTATTTTCAGGCATCCTTACTCCTTCATCATCCGAGTTCCAGGGATTCTTTAGTGTCGGCAATGTGCCTTATTTAACTCCCACAGTCCCCAACGGAATTGCAATAGGATATGTGGATAAAAACGGTGTTACCTGGAATTCAGCCCTTGGAGATCAAACAGGAAGTGTGTTTACAATTAATCAAACTCAAACTTCCGGCATCAGCGTAAAAATTGAAGCTGTATTCAATTGTATACTCTACGATTCAGGTGGCAATAAAGTAATGCTGACAGGCGGGATGTTTACAGGGCAGTTCAAGCCGCTATAAAATAGTGTTCAAAGTTCAACGTTACGCAACTTTGAACATTGAACTTTAAACCTCAAACCTTTTTTACTCCTGACCTTCTGCTTCTTTTGTAGGATTGCGGTGATAGATTTTCCCCTCACTGAATTCCTGAACTGCAACGAGCGATGGCTTCGGAAGGCGCTCATAGTATTTCGATATTTCTATCTGCTCGCGGTTCTCAAATATTTCTTCCAGGTTATCACTTGCCGTGTTAAACTCTGACAGCTTTGAGTTCAGCTCATCCTTCAACTCGGAGCTAATCTGGTTCGCACGCTTGGCGATAATAGAAATTGATTCATACACATTACCCGTTGTTTCTTCAAACTCAGGCATGTTGCGGGTAACGGTTGTGTTTACTTCTGATTTATAATTCATTCTATTTAAAATTTATGATTTAATGATTTATGATTTGCTGATCTGAAGATGAAACCTGCACTAATTTTCAAATCAGCTAATCTTCAAATTTTCAAATTATTATTTTATTTATGAGTTATTCTTAATGATCTTAGCATCTGCTTTTCTGCAATTGTCAAGAATTTCATTTGCTTCTTTAATGTACCTGATGGTTACAAAGTTGTCTTTATACTCTCCGTAAACAAGAATGGCCTGTGTGTAACGGTCATGCTTGCGCCTGTCCGTGCTGATAGTGGCCAGCAGATAGTCAGATTTAAGAATGAGAAACATACATTCCTCTTTATATTTTGATGCCGGATAATCGGTAATAACATTTTTGAATGCTACCGATGCAGCCCTGTAATCTCGGATATCGTAATAGAGCATAGCATTCTGAAAATCCTTTGACTCCAGCTTAAAACGCAACTCATCTAAAATGCCATTGCACTTTTCAATCCGCACGCTCTGCGGATGCTTGTTAATGAACAACTGGAATTGATTCATAGCCTTGATTGTATTTTCCTGATCAAGTGAATAGATCGGCGAATCCATGTAATAGCAATAGGCATGCATGTAAGAGCATTCCTCAGCAAATTCACTGTTAGGAAAGGTGGTTGCGAAGTTATCAAAGTCAGTAGCTGCCGTTAAATAATCATTGATATAGTAATTGCAATAGCAATAGTAGTAATACACCTTTTCAGCCTTCTTAGTCCCTCTCACATAAGGAATCAGTTCCTCAAACAGGGCCACAGCCCGCTGATAATCCTTCTTCTCATAATACATGACGGCAGCATTATATTTGGCATCAAGATTAGTCCCTTTAAGGATTTTTTGATAGTTACCGCAGCCTTCAAAAACTGCAATAAAAGCAAAAAGGACAATAAAATATAGGGGGGCTCTTTTTAACACGGGCGCGAAGATAGGAATTTTAGTTGAAAAATCGAGGTTGAAGGTGCAAATTTTACTCCCTCTCCGGCGTCTATCCCGATAATTTCGGGAGAGAGGGTTGGGGTGAGGCTATCATTCTTTCACAAACCTCCCACCCATCTTCCGCTTTCATCAGCTACCTGCACAAAATAAATCCCCGCAGGGAAAGGTTTACAGTTTATCCCGTACGTACGGGATTTACGGTTTATAGCTTCTGAGTAAATTACTTGCCCTAATACATTGAAGATAGTAAGAATTCCCGGTTTCTGATTTCCAGTTGCCGCTTATTAATAATTGATCTGTAGCCGGATTTGAAGTTTGGTTGACGAATGCGGAAGTTCTCTTGACACTTTCGGAAGGTTGGTTGCGACTTTCCGAAGGTTGCTTGAGAACTTCCGGTAGTCATTTGAAGCTCTGCAAATCCATGTTCAGCAACTGTATTAAGCATTTCAAATTTAGGTGCGACAGTATCAGGATAGACTGTAATCTTCTCATTAAGAACGTGAGTAAGGTCTATTAATTTATTTTGCATAGATTATTTTTTTGCTTTGCATAGCGTAAAGAATTATCTTTGGACAAAATTATTATTATGATGATAACAAGCGAAATACAGTTATTTCAAATTCTTAAGCAAAAGCTTGGCGAAAAAGAAGCGGAAGCTTTAGTTGAATTTGTGGATGTAAAACTGAAGGAAAATAATGAGCAAAATTTTAAAGTTGTCGCAACAAAGCAGGATATTTCTGATACAAAAGATGAAATCAGAAAACTTGAAATAAAAATGGCTGACACGAAAGCGGACATAATCAAATGGATGTTCATTTTCTGGATTGGACAATTAGCATCTTTTATCGCCATCGCTAAATTTATTTTTCATCAATAACTTTTTCCATTACTGTGCTGGCAGGGATTGCTTCACCCCTTCACACAAACCGCTGCTTCGTTCGCAAAGACAATTCGGGCGGGTATTTTTTATTCTTTCACGAACCTTTGAGTGACCAAAGCGCCCTCCGTTTTTCATTTGAAGAAAATACATGCCGGAGGGAAGGGAAGAAACATCAACAGCCTCACCCCGGGCCCCTCTCCAAAAGAGAGGGGAGTAAAACCATTACTCCTCTGATGCATCCATACGTTTGATGAGGTTGAATTTGAGGGAATCTAAGAATTTTGTACGAGATGCCTTGCGTTCTTTTACTTCTAACCAGGTGCGGTAGAAATCGCCAAGGTCTATGTTGAAAATTATTTCAAAATAAGATGCGATGCTTTTGATATCTGCATTGCTATTGTTGAAAGCGCCGGAGTAATGCAAAGCATATATAAGCTCTATTAATGATGTTTTGGAATCAGACCAGGTAAGCCGTTCTTCAGGGAGGCGTTGGGGCTTGTCTGCGAAATCTTCCTTTCTGTCGAGCAATGTTATTTCTGCCTTGAGATAAATAGCCAGTAAATCATTTGCGAGAATCTTTGAAACTTTAAAATCATGGCTGGAACTGAAGCGGGGATCTGACTCAAAGAAAAAAGTATCCAGATTCAACCGTATATCGAATTTGCCTCGCCGGAAATATTTCTCATCGAGGAAAGTGGATTGCATCCTGTAGTACTGGTAGAATTCAAGGTTGTTATCAAAAT
>PLYJ01000117.1 GCA_003151745.1 Bacteroidota bacterium
TGTTAGGTTGACGCGTATGCGCACGTGCGGGATTATGCTGTAACAAGATGATTCGACTTGATAATTGCCCGGATACCGTCTTCGAGCTGTGTAGACTCGTGGTTAAGGAGCTTCCGCATTTTTTCAATGTCAGGTTTTCTTCTTGTCATGTCACCTTCTGCGAGCGGATCCAAAAACACGATTTTTGATTTCGATTTGGTCAGCTTAATGATGAGCCTTGCAAGATCAATGATTGTTATTTCCTTTTCGCTTCCAATGTTTGCCACATCATTGGCTATGAGATTGTGGTAAAAGGCATTGACCGTTGCATCGAGGTGATCCTCTATATAGCAGAAGGTGCGTGTTTGCATGCCATCACCATAAATAGTGATGTCTTGATTTTTAACGGCAGCATCGAGAAATTTACTGATGACAAAATCGGTGCTTTGCTTTGGACCATAGGTATTAAAGAAACGGAAGATGGTAAAGTTAAGTCCATATTCTTTATAGTAAGCCCGCAACGATGCTTCGCCCACATTTTTAACAATGGCATAAGGTAAGCGTGAGTTGAGGGGGGTGGTATATTCATTCTGCGGGTATTCCACCGGCTCGCCATACACTTCCGAAGAAGAAGAATAGAAAACACGTTTCACTCCTGTGTTTTTAGAGAGGTCCAAAATATTGCGAATGCCAACGAGATCATTAAGCACCCGCGCCGGATTTTCAATGGTACGCTTCACACCCACCATGGCGGCATAGTGAAACACATAGTCGAAAGCATAGGTATGAAAAATAGAGGAGATGTCCTTGTAGTTGTTTACATTTGCCTTAATGAACTTGGTGTTTTTATGAATCGTCTGCGGCAGGTTCTTCTGAGAACCTGTGAGCAGGTTGTCCACCAGCACCAATTGATTTGTTTCTTCCTGCGCAAGGCGCTCTGCAAGACAACTACCAATAAAACCTGCACCTCCTGTAATGAGTATTTTTCTTTTCACTTTAATATAGTTAGATGTTCCCGTCAAAGATTCAAAAAATTACAATGCAAAAATGAGATTTTATACTAATCAATCAAATAGTTTGGTAAAAGAATCTTTTTGGCATGTGAAAAAATATTCCGTTTTGGGTTTGAAGTTTGAGGTTTGTTGTTAGCGCAACTTCTAACGTCAAACATCGAACTCTAAACTAATCTTAGCAAATATTCTCCATAGCCCGATTTGCGCAACGGTTCTGCGATAGCGCGAAGCTGCTCTTTGTTGATGAATCCCAATTGGTACGCAATTTCTTCTATGCATCCAATCTTTTGGGCTTGCCGCTCTTCGATGACCTGCACAAACTGCGATGCCTGCATGAGCGATGCGAAAGTTCCTGTATCAAGCCACGCAGTGCCTCTGCCAAGCATGCCCACTTTGAGTTTGCCTTGCCTGAGGTATTCTTTATTTACATCCGTAATCTCATATTCGCCGCGCGCACTTGGTTTTAAATGCTTCGCAATCTCAACAACAGAATTGTCATAGAAATATAAACCGGGCACAGCGTAATTCGATTTTGGCTGTCTGGGTTTTTCTTCAAGGCTTATCGCTTTATAATTTGCGTCAAACTCTACAACGCCATATCGTTCAGGATCAGATACATGATAAGCAAATACTACGCCTCCGTAAGGATCTACGGTCTGTCTGAGTAAAGCCTGCAAGCCGCTGCCATAAAAAATGTTATCCCCGAGAATTAAAGCAACCTTTTCCTTGCCGATAAATTTTTCACCAATCACAAATGCCTGCGCAAGTCCGTTTGGCACTTGTTGTTCTTCATAGCTGAAATTACATCCAAGCGATTTACCATCACCCAATAACTTTTTAAAATGAGGCAGATCATTCGGTGTAGAAATGATAAGTATTTCTTTAATGCCGGCCAGCATCAGCAAGGACAGCGGATAGTAGATCATCGGTTTGTCATACACAGGCATCAATTGCTTGCTCATGGCAAGAGTGAGCGGGTAAAGACGGGTGCCGGAGCCGCCGGCGAGAATTATTCCTTTCATATAAAATAGATTTGAGATGTGAGAACGAGATTGATATCTCAATACTCACATCTCATATCTCAAATCTTATTGCTTTGTTTTTTCAATTTCCAATTTATCCAGTTCCACATCTTCATCTTCATCGTACACATCAAAGAGCGGCTCTTTGAGAAAGGCGCGGGTAATGAGGCGCTTTTCAAGAGACATCAGCAATGCAGGGAGAAAGATGAGATTCGATGTCATAGCAATGAGCAGGGTAAGAGAGATTAAGATTCCGAGCGCCTGCGTTCCACCGAAATCCGAGGCAACGAAGATAAAAAAGCCGCAGAATAGTACCACTGCCGTATAGATCATGCTCACTCCTCTTTCAGCAATGGTTATAGAAACGGTTTTGGAAATGCTGCGTCCATGAAGGCGAAGCTCCTGCCTGTACTTGGTAAGAAAATACATCGTGCCATCCGATGCAATGCCAAAGGCAATGCTAAAGATCAAAATGGTGGAAGGCTTAAGAGATATACCAAAATAGCCCATGATGCCGGCAGTGATGAGCAATGGCACCAGGCTCGGAATGATTGAAATGAGGCTCATACGAAAAGACAAAAAGAGCAGGAACATCAGTGCTGCAATAAGGCCTATGGCAAGGAATATGCTTTCTTTTAAATTTACCAGCAGGTAGTCGTTGCTGTTGAGGAAAATGAGCGAGTTGCCGGTGATCTTTACATCATATTCTTTCGGGTCAAAGATGGAATCAATCCTCGGCTTAAGCTCCTTAACAAGCTCCTTCATTCTTATCGAGCCAACATCAGCCATTTGTACGCTGATGCGAGTCACCTGCTTTGTGCCGTCAATAAACGAATGAAACATTTTCTGATTGTCTTTTGCCAGCGAAGCATAATCGGATAAGCGTTGCAGCTCGTCAAAGTTGGAAGGGATGATGAAATATTTAGGATCATTATCATTCAGTCCCTGGTAAGAAAACTTGATGCCTTGCGCTACCGACACAGGCTGTGAAAACTCCTTGTACTGCGCCAGCTTCCTTTGCAGGAGATTGATTTTGCGAAGCGTTGTAATATTAACGGCGCCTTTTGGTTTCTTCGTGTCAATGGCAATTTCAAAAGGCAGCACGCCGTGAAAGTTTTGCTCAAAGAATTTTAAATCAGTATATATAATATCTTTCTTGGGAAGATCATCCACCACGTATCCAACTGTTGTAATCTTCAACATGCCGATGAGCGATATAACAACCGCTGCAATAACAATGATGTAAATGCGTGCACGATACTTATGTACCCATAATTCAACCTTACTAAGCAGAAAGGTGATGAACTTGTTTTGCAGGTGCTTCGTATGTCGTACGGATGGCGGTGGAAGAAAGCTAAACACAATGGGAATGAACACCAGCGAGATAAGATACGTGAGCATCACATTGAGCGATGCAATCAACCCGAACTCCATCATGGCCTGGCTTCGCGTGAAATAGAAAACGAAAAAGCCGATGGCAGTAGTAATGTTCGCAAGAAACGTGGTAGGGCCTATCTTTTCAATCGTTCTCGTTAATGCTTTGATCTTGTTGCCATGCAGGCTGAACTCGCGCTGATATTTATTGAGCAGAAGAATGCAGTTGGGTATGCCGATGACAATGAGCAGCGGAGGAACTAAGCTGGAAAGAATATTAATCTTATAATTGAATATCTCTATCGTGCCAAGGAGCCATACCACTCCAACCACCACAACGATCATCGGGAAGATGACTGCATAAAAATTACGAAAGAAGATGAACAGGATAATAAATGTGACAAGCAAGGCAAGCACAATGAAAAGTTCCATCTCGCCGACTACCTTTTTAGTGATGGCCGTGCGGATGTACGGCAAGCCTGAATAATGCATCGCAATATTATTTGACGAAGCGAACCTGTCAGCCAGCTCTTTTATTTTCGCCACCATGCTGATGCGGTCGTGCCGGTTGAGTTTCTCCTGATCGAAAGTGATTGCCATCACGGTGGCTTTACTATCCTTATTAAAAAGCAATCCTTCGTAAAAAGGAAGCCTGCTAAAGATTCCATGCAGGCTGTCAAGCTCTCCCTGCGATTCCGGTTTCTTCGCAAACAGGTGATCGAACTCCAGCTTATGCAGGCTATCATTACGCTGCAAATAAAAAGAACGAGCCACACTCACCACCTCCTGTATGCCATCAATCCGCTTGATGCTGTCGCCGAGGTCATACCATTCATTAAATTCCTTTAAACGGAAAAGACTGTCGCCGGTGAAACCAATTGCCATCACGCTGCCATCCTCGCCAAAAATCTTTTTAAAATTCTTATAGGTAACGTAATCGGAATCGTCAACAGGAAGTATCTGCACGCGCTCATAAGAAAGCTGCACGTACGTTGCCCTCCATCCCATGAATACAGTAACGACAGCCAATGCTGCCATCAGGATAAAGCGGTAACGAAGTATGATGCCGGAAAGTCTTCTCCACATAAGCCTGAGATTTTAGATGTGAGACATGAGATGTGAGACGAATTGTCTCAATACTCAAATCTCAAATCTCATTCTCTTTTTCGAATGGGTTAAAGGTAGAAAAGGGAAAAGAATTAGTTTAGTGTTAGTGGTTTGAAGTTTGAAGTTGCGTTAGTGCGTCTTCAACCACAAACTTCGAACTTTAAACTTGTAGAACGCTATCGGTACATTTGCACATTAATCTCCATAATCTCCATGACGAAAGAAAGTCATACGCAACTCATTAAAAACCACGCACAGAAGCTTGGCTTTGATTATTGCGGCATTGCAAAAGCTGAGTTTCTGGAAGAGGAAGCGCCACGTCTTGAACAATGGCTGCTTGAAGGTCGTCACGGGCGCATGAAGTACATGGAAAACTATTTCGACAAACGCCTTGATCCGCGCAAGCTGGTGGATGGTGCGAAGTCTGTGATTTCATTACTCTTCAATTATTATCCGGCCCCTCCTAACCTCCCCAAAGGGGAGGAACAAGACTCAATCCCATATATAAATAACAATCCCCCCCTTCGAGGGGAAGGAGGGCTTCCTAAGGTTTCCAAATATGCTTATGGCAGAGATTATCATTTGGTAATAAAAGAAAAGTTGAAATTGCTTCTTGATTTTATCCATGAACAGATCGGCGAAGTGAATGGCCGCGCATTTGTTGATTCAGCTCCTGTGCTGGATCGTGCATGGGCGAAGCGCAGTGGATTGGGATGGGTTGGCAAGAACACTAACCTCATTAATAAAGAAAGCGGCTCCTTCTTTTTTATCGCAGAACTGATTCTCGATTTAGAGGTTGAATACGACAGCCCCATACAAGATTACTGCGGCACCTGCACAGCCTGCATTGATGCCTGCCCTACGGAAGCAATTATAGCACCATATATAGTGGATGGCAGCAAATGCATTTCCTATTTCACTATTGAGTTGAAAGAAAACATTCCACAGGAGATGAAAGGAAAGATGGATGATTGGGCATTCGGCTGCGACGTGTGCCAGGATGTGTGCCCGTGGAATCGCTTTTCAAAGCCACATCAAGAGCCGCAGTTTTTTCCAAAAAAAGAAATGCTTGATATGTCACGCAAAGAGTGGATGGAAATAACGGAGGATGTATTTCAAAAGCTGTTTGCCGACTCCGCAGTGAAGCGAACCGGTTACAAAGGGCTAAAAAGGAATCTTTTGTTTTTGGAAGAAAGGTAACAGGATTAATTAGCAGTTGGCAATTCGCAAATTACAAACTCTGAAATCAAGAGTCAGTTGCAAACTGCAGATTGCAAACTTTTTAAAATTATCCGTGAAACTTTCTGAATACGTCTATCACCACATCGCTGTATGAAGCGAACGTAGCAATACACCAGATTTTTAATAACCGCCTCTCATCTCTCTTCAGCATCTTAATTGCTTTAGCGAGCTCCTTGCGGAATAAACTTTTGTCAAAACTAACTTTTGTCAGGATATTCTTCGTGTACTCAAACATGGAAGTAAGTTTTTTGGGAGTTCAAAGATAGAACGTGCAAAACCGAATGTCAAGATATTTAACGAAATATTATTTTATGCTTTGATTAATTAACTATTTTTTGCAAGCTTGCAAAACGAGCAATTTCTAATTAACGTAAGTTATTAATTATTATTGTATCCATTACTTCTTTTCTTCATTCCACCTGAACCCGCTGTTTTTTAATTCTGCCAGGTCAAGCACACGGCTGATAACGGTTGCAGCCAGTTCACGAATAGTTGCAGGACGTGAATAGAAGGAAGGAGATGCAGGGCAAACAATACCTCCCGCTTCCGTAATGGCTTTGATATTATTAATATGTATCAGGCTCAACGGGGTTTCCCTTGTAACCAAAATTAATTTTCTTCGCTCTTTCAAAATCACATCGGCAGCACGCGTGATGAGATCATCAGAAATACCTGCAGCTATTCTTCCTAACGTGCCCATCGAACAAGGACAAATAATCATGATATTATAAAGCGCAGAGCCGGAAGCAAAGGGGGCATTAAAATCTTTCTTGTCATAAAACCGGAAAGCCACCTTATCATACGAAGTATCTCCCAACTCAATCTTCCATACTGCTTTGGCATTATCGCTCATCACCACTCCCACATTCCCGTATGTACGGGATTCCTTCAACTCAACGAGCTTTTCCAACAGCAACTGTGCATAGATGGAGCCGCTTGCACCGGTAATGCCTACTACGATTTTATTTTTTGTCATTAAAGAAGCTTTTTAAGGTATTTTTCTGTATCAACATATTCTCCGGTACGGCCTTTTTTCATTGCGGTTGCTATGCCAATGTCTTCCAGTTCATCATTGGTGAGGCGGCGGATTTTTAATCCTATCATTTTTGCCAGTTCTGCTAAAACTTCTATATCCTTTTTAGACTTGCTTTGCAATAATAAACCTTCCATCAGTATAGTTTTTCTCCAAAGGTAAACTTTTTTATTACCTCTATGCCCCCGCACGTTTGAAGATTAAATTGAATTAAAAAACCACCTTAAGAGTGATTAACTCTTTTAGGTGGTTTTGTTTTAACATTAAAATGACGAATTATTTAGCTCTTAACATTCTCTTTGTATCCACTACTTGTCCATTAGCCATGATGCTGTAGCTATAGATGCCATTAGCAAGGTTAGCAGATGAAATTTGGAGACTGCCGTAGCCATTTTGTTGCACCTGTGCTCTATTTATCTCTCTTCCAAACTCATCATAGAATACGACAACAACGTTTTGGATGTTTTCGGGAACGAAATAACGAATCACAGTGCTCTCGCCAAATGGATTTGGTTCATTTTGATAAAGAATAACACTGTTGCTCAATGACGCTAACTCAAGTTGCTGAACGGTTTCTTGTTGAGGAACATTGCTATTATTATTAATATCACTCTTTCTCAGCGAAGATCCGCCGCTTGCACAGCATTGACTAATTTGATTTTGCAAAACGCTAATAATAGAATCCTGCGTTTGCATTTTTGCAGCTAAGCCATTATTCATAGAATCAAGTTGCTGAACAGCTCTTACAAGAGGTACAACAAATTCCGCATAGCTCAAAGCATAAGTATCGCCACTGTTAGCTGGTTCGTGTACTATTGATGAAGTAAATCCGCAAGCTTTAGATACTGAATCTACTTCCTGCGCAATGAAACCTGAGTGAACAATGCTTGTGGATTTAGAAAAGTCAGCTTGTGGACTATTTGGTGCAATGCCTGTACTGTCCGATTGCTGCTGTGATCTGTTTGGGTTTATAAAGGCATCTAACGCTTTTGTATCCATATTATAAGTAACAGGGCGAAGTTTATTTATAAAGTCCAAACCAATGTTTTCATTTTTCACATTAATTTTAAAGCGACCATCTGATGCAACCATCCATTGAACTGGACCGCCTATCCACGTAACATTAGCGTTACCAAAATAATATTTATCGCTTGCTGTTGTCGTAGCGCCATATCCATAGGCAGCGCAATTATTAAAAGCGCCATTGCCACTAGCTACGCCAGCATTGGTGCCAACAAAAACGTTGCTATCGCCGGTAGTGATAAAATACCCTGCGTCAGAACCTATTGCTGTATTTGAGAAGCCGGTTGTGCCATTAAATAATGCGTGATTCCCCAAAGCTGAATTATCATTTGCTGTTGTATTTTTGTTACCAGCGTTCAAACCCACAAAAGTGCAGGAATCACCAGTTGTATTTAACGCGCCGCTTGAATAGCCAACAAAAGTATTGTATTCACCTGTGTTTAGTTGCCCCGCTGCATGGCCGATAAAAGTTTCCCAGTTTGCAGTGTTATTTTGGCCTGCTTCCATACCGAGACAAACATTAAATGAAGCTGATGAGGACGCATGTCCGGCCCAATAGCCGTAGTAATCATTGCTGCTTGCAGTCCCTCCATACCCTGCCTGATAGCCACTAATGGTATTATAATTTCCTGTTTGATTGGAATAACCCGCTTGATAACCACTGCCAGTATTGTCAATACCTGTAGTATTTGCATACAGAGAAGTATGTCCTAAAGCAGTATTATCAATACCGGTAATGGTGCTGATAGGTTGATTTGAAAAAAGAGCACTATCTCCAATTGCTGTATTGTAACTGTTCCATGTTACGTTTCCATTTGGATACGATTGTGAATACAACGATCTAAACCCTACTGCAGTATTTTCACTTGAGAACAGATTATTATAACAAGATTGATAACCCATCATAACATTATCGCTGCCTGTCTTTAAATTAAACCCTGCATCTGCTCCAAAAATGCAGTTATTGTTGAAATTACGATTCATTGCATCATTATTATTGTTTGAACCTGCATCAACGCCAACAACAGTATTGTAGCCACCTGTTTGATTAAAATGAAGTGCACCGTCTCCTATGGCAACATTAAAATTTCCGGTGGTGTTTTCACGAAGTGCTTCTTCTCCCATTGCTGTACTACCGCATCCGGTTGTGTTTTCCCTTGCTGCCCAAAAACCAACGCATGTGCCACCATAAGCCTGTGAGTTATAAAGCGCCTTAAACCCAACGGCCGTATTAGTAGCAGCATAAGTTGGATGTGTTTGATTATAAAAATAAAGTGCCTTATAACCAATTGCTGTCTGATATGATTGATTTATATTGGAATGAAGCGCGCCATATCCAACTGCAACCAAAGTATCTCCGCTTGTATTAGAATTGCCGGTCTCAAATCATAGAAAAGTGTTGTAGGCACCTGTATCATTTACGGCTCCTGCACCATTTCCCGCAAAAGTATTATAGGCTCCCAGCGATATTTTTGTACCTGCATTGTATCCAAATAGCGTATTGGAATGGCCGGTCATTGTTGCGTTTCCAGCACCATAACCAACAAAAATATCTGCGGTGTTTCCATTGTGCCAAAGGATTTTGTTGCCGTTAATACGCAGTGCATTTGTATTGGCAAAATTAATATCTCCGGTTACATCAAGTTTGTAGCCTGGAGAAGTGTTACCTATACCAACATTCCAACCTGTATTGTTGGGATAGAGAAGAGAAACAGTATTGGTCCAATACTGACCAAAAGATTTGTTTGTCAGCATTGTTATTGCAACCATTGTTGCAAGAATAATTTTTAAATAATTTTTAGTTTTCATTTTTAAATTTTTTAGAATTTGTTAATGTTTAATTGAAATTATTAACTGATTGATTGTAGCTATGTTTTCTAACCATATTACCTCCTTTTTTAATTAATTTATAACTATAAGCTTATTTGTTCCAATAATATTTTTATGACAATCTGTTATATAGTATATATAAATACCTGCCGGCATACCATTTCGTTCCAATGCGAATATTCGATTGTTTATGTTTGATAGACTCTGTACTTTTTCTCCTAAAGCATTATAAATACCAAAAGAGAACGGCGGTTCGGCTTCCGTTTCAATTTTCACAGTTGAAATATCTGTAAAAGGATTTGGATAAACAGTTACATGGCTATTGCTTTGCCATTCATTAATTCCTGACACTCCGGAAGGGTCGTATTCCCAAAAGTCATTCTTGGAACCGGTAGTGTTGCTATATCCTGTACCTATATACCCCTTAGTACCAATAGATAGACCAACGGCAAACCCTCTTATTGTTCCGCCAAAAGCAGCCTTTTGAATCCATGTGTCCGTCGAAGGATTGTACTCCCAAAAATCCTTTCTATAAATATTGGGGTTGCTAAAGCCAGTTCCAATATAACCCATTGAATCAATGCTGAAACCGATTGCTGCTCCGTTTGGTCCACCGCCAAAATCAGCTTTTTGTGTCCATGTATCTATTAAGGGATCATATTCCCAAAAACCCATAGTGATATTATCAGAACCCGCACTATCTCCTGTCCCAATGTATCCTTTGGTTCCAATAGAAAAGCCAACTGCAAGCTCTCGCTCGCCACCCCCAAAGTCCGCCTTTTGTGTCCACCTATCTGTAGAAGGATTGTATTCCCAAAAATCTTTTAGCAATCCATTATTATATCCGGTGCCTACATATCCTTTTGCACCAATTGAAAATCCAACCGAGTTCTCTCTTGTTACACCTGCAAAATCAGCTATCGGAGTCCAAACATTAGTAACCTGATCCCACTCCCAGAAATCTTTTTGTTGAATTGGGGCAAAATATCCCAATCCTATATATCCCTTTGTTCCAATTGAAAAGCCAACTGCGGCATCTCTATTTATTCCTCCAAAATCAGCTTTTTGCGTCCAGGTACCGCTTGCTTGATCCCATTCCCAGAAATCGTTTAAGTAATAACCACCACTTTCAACAGTCCACCCTGTTCCAATATATCCTTTAGTGCCTATGGAAAAGCTAACTGCGTCGTATCTTATTACACCACCCAAATCAGTTTTTTGAGTCCATGCTCCCTGAGATAAAATAATACTTTTGAAGCAGAGTATATAAATGATAATTATAGAAAGTGTTTTCATTTGATTTGAGAGTTTAAATTTTTAGAAAAATACACATTCTTCTTTAATTGAAGAAAGTGCATTGAAAGCGGAGGTGGCTGCACGTTACAAAGAAGAAACGGGCAGCCTATGCTCGCATCCATACTGCCACCTCCAGGTACGTAGTAATAAAAAGTGAGTGAAATGGATTGCTTTAAGCTTATTAGTAGCGTGAAAAAGAGAGGCTCTATTAGTATCAGCCAATAAAATACAGGAATAAAATCTAAATGCGAGGTTAAGAAATGAGATGAGCAGATGTATGATTTTTTTCATATTAGATTTAGTTAAATTATATCGTACGATATAATTGTCTTACTTTTTTAAGGTCGTCAGCAAGCCCTTCTTCTTCGAATTTGGAATGGCAATCGCCACATTCGATGTGCAGGTTTGGCTTGCCCCACAGATGGCATTGGCATGAAGGGCAGGTATATTTGGTCTTTTGTTTTTTTTCTTTCGTTCCTTTTTCTTTAATCGTTTCTTTGACAAAATATTTTATGTTGAAAGACGAGTCATTAATTAAAAGATCGAATTTCCCTTTTGGAATAACCCGGTCAGTTATATTTTGTCCGGTCATAACTCCCGGATGATGGAGCGAGACTGGTTGAAGACCGATGGCAAGCATTTTTTCAGCCCATTCGGTGTTGTGGTAACCGAATCCTGATGGCTTACCATATTCTTGCTGCCAGAGGTGAGTCATTTCATGTGCCAATATTTGAATGATAGTTTTGTTTGATGCGCCCAAGTGGGTCGGTGACAGGTTAATACAGTGGATACTGGTTTTAGGATCGCCTTTCAAACTCCACTCTTTGACATAAAAATGACCTCGTGATTTTTTGTACCGGACAAGCGTGAAGATAACATCAGGCAGTTTGCTTTCAAATAGCTCTGAGTTTAAGAGGCTGAATGCATCCTGAATAGTTTCTAGTTCATCGAGTGTAGGCGGCCTTTCCTTATCCAAGGCTTTCATGTGTGTAGTTTTATGTGTGCTTTCATATTAACCAATCAGATTTGAGAAAAGACGTTGCTTTGGCTTTACTCATAAACTCAAACATTTCAACATCCTGATGATTTTGTTTTTACGCCAACGATTGTTTTCATAAGGGTGTAAATGTAATGCGTACTTCCAGGTTTAAATATACCCTAAAGTAATTAGGTAGAACTACCTAATTACTTTTAATCATATATAAACATTTATGACAGAAACAATATGCCCGCTCTCCTTTTAATCAAAGCAAGGTGGAAGGGTTCTCAAAAGCGAATTTCACTACTCCGGCTGTATTATGGGTATTTGTTTTTTGATGGATGCTTCGCATGTGCGCATCAATTGTACTTATAGAAAGAACAAGCATGGCTGCAAGTACCTTCCTACTGCAAACTTCTTTCATTAGTATCTTTATTATTTGCTTCTCGCGTTTTGTAAACTTTACAAATATATTTTCTTTGTTCATAATCCTATATATTTAACAAAAAGCTTCCTATCTCCATTTTGATTAGATAAAGATAAAAATAATATCCACACCTTATCTATATCTACAATTATACTTTGTTTAGAACAGCCTGCCATAGCAGTAATGATTCGCATATTATTACATATAGTGGCATAGCAATGAATTAGCTGCGTGACATGTTTTTTGTTTGATTTCCATTTGTACTGGATTTTTGTAATCTTGGGCTTTTCATGTTTCGTTTAACTTCCATGAAATTAAATAAAACACTCTTTTTAGTAATAGCAACTACCATCTTCTTCACTCCATCCATGAAAACACCTTCATTAATCACTCTCCGGTCACCCTGATGAACGCACTTTTTAGTATGAAACATCCACTTTTTTCTATTAAATACTACTTTTTCAATGGCAACAGACCAAAGATTACCTGTAACCAAATAATTTCGACAGGTAGCCACTATGTGATTACAGGTAACTATACTTTAGGGAAAGGTAGCTAAACTGTGATTACCGGCAACTATGGAATAGGGAACGGTAACTACCATGTGGTTACAGGTAGTTACGGAATAGGGAGCGGTAACTATGGTGTGTTTACCGGTAATTACCGAATAGGGAAAGGTAACTAAACTGTGATTACAGGTAAACACGGAATAGGGAACGGTAACTATCACGTAGTTACCGGCAATCTTTGGTCGGTTTCCTGCATTAAAAAGAGGGCTTCAGGCTGACGCGTTTTTTCTCTTTGTCAAAAAATTGAAAAGTAAGATTCCACAGAAAGCGCCGAGGGCATCGGCGGCAGCATCTCGCACGTCGCATGTGCGCCCGATGAAAAGTATCTTCTGTAGCACTTCAGTCAGTATGCCATAGAGAATGCTAATGATGGTGGCATACATTTTCGGAGAGCGGTTGAGAGCGCTAAAGGAAGTTTGTTTTCCAAACCCCCTGATGAGCAGGTAGTTTAACGGAGCGAACATAAAAAGATGTACAAATTTGTCCGGCTGCATCCATTCAATAAAAGTAAGCTGCGGAAGATCGTTGCCGGGAATGCCGCAAAGCGCCATCACGACGGCTGCCCAAGCAATGGCTGCGATGTTATATTTAAGAAACATGGTAGAAATTTGCAGTCCACAGTTGGCAGTCTGCAGTCCTCAGTGAACAAACTTCCGTGCTAACTGCAAACTGCCGACTGAGGACTGAAGGCTTCTTCCGTCGGCTTATAAATTCGTTTTCAGCAAGCATAAAAATCAGTGAGCCACCAGCGACTGGTAAGCGTCAGCAGTCATGAGCTTATCCACTTGTGAGGGATCGGTGAGTTCTATCCTGATCATCCACCCTGCCCCATACGGATCTTTGTTTACTGCATCAGGAGTTTTCTCTAATCCTTTATTCACTTCCAGAATTTTTCCTGACACGGGCATGAATAAATCAGAAACTGTTTTCACCGCTTCCACGGTTCCGAAAATATCTCCCGCGTTTACCGTTTCGCCGTCCTTGCTGATGTCAATGAAAACGATGTCGCCAAGCTCGCCTTGCGCGAAATCGGTGATGCCGATGGTGGCTTCTTTACCATTCACCCTGATCCATTCGTGGTCGTGGGTATATTTAATGTCTGCTGGAAAATTCATAGTGGGGAAATTTTTGCCAAAAGTAGTAAAAGAAGTTTGCAGTTCGCAGTCCGCAGTTGGCAGTCCGCTCTGAATTATATTTACGGACTGTTGCCGACTGATGACTGCCGACTGCCGACTGATTTACTGTGCCAGCGAAAACCGCAAGCTAAATCCTGCATTGGTGTTTGCCGTTGGATAAGCGAGCGATACAAAAGGAGTGTTGATGGTTGAAATCCAAAAGACCTTGACGGTGAACCTCGGATTGACAATGTAATCAGCGGAGATGTTAATAGCTTCGATCTCTGTTCCGGCTACAGGCTGGTTAGTGTTCAGGTCGAGCTGGCGGATGATGGTGGTGTTGTTACGAATATCAAACTGAACTTTTAAATCCAGATCACCATTCAATGGCTTATTGCCAAAGAGCTTGAAAGGTATTTTGAATTTATGAATGCGATAGCCTGCGCCGAAGTCATATTCTGTTCCGCGTATTTCTGTAACCTGTGCGTTGGCAAAAGAAAGTGAAACGGTGCGGTCCTGTTTCACCTCAACGCGGGCTGACATGCTGTTTTTTAATTGCACATCTATGCCAAGAAGGGGACTGAACTGCTCGGCGATGCTGATTTGTTGAAAGGTATAATGAGGAATGAAGTTGCCGGTATCATCGCGCGCAATGGGATAGCCTCCCGGTGCGGCATATAACAGGTTTTGTGCAAACCCGCCAACGGAATAGGCAGAACGATAGCCGGTGGATAAGTTTACATTGGAAAATATCTTTTGGAAGGCGGGAAGCTTGGAAAGCCCGTCATACGTGATGCGCCAGTTAGGCATTGGAATGGCAGGAAATTCGTTTGTGCCCACACTTCCGGTACTTTTTCCTGCATAAGCAGCGAGGAAAGCCATGGTAAGCACGTCCTGCTGGTCGGGACCATAGCCATCATAAAAACCGGTATTAGGGCCTGAGCTAGTAATGCCCCGCGAGGCAGGATTTTGTTTATTAAGCACAGCAGAAATGGCAATGCGGTTATCTGAAAAAGTCTGAAAAGTTTTGTTGGAATAGTCACTGTTATCTTTTACAAATGCCGTGTTGTATGAAAGAAAACTCATACTAAAATTTCCGCTCTCCAACGGACTGAACGATTGGAAGCTATTCGAGGCTGAATCAAATCTAAAGTATTCTGTGTGGTTAAGAGAATAATTACGGTTGGCAGTAAGTTCGATTTTAAAATTCTTCACCGGCTCAACAGTAGCGCGCGCTGAAAAATTTTGCAAATGTGTACGTGAAAACGGTGCATTCAACGCTGTGTCTTCCAGAGGGTTTGTCGGATCTCCCAGCCAGCCATTTTGGACAAATCGCTTTTTAAATAAATTCTCGTTCTGACTGCCAGCCACAAAGTCAAGCCCCGGCGAGGGTATGCTGCCTCCCCATGAGTTGCCAAGGAAACTTGGTGTATTATTAAATCCCGGGAATGACATGCCATTGGTTTCAGTATAGGTGAAGCTAACCGATTTCACGCTCATGCCAATCCTTGCAAGGGTGGCTGCAATGGGAATGAAAGGATTGTGCGCTCTTCGTAGTGAATCGTTATACAGCTTTAGCTTTAATGAATCGGCAGCGTTCTTTGGCTTGAAGAATTCGGGTTTGGGTTTGAAAGGCACTTTTGGCTTCACTACGGGTGCTTGCGTATTGAGTTTTTTGAGGTAAGCGATTTTGTTGTACAGCGTAACCATATTAAACTGACCATTCACGGATTCATTTTGTGCATTGTTAATGGTGTTGCGGTTAGGGCTTTGACCAATATTACCCAGTGAGTCGGCCACTAACGGTCCGGCCAGCCAGCCATAGTCAGCGCCGTAACGCCCGGTGAGCGTGATCCAGTCCACGAGCGGAAATTTGCTGAGCGGCACCGTGTAATTGAGATTAGCGCTATGATGATAGTTGGTAAGCCTCCCGTCGCTAAGCAAGTTTCTATAAATCGTATCGCGTTGTTGTTGTGTGACAATAGCACCTTGCGGCTCATCAATGGTTGCCTGTGCATTGGATGTGAAATCAAATTTCAATGATTTAGTGAGGTCGTATTTTAAATTATACGACCTGTTCATAAAAAACGATTTGTTGAAGGTAGGCTCCTCAGGAATAGCTAAGTCGCTGATATTTCGCAGGCGTGTTTCTGCATAATCACGCTCCAGGTCATAACGAATGGCAATAGTGGAGGGAGCGTAGTAGAAATTGAAATCCTTAATGGCACGCAGATACTTGGATTTAAACAATTTTGATTTACTGAACGGAGTTACATTTTTAGGTGAGTTCGTGAAGTTATACCCGATGCTTCCCTTCGTTGTAGTGGTAATGCCGTACTCGACATTTACATCGTGGTGCAGCGCTTCGGTATAAGCATACGAAAGCGTGAGGTTTTCCACATCGTATATATGAGGCTTGCCGCTGCCGGTTTTTGTCTTCTTCACATTGGTAAAGTTCAGGCTCTTTCGAAGCGTATAATCGAGCGCCGCATTTTTGATAGAATCCTTTTCATGCGCAGTGGGAACGGCATCCAGCGCTGTGGTAAGGGCCACATCAGGATCAAGTGGATTGTATTCGGGCGTGATGAACGTTTCGGAATAACCAAAGAAGAACGGAATATGAATGCCCGATTTCTTAGGAAGGAATTTTCCTAATTCTAAATTAGTGGAAAAGTCATAACCTGATGTTTCCGACAAGCTGCGCGAGCTCATTGTTGATTCAAGGCTTCCAAAGCCAATTGAACTATGATTGCCGGCAAGCGTTACGGTGCCCAAGTCGGCAAGCTTGGCAGCCACGCGCAGGTTAGCCGCCCAGCCGCCCTGCTCGTTGAAATCAGTAAGTCGCAATTCATCAAACCACACTTCCCCGCAAAGCGAAGCCCCGTTGTCATTTGGACGTGAAGGTCCTTTAAGCGGATTGCGGATACCGATCATAATGTTTTGCACATTGCCCAGGTTAGGAGTGCCTGTTATACGAATGATTGTTCCGTTTGGAAGAGGATAAGAATAAGGAAGAACGAGGCTCCACTGACCATTGGCAACAGCTACATTGCGCTGCTCTTTTACAGTCACTAACTCGGCAAGCTGTAGGTCAATGTCGTTGGCAGTGGGCCACACCAGGTTAGGATCATTTTGACCTGCCTGGGTGAAGGTGAGCGGTATTTCGTATTCGTAATAGTTGTCAGTAAAGTCGCTTCCGATGCGGATGAAGGCGCTAAGATCGCCTGTTTTCAAAGCATCCAAATAAGTTCCTGATCCCTCTGCATGAACATACATTTGCAGCCTGCCGTACTTTCGTATATCAAGCTGCAGATTTTTATAAACGGCACGCGCATCGCCATCCAGCAGATTGCAAACTTTCAATGATAGAGAGGCTTCATCTAACTGCACCAGTGTCTGCGTGGTTGGATCTACAGCGCGCACAATGCCGGGAGGTAAAACATAATTGATAGGCTGGCGGTTTCCGTTTTCCACAATACTTACGGCGCTTTCGTCAAAAGTCGTATTGCCTGGAAATTCAGGAGCTATATATCCGCTCGGTTCGGGCAGCCTGTTGTCATATTTTATCCAGTTGCTGCGTTCAAACTGAAGCTGCGCCATGCGGCATATTACGGAGTCCTGCCACCCCTTCAAAAACATTCTGATGAAACGGATGGATTTAAAATCCTGGATGCCGTTTACCGTTCTGTCGGGCTGATGCAGCGGAATTTTAAACTCATACCACTTCACGATTTTGCCCGGCTGCCCTTGTACGGAAGAGGTGATCATGTCGGCAATATAATTTTGCCCGACAACCATTCCTTGCGGATTCAGCTTTACGTGGTATTGAAAATAACTCTCCGTTTCATTCATGTTGTTATCGCGGTTCACGTCTTCGGCATCCGGTATGTTCGTGGCAGTGGCGGTGTAGCCGTCAACAGTTGGCGGAACGGGAGAGTTGCCCTCCATGCCATTGTATTTTTTGTACCGTTGCAGCGGCTGCGCATTCTCATTGTTATAGGTGTTGCTTTGGAAATAAGAATAATCGTCGCTTGAAGGATCATTCAAAGCGTTTAAGTAAGCAGGTGAGTTGGCACCAAAAGAGTTTTTGAGCGAGTTAAGATACTGGATGAAAAATGTCCGCTCCTGCGCATCGCCCAATCCGTCAAGCCCCACATCCTGCTGTGCGCGGCTTGACTGGTCATTATCAAAAGCATTGACAACGGATTGTATCTCCGGATAATTGCCCCACACCGATTGCCCAGCTGTGTAATTATTGGTAGCTGCAGGCAATCCGTTTTCAAAGCTCTTATGCGAGTCCCTTAGAATATCTTCCGAAATGTCTCCGATATTAAAATACAAGTCGCCGCCCGCGGTGGGGTCATAATGGCTCGCCGGATTGTCTTCATTAAATGGATCCATCATCCAAAAATCCAGCTCATCAATATTTGCTGCTTCAAAGTCATTGGTTTCAACCCTGCGCATGATGCCTCCCCAGCGGCTTGACGGATCACTAAAAGTTCCGTCTGATTTTAAATGAGTTGTATCATAGTTGTAGGGTCCTCTTTGGTTAGGATAGAAGGCCAGGTTGAAGCAAGTGATGGCAGTGGGAACAGCAGACGACTGATTCGGGAAAATTTCAGTCTGCGGCACTTCCCTTACATAATTGTTGTTCATTGCAGTCGTTGTAATATTAGCAGGAGTGAGGCCGCTGATCTGCTGCTGAAACAATGGATCAATAATATACCATGCAAAAAGCGACCTTTCATATCCATAACTAAGATCATTGCTGAGGTTTCCCTCTTTGAAAAGATCGCTCTGGAACTGTGGAGTGGAAGCGAGATACCAGCCACCCGGATTTTTTATGTCAAGCGGAGTAACAGCGCCTTCAAAATCGTCTATATATGAAGTGCCTGATGAACCAATGGCAGTGGCATGACCGGGGATGAGATCGGCAAACTCCCCTGTTAAAGTAACATTGGATGGTTCTTTGGTAGCAATGAAAGGAAGCTTATCCACCATCTTGGTAAGAAAGCGCGAATCGGTCCGATACGTTCCATCCAGTCCCCAAATGGTATTGCTGATAGGCTCATCGCCGATGCTTACCTTCTGCGTAAGCGGCAGTTCACTCAGGTGAAGAATGGTGCCGCCCAGTGTAAAATTCTTATTCACTGTATAATCAAACCGGCTTCCCAACAATGTTTTGGTTTGTATATTGAAAAGCGAATTGCTTTCCAGATTAATCTTGAGCGGGGTGTTGGAGTTGAGATAACCCTGGTTAATAATCTTCACCCTGCCCAGTGTATAGTCAACGGTATAGTCCACATTTTCCTTCAGCACAATGCCGCCGGCTGTTACCGTAACAGACCCCGGTGCAATATTTACCGCATTCAGCGATATGTCGGAGTTGCTCGATCCCTTATAGCTTCCGCGCAAAGAAAATTTATTTAGCTGCGGCTCCTGTTGCGCCTCAAACTTGGTGGAATCGTACAAGGCCTGAAAGCAGTATTTATTCGCAAGTTGCTTATCAGCAATTGATGCACACGTGCTGTTTACAAATTTACTATGCAGAAAGGAGCCAAATGGCTCCCGCACAGGAAATATGATCCTGCCGTTGGCAAGGTTTATCGTTATGCCGTCCAGCACATCGTACACGCCGTCGGGGAAAGGATCGTGATTGATATTCATCCTGTCTAAGTTAAGCAGCTTGATGAGGCGTATGCCTTTCACCACGCTGCATCCCTGGGGCATATAATTTATTCTTGTGCCAAGCTGGTCGTCCAGGTAAAGCACTTCACACTGAAAATCTTTTGCGCTGAGGTTATATGCATTCAGGGCATATATATTTTTCATCATCAACTGCCACATCAGCAGGTGCGTGTTGGTGATGGTGCTTTTAAGCATCTTCACAAACAAGGCATTGGGAGGGGTAATACCGTCCGTAGAAAAATCACCCACCTGGTGCGGCACCCCGTCTATGGTATATTGAAAAGCCACTCCCAGCACTTCATCTGAATTAAGCGCCTGGTTGAGCGATATATATCCCAGCAGGGCATTAAAAGTATATTCAGTGGGCCCAAGTAACCGCGCATTCTCTACCTTTTCCCAGTTTTTGGAAGATGTGAAATTATAGGTAGGTCCAAAAGGCGCGAGTAAGCTTGAACCATTAAAAATGTTGCGAAAGCTCGTATCCGAAACACCGCCCGGTTCAATGTAACTCAATAAATTGTTTGCACTATCTGAAGGTACAGCTGATATATTATTCGAATGAACCATTGTTTGGGTAGAATCGGGAGAATTTTCACCCAGATCCATGAAAGCGAAAACATTCCGTGTGTTGGTAGTTACCCCTGTTTTATTGGTCACCCACACTTCCACCTTGGTAATGGTTATGTTTGAACGGATGATGGGAGTTTCTGATAATGCAAAGTCATAATTATTGGCGAAATATTGGGCAAGGAAATAATGCTTGTTTGCTTCATACTGATCAGCCTTTATATCAAAATTGGTTGTTTGCGCACCGCCCTGAACGGTAATGGTGGACGATTTTCCTTTCTGCTGCGAGAAGATGGAAGTAACCATTAACGCGCCAAACTGAAGCTGCGTTTTAATTCCAAACAGGCTCTGGCTGCCTGTTATCAAGGTGCCTGTAAGCGGCAGCGAAACATTGCCGGCCTCTATATCCTTGATGATCTCATCTTCATGACCGGTATATTGCAGCTTCATTTTATTTTCGAAATCGAACGTAGCTTCCGTGTTGTAATTGGTGGCAAGCTTCATTTTATCGCCGATAGCAGCCGTCACATTCATCTGTATTTTTTCCTTGAAGTCGAACGTGGAAACCGTCTGCTGACTTACAGGCAAATTAGGGTTGCTGTTTTTAGCCACGTTGAGCGCAAAAATTAATTCAGCCGATCCCTGCGGACGTATATCAATCACGTCCGTGCCAAAAATGTTTTTAAATGCTTTGCCCGGTATCTTAATAGGTGCAATGAGACGGCCGGGGTTTTTCAGCTTATCGTCTTCATTCGCGCGCGTCAGCCAGTAGTCATGCGTGGATTTTTTATACTGGCTGGCCACGTATTCATCAAAGGTCATGTAAGAAGGAGGGCGGTAATCCAGCGTACCCATCTTTTCATTTATATCGTATTGGTTTTCGTCGCGGTTGTATTGAACATCCGTTTTAACATTGGAAGGAGTTTTTAAATCAAGCGGATTATTATCCGGGTTGCTCAGCGGGTCGCCGTAACGGTCGTGAATGGGATAATGCAATGAGTCGGTGTCCAAAGGAGCGGCAACGGTCTCCTCAGAAGAAGGTATATAAGCGGAAAATGCAGTCCCCGCCCCCGATACCCATGTGAGAACGAACAAAACCATACCTATCCCGAAAAGGTATTTAAAAAATGCCTTCAAGAAAACTTATTTTAAAATAGTTGGGTAGAGGTTTATTCCATGTATGGGATCAGGTCGTGATTACTTTAGAAGAGATTAAGTAGAACAGAATTTATTGAAATTTATTGTGATATTGTTAACATTTTTTTGAAGGAGGCTAAAATAGATAAAATTGGTTGTTTCCAAGCATCAGACGGATTGTAATTATAGAGTTAAACACTCTTTTTTGCGGAAAACGGTGTCTTATTCGAAATACATCGTGAAGAAAGATTGGTTTGGCAATGAAATATCCTCAAAACTGATTTGTTTTTAACCTTAGTAAAAATATGCGCATCGCACACTCAAACCTTATTACCTTATTTCTCTGTTTCTGTGCCGTCAGTCCCGCACGTGCGGGATTCCTGACAGTGTCAGTAATATAGAAAGCGTCAGCCTCGGGAAACCTGACACCACCACCATAATTATTAGCTTGGACATAATCGACCTTTTCTTACATCAAAAAAATAGCATTGCATTTTATAAAACTGCAAATGCGCGTCGCAAATGCACTTTATGATATATATTTCTTACTAAAAGCCTTCTTTTCTTACATATTATATATAAATAAAAGCAGTGTTTTGCATAAAAAAGGGTGTTGTTTTTAAAAAAAGCAGATCATATTTTGTAAAAACTCATCAGTTTTAAAACAGAACCGATCATGTTTTTTAGAAAACCCCATCTGTTTTTGAAAAAAGCTGATCATGTTTTTTAAAGAAACGTCTCTCCGTTAAGCAAAACACTGATTCTATGAAAATCCCATAGCATTTCAGTCAGTAATAACAATGAGCAGGTCTTAACGGGAACGAATAAAGGTTAAAGCGTTTTAAGCGCCGATTTGATAAGGGCTTCAACAGTGATGGCACTGTCGCTGTTTCTGGATATGGAGTCTATTGTTTTTTCCACGGCAGGTTTTGAAAAGCCGAGTGATGTAAGCGCTGATATTGCTTCCGCCCGCACTTTTAAATTGGAAGTTATACCGGGCATAAACACACCTTCTTTTTTTACTTTGTCTTTGAGATCAATGATAATGCGCTGTGCGGTTTTTTCTCCGATACCTTTAATACTTTTAAGCCTCACAAAGTTTTCTGCCATAATCGCTTCCTGAATTTCTGTCGGCGACATGGATGAAAGCATCATGCGAGCAGTATTGCAACCAACTCCCGAAACGGAAATCAATTGACGAAATAGTTTTCGTTCGTCTTCATCAGCAAAACCCCAAAGTGTTTGCGCATCCTCCGTAATTTGCAGGTGCGTATATAGCTTGCAAAATTCCTCATTGCCGAGATTTGAAAAAGTATGCAGTGAAATATTGATATGAAACCCGACGCCATTACATTCGAGAATTGCAAAGGCAGGATTCTTTTCTGATAGCTTACCTGCAAGATGGTTGTACATAATATAAGATTTGAGATTTGAGATTTGAGATTTGAGATTTTGATCCCCGAAGTGCGGGTCTCATATCTCACGTCTCAATACTCATATCTGTTTTTATTTACTCTTCCTCGACTGCGCATCCACCACAGCAATAGTAACCATATTTACGATTTCCCTCACGGAACTTCCAAGCTGCAGAATGTGAACAGATTTTTTTAATCCGAGCAATATGGGTCCAATGGCTTCTGCTGAACCTACTTCCTGTAGCAGCTTGTAAGCAATGTTTCCGGAATCAAGATTTGGGAATATAAGGGTGTTGGCACCGTCTTCAGTCAATTCGCTGAAAGGATAATTATCGCTCAGCAGCTTGGTGTTAAGTGCAAAATTAGCCTGCATCTCTCCGTCCACCATCATTCCCGGAAATCGTTGGTGCAGTATTGCCACAGCATCGCTCACCTTCTTTGCAGCGGCATCATTCGTAGAACCGAAATTTGAAAACGAAAGCAGTGCAATGCGCGGCTTGAAATTAAATTGCTGCACTGCCCATGCTGTGAGAATGGTTATCTCGGCAAGGTCTTCTGCTGTGGGATTGATGTTGATGGTGGTGTCAGCAAAAAAGAGCGGCCCCTTCTTGGTGATCATTATATACATGCCGGCAACCTTCTTCACTTCCTCCTGCGTGCCGATGATCTGCAAGGCAGGGCGGATGGTATCGCTGTACTTTCTCGTCAATCCTGAAATGAGAGCATCTGCTTCACCCGTTTCCACCATCATCACTCCGTAGTGGTTTCGCTCTGCCATTGCTTTCCTCGCTTCATATAGATTAAAGCCTTTGCGTTTTCTTTTCTTAAAAAACAGCTCTCCGAATTCCGCACGTTTCTCATCTTCTTTTCTCGGATCAATGATTGTCACGTCACCAAGATCAAGCTGGTTCTCCTCAATTAATCTTCTGATCTTATCAGCATTGCCAAGCAGGATGGGCTTTGCAATGCCCTCATCACGCACGATCTGCGCAGCTTTAAGAATTTTGTAATTATCTGCTTCGGCAAAAACAACACGTTGCGGATTTTGTTTCGCTTTGCTGGTAACTATGCGTATGAGCTTATTGTCATGTCCCAACCGCTTGCTGAGCTCTTCAGCATAAACGCTCCAATTCCTGATGGGTGATTGCGCTACACCTGATTCCATGGCGGCGCGTGCAACTGCAGGAGCGACAGTGGTGATCAGTCTTGGATCGAGCGGCTTGGGAATAAAGTATTCTTTACCAAAAACAATATTCTTTTTGTTGTAGGCAATATTTACAATTTCCGGAACCGGTTCTTTGGCGAGATCAGCGATGGCTTTAACGGCTGCCAGCTTCATTTCTTCGTTGATCTGTGTTGCCCGCACATCCAATGCACCACGGAATATATATGGAAAGCCAAGCACGTTATTCACCTGGTTAGGAAAATCAGAACGGCCGGTTGCAATAATGGCATCAGGGCGTGCTGCCAATGCTTCATCGTATGGGATTTCAGGATCGGGATTAGCAAGAGCGAATATGATCGGATGCTTTGCCATAGCCTTGATCATCTCGCCATTCAAAATATTTCCTTTTGATAACCCGAGAAAAACATCTGCACCTTTAAGAGCTTCCGCCAGCGAGCTATACTTTTTGGTGGTTGCAAAGAGTGTTTTGTTCTCATCAAGGTCAGCCCTGTCGGCAGTGATGGCTCCGTGACTGTCGAACATAACCATTTTCTTTTTATCAGCACCCAGTGAGAGGTAAAGTTTTGCGCATGAAATAGCGGAAGCCCCTGCACCGCTCACTACAATATGAACGTCGCCGATTTTCTTTTTCGCCACCGTAAGCGCATTTAATAATGCAGCTGCAGAGATGATTGCCGTGCCATGCTGATCATCGTGCATGACGGGTATTTTAAGTTCTTGTTTAAGGCGTTTCTCGATTTCAAAACATTCAGGCGCTTTAATGTCTTCGAGATTGATTCCTCCGAAAGTGGGAGCTATCGCTTTTACCGTTCTCACAAATTCATCAACATTGCATTCATCAACTTCAATGTCGAATACATCTATGTCTGCAAAGATTTTAAAGAGAAGCCCTTTCCCTTCCATGACAGGCTTTGCGGCTAACGGACCAATGTTGCCGAGACCAAGCACTGCCGTACCATTGGAGATGACGGCAACAAGATTTCCTTTCGCAGTATATTTATATACGTCTTCATTATTTTCTGCTATACGCAGGCATGGCTCGGCAACACCGGGAGAATATGCGAGGGAAAGATCACGTTGGGAACTGTATGGTTTTGTAGGAATCACTTCAATCTTTCCGGGCCTGCCCTGCGAATGATAATCAAGCGCTTCATTTCTTCTAAGCTGAGATTGCTCGGAAGAAGAAATATTGGTGCTTCGTGAAGGCGCAACGTCCTGTTCTTTAATCACACTGATTGGGATTTAAAAAATGTTGTAGCAAAACTACAAATATGTTTCGGGTTTAAACCACATGGACGCAAAGACACTGAGAATAAATTTCAAATAGTGAATCCCGAATTTTGTAATTTGTAATTCGATATTTAGACTATCTCTGTGGTGAAATGATTTTAGTGATCAACGAAAATGTAGTTTTATTTTCTTCTTACATTAGCAGCCCTTTAAAAAAATCTATGCTGAATCGCATTGCGCTGCTTGCCTCCCTAAGTTTCCTTGTATGCTGCCATCAACAACCCGCAAATCTTACATCTCATCCCGCACGTGCGGGATCAAATCTCAAATCTGATTTTATGAAAGATCCCCATTCATTTGGCCGCCCTGATGAGGCTGTGGTAAATCATCTTGACCTGAATATCACCGTTGACTTTGACAAAAAGATGCTGTCCGGCACGGCAACATGCGATATTGAGATGAAAGAGAACGCTACTCATATCATTCTCGACACAAAAGGACTCGACATTAAGCGTGTCATGCTTGAGGATGATAAGCCGGCAGTATTTCAGCTTGGAGACGAAGTAAAATTTCTTGGTCGTCCTCTTACAATAAACTGCACTTCCTCCACCCGCAAGCTCACTATCTATTATTCTACCAGCGCAGATGCTGCAGCTTTGCAATGGCTAACGCCGGAGCAAACGGCGGGAAAGAAATTCCCTTTCCTCTTCACGCAGAGCCAGGCCATTCTTGCGCGCACATGGGTGCCCTGCCAGGATAGTCCGGGCATACGTTTCACGTATTCAGCTAAGGTACAAGTTCCGCAAGGGTTGATGGCTGTGATGAGTGCGGAGAACCCGACAAAGGCAAGCGAAAACGGCATGTATCATTTTAACATGCCGCAACCCATACCTGCTTATCTGCTTGCATTGGCTGTCGGTGATTTTGTTTTTCATCCTTTCGACAAGCGCACGGGTGTTTATGCAGAGCCGGTTACCATTAATAAAGCTATATATGAGTTTGCCGATCTGCCAAAGATGGTGGATGCAGCAGAGAAGCTTTACGGACCTTATGCATGGGGGCAGTATGATCTGATCGTGTTGCCGCCCAGCTTTCCATTCGGTGGCATGGAAAATCCGCGGCTTACGTTTGCTACTCCAACTATTCTCGCCGGCGACCGCTCGCTCACTTCTCTTGTTGCACATGAGCTTGCCCACTCTTGGAGCGGCAACCTGGTTACTAATGCCACCTGGAATGACTTCTGGATGAATGAAGGCTTCACCGTGTATTTCGAAAACAGAATCATGGAAGCATTGTATGGAAAAGACTTTGACGACATGCAAAAGATTCTCGGACAGGAAGACTTGCGTGAAACCGTTGCCGACCTCGGTGATACAAGCATAGATACACACCTTAAGCTTCAGCTCGATGGCCGCGATCCTGATGATGGTATGACGGATGTGGCTTATGAAAAAGGCAACAATCTTTTACTTCTTATTGAGAAAACAATAGGCAGAGAAAAGCTCGACACCTTTTTGAAAAGTTATTTTGAAAGGCATAAGTTTCATTCCATCACGACAGAACAATTCCTGAGTGAGTACAAAAGTGAATTAATTAAAGACGACAGTGCCGACGCCAAAAAGATTGATATTGAGAAATGGATTTACGGTCCAGGCATTCCTTCCAACATGGTGAAGATTGAATCCTCTAAATTCAACCACGTTGATAAAGAGGTAACGGCTTTCAAAAATGGCACCGCTCCATCAAAGCTGGAAACAAAAAGCTTTACTGCATTTGAATGGATTCGTTTCCTGCGCTCTCTTTCAGATTCGCTTTCTTTAAAGCAAATGAAGGAGCTGGACGAGGCATTTCATTTTACCAAATCAGGCAATTCTGAAATCCTGTTTGTATGGTTCCAACATGTCATTCCTTCACAATATAAAGTTGCTTATCCCTCTCTTGAAAGCTTCTTAGAGAATGTCGGCAGAAGAAAATTTGTGAAGCCGCTTTACCAGCAGCTTGCAAAAACACCGGAAGGAAAAGAAATGGCGAAAAAGATTTATGACAAAGCGCGCCCGAACTATCATCCGATTACGCAGGGAAGTATTGATGAACTTTTAAAGTGATCTACGAATACGAATGGCACGAATTCGTAATTCGTACATTTGTATATATTAGTAAGTAGATTAGTTATTTGAGATTCGGAAGTTCAGCTCCACCACGCGACCGTTTTCCGCAAAAATCAACTGGTCGGTGAGGTGCTTCATGAGGAAAATGCCGCGACCGCATTCTTTTTCTAAGTTCTCAGGAGCAGTCGGGTCGGGAAGATTATAGTAATCAAAACCATCACCCTGGTCGGTGATCGTCCAGCAAAGATTGTTGTTATCTGACGAACACATGATGCCCACTTTTTTAGATGGGTCTGATTTGTTGCCGTGATAAATGGCATTCGTAACTGCCTCGGTAATAGCAACAAGCATGTTGCCGAAAAGGTCTTCACTCACATTGTATTTATTACGAGCCTCGTGAATCATGTTCTCCACAATGGTCAGGCTCTCCGGCTTGGATGCTATTTCAATCATATTGTTTTCACCTACTTTGTGCATGCTATTTCTCTATATTTTGGAAATAATCGTCAACTTTCTTTTTATAATACGGGCTTAAAGACGGGGGAACTGTTTTAAGCAATTCAACTTCTTTTTGCTTTAGAAGTTTATACTCCTCAAAGCCGTTTGGGTTACGATGTGTATAATTTTTTGCTTCCTCCGATTTTCGCTCTTCATCCTGGTCGCGTTGTTGCTCTGCACGCTCCGACTCCAGCAAGCGTGTAAGTATATCTGCCTGGCGTTTCATCGTTTCCTCGGTGATCATTTTGTTGACAATATCTTTCTCCGTTTCTTCCATCTTTTGCTGCATTTGGTCAAGGTCGCCTAATGATCCTTTTCCGTCCTTATTTTCACTTTGATTCAGCTTATTCAGCTCATTGCGAATGTATTCCTGCTGTGCTGCCATCTTCGCAAGCTCTTCACTCATGCCACCCTGTCCTGTTTGCCCCTTTTGTCCGGGCTTTGGACCGGGCTTCATGCCATCTTTCATCTTTTGCAATTGTGCGTTAAGCTCCTGCTGCATTTTGCGAAGCTGTCCTGCCGATGAAGGTTTGCCCATGCCCGGCTTTTTGCATGTTGCACTGGCTGGTGAGTTGCTGGGCGAGCTGCTAGCTGCTGCCTGCTGCATCTGACTGAGGGTTTCACTTAGCATCAAAGCAAGATTGTTGGTACTCGTCATGATATATTGCTCATTGCTTCTCACCAGCGGCACCTGGCGGTCTTCCATATTATCAAGGGCTTTGCTCATATTCAGGTTGATAGTACCTATCTCCTGATTAACTATAGACTTAATCTGAATAACACGTTTGCTGAGAGCAAAAAGCGAATCCTCAATCATCTTGGCATCGTCTTTCAGGTTGCGCTGCTCCTGCGATGCTTTCAGGTATTGCGGATTATTAATGTCCATCGTCTTAAGATCGGTCATCAGCTTCTCCTGGTCAAAAGAAAGCTTGAGCAGGTTTTCAAGCAGGGCGCGCAAGGCAGCCATGTCTTCTTCCTCCTGTTCCTGCTTCATTCCCTCCTTCATCTTATCCATCTTCTGCGCCAGTTGCTCCATCTTTTTGGCAGCGCTCTTCTGCGACTTGCTTGCCTTAGCCGCCTTACTCTCCCCTAATTGCTGCTCGCTATTCTGCATGTCATTCTTGATGTCCTTCTGTTCCTCGTCCGTCTTATCCATTTTGTTAGGCGTCTCCAACTCGCTGTTTTTCTTTTCAAGCTCCTTCATGTCATCCTTGAATTTGTCAAACATCTTGTTGAGGCTGTCCTGCTTATCTTTTAGTTCCGGGCTTTTCTTATCAGCATCTTGCTTATCAGATTCCTTGCCCAGGTCATCCTGTTTTTTCGCAAGGTCGTTCAGCTTGTCAATGTTATCCTGCAACTTTTGTTCAAACTCAAGCTGCTTGAACAAAGCGAGAGAACGGTCAAGCTCCTTCTCCATGTCTTTGCTGGAAAGCTTCATCTTGTCAATCTGATCTTTCAGTTGCTGCTTATCGCTCTGTTCAAGCATTTTCTGAAGCTCGGCCATCAGCTTCTTCATGTCCTCCGTCATCAGCTTCTTCATGAGATCCTCCAATTGCGCCTGCTTATCGAGGAGGTTCTTGTCCACATTTTTATATTCCGACTGCTGCGTGTTATTCTTCTCATTCTTCTTGCTAACATCTGCAATTTTATTTTCTAATTCTTTCTGCCGTTGAATCATATCTTCTGCCTTCTTCTTATCCTCCCAGCTTAATTCTTTTTTGTCCAGCAGCTTCTTGCTCAGGTCGCTCATGTCCTTTTCCAACTTCTTCGCTTCGGCAATGCTTTGCTGCAAATCGCTTTTGATGGCTTCGTTATTTTTTTCCGTGTTTTCTGCAATGTCATTCATGGAAGGCGCTTTGAACACCTGCGTTTGCGAGCGCGTTGACTTTGGGCCGGCCAATCCATCATTGTCACTCACTTCAAAAAAGTATTCAATCTCATCACCTGCTGCCACGTTGATGTCGGACACATCCCACAGATAGAAAAACTGATCCTGCGTGCTGGTCTTATTGAAATTGATCGGCACGCTGTACACCTTGTTCTTATCAGTCTGCAAGCTATCCGATGATTTCAGATAACGATAATTAAATGTCAGCTTCGTAAAGCCATAATCATCCTTGATCACACCTTTAAAGTACGTGCGCTTGCTCGACAAGGAATCTTTCTGCTGATCCACGCCGATGCTGGGGTATATATCAGGAATAACGGCAACGGAATAACGGATAGAATCCTTGCTATGCAGGAACTCGTTGGACGTGCTGACGGAATACGAATCATTCCTCATGAAGCGTTTCACGAAGTTGAAATGGTTTTCATCCCTGCGGTTCAAAGAAATAGTAGTGTCCTGGAAGCTAAGCTTCACGGCATCCGTATTCATGGTGTTGAACAGCCAGCTCACCTTCGTGCCTGCAGGAACAACGAGGTCGCCTGTGTTCTGAATTTTCTCATTCTGCTTTTTTATATAGGCAGGGTATTCCAATGCGATTTCAAAATTCATCAGCACGGGATTGGGATTGGCCTCCAATGTATATTCCTTTGAGTAATGACCATCTCCAAGCAACCGGAACGAAACACTCTTCTGCAGGTTCTTAAACATATAGTGAAAGTTCACCGTGTTATCCTTCTCCAGCTTAAACTGGTTGTTATCAATTTCTATATAGGCATTGTCGGGCACTTCATTGCCTGTTACTTTCACGTCAAGCCGGTAATCTTCTTGCTGCACGGTCTTCAGGTCTTTGTTCAGCAATTCAAAAACAAACGGTGCAGGCTTTTCAAAATATGTATTGTGAGCCATCAGTCGTTTTGTTCCGTCTTTAATGAGGCTGGGGGATGCAAAGAGAATTAATACAAAAGCCAACAATGGTATCAATGCGTATCGAGCATACTTCCTGTTCTCATTCATGTTCACGGCATTGGCAAACGGAATAGGTTTCAGCTCGCTCGCTTTCTGGTTGATGCTTGCTTCGATTAGCTGGAGGTTTGAAGTTTGCGGTTCGAGGTTGCTGTTGTCAGCTTGTTTTTTCAGTTGAAGAATATTCAGCAGCTTATCTTTTACCTCTGTGAAATGAATGCCGATGATTTGCGCAGCCTGTTCATGCGAAATGATTTTACCGATTCTATATAAATGCGTAAGCGGAACAACAATATATTTGCCAAGCACAAAGGCATTGCCCAGCACAAACACATAAAATAAAACCGTGCGGAACGTAGTGCTGAAATGCCCGAAATATTCTGAAGCGGTAACCAGTAAATAAAAAGCAAGACAAAGCGTAAACGTATAGATGACACCGCGCAAAAGCTGGTTCTTATAATATTTGCGGATAAACGCATCCAACTTTTCAATCAATAACTGATAATTATTCATACTTTATTCAATGCCCCTGTTACGGGGCTAAACAGCAAAGTTACTAAAGGAACGGCACTGTTCGCTATTTATTGTAATGCTCCCCAAAATTTAGA
>PLYJ01000222.1 GCA_003151745.1 Bacteroidota bacterium
TGTTTTATATTAGCGATTAGTATTAAGGATATATTGCAGGCTTTAAATTAATTCAAGTGGAGGTTTATAGAACCTATTTCTATTTATTTCCATTCATTTCTAAATATTTCGGAAATATACTATGTGAAATAGATGGAAATGAATTGAAATTGATAGGCTTAACTCCATTCCTACGACTTACTTTCATTTTTAACAAAATAAGCGTACTTTCGCCCTATTCAATTAACAAAGCATGTCTGAGCCAACCGATTTTGTGTATTCCACACAACCCGAACCGCATCGCATCCGCACGAAGAACATTCTGAAGGAACATCCTGAAATCCGTAATCTCATCGGCAGAAATCCTGTCACTGTGCTTGCAATCATCGGTTTGGTAGCTTTTCAGGTAGTGATGGCATGGGTGTTAAGGGATATTTCATGGTGGTGGGTTGTAGGCGCTGCCTATTTGCTGGGTGCCTTTGCAGACCACAGCTTGTTCGTGATGATTCATGAATGTGCTCATAATCTCCTCTTCAAAAAGAAGGCATGGAACTCCATAGCCGGCATCTTTGCCAACCTGCCGCAGTTGTTTCCAAGCTCCGTTTCATTTCAACGTTATCACATCAAACATCACTCTTTTCAAGGCATTCATGAATTAGATGCTGATTTACCTGATCTGTGGGAAGCAAAGCTTATCAAAAATTCATTCATAGGTAAAGCCTTCTGGTTGCTTATCTATCCCGTCTTCCAGGCAATACGTGTTTTTAGAATGAAAGAGATAAAACCGGTTGACGGATGGGTGATTCTTAATTGGCTTGCATGCATTGGCTTTGGTGTTGCCATGTATATGCTATTCGGGCCAAAGGCATTCTTCTATCTCCTGTTCAGCTTTTTCTTTTCTGTCGGGTTGCATCCTCTCGGCGGACGATGGATACAGGAACATTACATTGTTAGCGGCACACAGGAAACATATAGCTACTATGGTGTCCTCAACAGCATTGCTTTCAACGTGGGCTATCACAACGAACATCACGATTTCCCTTCAGTGCCCTGGAATAAGCTTCCGAAAATTAAAAGCGGTGCTGCCTCTTATTATGATTCGTTGTTTTCACATACATCATGGACAAAACTATTTCTACGTTTCCTTTTCGATAAGAAGCTTTCGCTGTACTCACGGGTTGTTCGTAAAGACCGCGGCAAGGTGGCACTTACCGATGAATCCAAGCCGGATGCGGAAATGGTGATGAAAGAGAAAGAAGAGATAGCAGCTTAATCTTTTAGCTTCGAAGCTTTATTACTGCTTTTGTAACCCGTTCAACAGCAAAATCAATTTCTTCCTTTGTAGTATATCTGCCTAACGAAAAGCGGACAGATGATTGTGCAAGCTGTTTACTCAATCCCATGGCTGATAACACATGCGATGGTTCCGGTAAAGCGGATGTGCAGGCAGAACCCGTTGCCACAGCCACATCTTTCAATTCGCGAATGAGCTCGTTGCCGTCAATGCCTTCAAAAGAAAGATTGGTTGTGTTGGGGAGGCGGTTGCGGATGCTGCCATTTATATATACCATTTGAAGATCGCACAGTAACTGCTCCAACCGTGTACGCAATGGAGACAAGCGTGCAGCATCGTCCCACATTTCTTTTTCTGAAAGCTCACAGGCTTTGCCCATACCAACAATGCCCGGAACATTCAGTGTGCCTGAACGTAGATTCTTTTCATGTCCGCCGCCATGCATCTGCGCTATAAGATACACACGCGGATTTTTTCTTCTTACATATAATGCACCCACGCCTTTAGGTCCGTATATTTTATGCGCCGACATGCAGAGCAAATCGACCCCATCATTCACATCTACATTTATTTTTCCGCATGCCTGCGAAGTATCGCTCATCATGATTGCTCCATGCTCATGCGTGATGGATGCAATTTGTGGAATAGGTTGCAATACTCCTGTTTCATTATTAGCAGCCATTATGCAAACGAGAATTGTTTTATCCGTGAACGATTTTTTCAATTCATTCAAATTAATCAGCCCTTCGCGGTCAACCCCCAAATAAGTAATGGCTGCACCTGTTTGTTCCAAATGCTTGCATGTATCAAGGACTGCCTTGTGTTCTGTGGAAACGGTAATGATGCGATTGCCTTTACCTCGATAGCTTTCAAACGCACCTTTTAGTGCAAGGTTGATAGCTTCAGTAGCACCCGATGTAAAAATAATTTCGTCCGGTTCTGCATGGATCAGTTGCGCCGTTCGCTTCCGTGCAAGATCAACCGCCGCTTCTGCCTCCCATCCGAAAGCATGTGAACGGCTGGAAGCGTTGCCGAACTTTTGACTAAAGTAAGGCAGCATTTCCTGCAGCACACGCTCATCAATAGGTGTGGTGGAATTATAATCGAGAAAAACAGGCAGGTTCATTTATTCGGAAATAGGATGCAAAGTTGCAGATAGCAGGTGAGAATAAAAAACAAGCTTTGTGTAGTATAAAGAGAATTGTTTTTAATATTTTGTTCGAAAAAACGGGCAGATCAGTTGCCTTATGCATTGATTGATTTGCAATCAAGCATGAATGAGATTTATAAGTCATTCATGCTGGTGGCGTAAAGATTTTAAAATTCTTTACTTCTTAACGTTTCCATCTTCATCCAGGTAAACAACTTCATAGTTGAGCTTCGACAGCGCTTCGCCTAAATTCTTTTTATCGCCGACTACCACGATTGTCATGGCTTCAGGGTGAAGGTATTGATTTGCAATTTCATCAACCGCAGATACGCTCATTGAATTAAGAATCCGGTTTTGCTGCGTGACGAAATCTTTTGGCAGGTTATAGAAAATAATTCTGCGGAGAAAGGCTGCCTTCTGTGCAGACGTTTCATATTTCAACGCTTCGTTGTTGCTGATGGAATTTTTTGTGAATGTCAGCTCATCTTCTTTGATTCCATTGTCGCGGTAGTTGCGGATTTCTTTCAGGATCTCCACAATGGAACTATCCGTTGCAGCGCCTTTCATTCCTCCGCCTGCTGCAAAGGGGCCTTTCCAGTTGTCGCCGGTGAAAGAAGAACGCGCACCATACGTCCAGCCTTTGTTTTCACGCAGGTTAAGGTTGATGCGGCTGTTAAAAGCTCCTCCAAGAATATAATTCATGATGGTGGCTTTGTAGTAATCGCCTGTTGCGTCATAAGCCAAGGACACATTGCCAACGCGTACCTCACTTTGCGGAGCATTGTCTTTATTTACGACATACACTTTCGTTGTCTCCATGGCAGGAACAGCAGCCTCAACAGGCAGCTTTACTTCTTTCTTTTTCCAATCTTTCAGGAACGTAAGCTTTGGAAGAATTTTATCTTTATCCACATCGCCCACGATAACAAGATTAGAAATGGAAGGGGAAAAATAACTGTTGTAATAATTTCTCACATCGTCAACGGTAATGCTTTTAAGCGATTCTGTAGTTCCGATGGCAGGTATAGCCATGATGCTTTTATCGCCGTAGATAATCTTGCGGAAAACATTGTCAGCAACAAGGGAAGGCTGCGTTGATTGATTGGCAATGGCTTGCAGCGTTTGCTTATGTATGCGGTTGAAATCCGTTGTATCCCATTTAGGAGAAAACATTTTCTCATTTAAAATCATCAGCGTCCGGTCAATATTCTTAACAAGGGTATTTACATTTATATTAATGGAATTATTATCTGAACGGATGGAAATGGTGCTTCCAAGCTTTTCTAGCTGGTCGCTAAGTTGTTCCGCTGTGTGCTGCAACGTTGCTTCATCCAACATTTGCGCAGTGAGATTAGCAATACCTGCTTTTGAAGGCATTGCCGTTTCCATCCTGTGACCCATATCCACTGCAAGCTGCAAAGTCACAACAGGTATCTCTGCATTCTTTGCGCCTATTAGTTTCAAGCCGTTAGCATAGTTTTCCTGCCAGTAATCAGGAACCTTCATCATGGGAGCAGCGCCCGGCACAGGGTGCTTGCTTCTGTCAAAGCTGCTGGCAGGACGTTTATATACAAGATCACTTGCCGCAACAGAATTTGTGTTGTCAGACGGAGTGAAGTTATCGTCCTGCAATTTCATCTCCGTTTTGCCTTTGGGATACACGCTCAGGTAAACAGCATGTTTTCCTTTTATATATTTCTCATACACTCTTTTTACATCAGCAGTTGTTATTGCCTGGTAGCGCTTCAATTCCGTTTGTATATAGTTCGGATTGCCGGTGAATGTTTGAAAAGAAGCAAGCTGTGATGCTTTCCCGCTCACGCTTGCAAGCGAATTGATGAGGCTGGATTCATACTTTGCTTTAAAGCGTTCAAGATCATCTTCCGTTGGCCCCTTTTGTTCAAACTCTGCTATGGACGCTTCGATGATCTTCTTCATTTCTTTCAGATCATGACCCGGCATCGGGCGCACTGAGAATTCCATTTGCCCCGCAAGCTCTTCTGTGGGGTGCGATGCATTGGCACTTATAGCAAGCTGTTTCTTAATAAGGTTTTTATAGAAGTAGGAATTATTACCCTCTCCCAAAATGTTTGCAAGCACATCTAAAGCCGGCTCATCTTCGGTGCGCGCAGCCACTGTCGGATATGCAATGACTAACTGCGGAAAACGAATCACATCTTCATACGAAATAAAACGGTCAGCATCCAGATGCGCTTCCATAGGTTGCACTTTGTTTACAGCAGGGCATTGCGGCAACGAACCGAAATATTTTTCAACCAGGCTAACCACATTCTTTGCGTTCACATCTCCTGCCACAGTAAGCGTAGCGTTGTTCGGGCCATACCAGCGAAGAAAGAACTTGCGGAGATCTTCCACATTCTCTTTATCAAGGTCTTTTATCCAGCCTATCGTTGGCCATGAATATGGATGACCGGCGGGATATATAGCCTGTCCTAATTTCTCATCCACTCTTCCATAAGGGCGGTTGTCTATTCTTTGTCCGCGTTCATTCTTAACCGTGGCGCGTTGCACTTCAAACTTTGGGCCTGTCACAGAGTCAAGCAGAAAGCCCATCCTGTCTGATTCAAGCCAAAGCGCTGTTTCAAGATAATTAACAGGAAGTGTTTCAAAATAATTGGTGCGGTCTGAATTGGTGCTTCCGTTCATGGTTCCGCCGGCGTTGGAAACAATTTTAAAATGTTCTTCATTTGCGACATGCAGTGATCCCTGAAACATCATGTGCTCAAAGAAATGTGCGAAGCCCGATCTTCCGTTTTCCTCGCGTGCCGAGCCTACGTGATACGTTACATCCACATGCACAATCGGCTCGCTATGATCTTCATGAATTAAAAGCGTAAGCCCGTTGCTCAGCAAATACTTTTCATAAGGGATAATTACTTCGTCCCCTTTCTTTTCAACTTTCTCAATAAGCTTGGTTTGCGCGAAAACCGATAGAGGGAAATAAGCAATCATTGATAACAATAATAGTTTCTTAATCATAATCCTGATTTTTATAAGGCTTCGGCCGTGAGCTCAGCCGAGTTGGCAAATGTAGTGGATTCTGTTATGACTGCAAAGCGTTGATTGCTGAATAGCTGTCAATTAACCGGGTTTTAACGTTTGAAGGAGGGTTTATTGCATGAAGTTTGAAAGCGCATGATTAAAAAAATCTTGCGCAGCGGGAACATTTACAGCACACAAAATTTCATTTACAACAGACAAAACTATATTTTGTACAGACAAAATTATATTTTGAGCAGACAAAACTATATTGTGTATAGACATAATTACTTTTTGTATAGACATAATTATATTTTGTACAGACAAAAACATTTTTTTTCCTCAAAATTTCATATTTTTTAGCGATTTGTAAGATTATTGTAAGAAAGCGATGCTTTATGTAATATCTTTTTAAAATCAGCTTTCGTTATAATGGGTGATCGAAGAATTACAGACGACTTCTTTGTGTACATCTCTAAACACGTCTCAAAACCAAATAATTTAATGAATATAGTACCAGAAATTGTAATTGATTCGAAACCGAACAATTACTCAAAGAATGCTGAGCTTTTAGGAAATCTAATTGAAGGCGAAACCGGGAATCAAAATTTTCTAACCCCGAGCCCGCCTTTGAACACCCTAACTACGGCGCAAACTAATTTACTCACGGCCATCACAAAGTATGGCCCCAAGGGAAACCGCACCGGGAGAGCTGCCCTGCTTGATTTGCGCCAAAAATCTGCTACGGCTTATAGCCTCATTAAAGCAGAGGTGCAATATATAACAGGGGTTGCTTCGCAAGCTGCCGGTAATGACATGTTGCTGATGGTTAATATTATGGGCACATGCGGCCTTGATGTAAGAACGTCTCGCACACCTCAGGGTTTGCTGGGTCAGGTTAGAAACATTCACCAGGTGAACTCGGGCGGACTTAGCCGCAACCAGGTGGACTGGAGATGGAGCAAGCCGCTGGGCGTTACCAACCGTAACAATGTTAAATTTAACAAAGTGTTTCGCGCCACCGCAAATGATTTAACCGCCGCTACGCTTGTTGCTACGCCAACTAAGGCTAAGTTTATTGACACCAATAACACCGGTGCAACGATAACTTATATTTATTGGTTTCTCGCAGTAACCGCAGCCGGTGATTCTACAGTAAGCGAGCCGGTTTCGATTACGCTGGTGTCTGCATAATTTTGTTTTTTTCAAAATTTAAAAACGGTAAGGTTCGCCTTACCGTTTTTTTTGCCATTGAATTCGTGCAGTAACTACTTTTTTTTCGGAGAATAACCTGCATTCATCAGTTCAATATATTCTTCGATGGAGGACAGTCCAACACTTTTTCTTCGCTCATTTAATTTCTCCGGTTCCATGACAGGCTTGGGTTCATACGAGGTGGAGTCTTTATTGATTTGTAATTGCGTTCAATGCTATTGCACACTATCTTCAACCCGCGAAAAATTTAGCGGTTAAATTGTCGCAAAGAATTTTCTGATATGGGGGGCAGGCAACGTGTTATACATACGGATTCATTCAAGCTCGTTCACAGCGGCGCTGAATATTTCAACACGCTGGAGGCATTGATTGATGCTGCTGTGTATGAAATACATTTTCAAACCTACATTTTCCTGAATGATGAAACCGGTAGAAGCGTTGCCAAAGCATTGCTGCGCGCTGCACACAGGGGAGTTAAAATTTATCTTTTACTGGATGCTTATGGTTCCGGCGATCTTTCGAAAACGCTGGTAAGCGATCTGCGCGGTGCAGGCATTGAAGTGCGCTTCTTCGGAAAACTATTTTCGGGTTTGAGTTTGCACATCGGCAGGCGTCTGCACCGCAAAATTGTTCTTGTTGACGGCAAAGATGCATTGATTGGCGGCATCAACATCAGCAATCATTATAACAAGGTGAAGGGAAAAATGCCTTGGCTGGATTTTGCCGTGCTGTTAACTGATTTTCCTACCAACCAGCTTTACCGTCTTTGTCAGGAACGTTGGCTGAAGCCTGGCAAAAAGCGCAGGTTTAAAAAATCCTTTAAGCCACATTTTGAAAATCACATTGATGAATCTGTTGAAAGCACAGTGAAAATAATTGAGAATGATTACCTGCGCAGAAGAAACCAGGCTGCAAAGTCTTATTTCAGCGCCATCCTTCATGCAAAGGAATCACTGTTTATTATAGGCGGTTATTTTCTTCCCGGTGGCAAGGCAAGGAGGTTGCTGAGAAGGGCTGCCCGTCGCGGTGTTGAAATAAGAATTATTCTTGCCGAGCAGTCGGATGTCGCATTAAACCGCAATGCTGTGCAATACCTGTATCAATGGCTGCTGCGCTGCAATATTAAAATTTATGAATACAAGCCTGCCAATGTTCATGGCAAAGTTTTGATTGCTGATGAAAAGCTCGTCAACATCGGGTCGTATGATTTGAACAACCTGAGTACCTATAGCAACATTGAACTCAACCTTGAAATTCAGAATGCCGCGTTCGCATCGCAGTTTCACAATGAACTGGAGGAATTAATTAAAAAAGATTGTCAGCTTATCAGCGCCGAAACACTATATAAAAGAAGCAACCTTTGGAAGCGTTTTAAACATTGGTTCTGCTACCATTTTGTGAAAACGCTTTTTGTTACGGCAGTGTGGCTGGCTAATAGAAAAGATGAGACGTATCAGTAAAGAAAGATGTGAGATTTGAGTATTGAGACAAACTTCTCATGTCTAATATCTCACATCCTCTTAATATTTCGCATTACGCCTGCTGTAACCAAAATAAATAAAGAATCCGATAGCCATCCAAATTAAAAGGCGGTACCAGTTGGGCGGTCCCAGTCCAAAGATCATGGCGCCACAGACAATAATTCCAAGAATCGGAACTATTGGCACCCATGGCGTTCTGAATGGACGTGGAGTTTCCGGGTTACTTTTTCGCAATATCATCACTCCCGCACAAACGAGAATAAAGGCAAACAGGGTGCCGATGCTTGTCATATCACCGACTATTTCACCGGGAACGAAAGCAGAGAACAATCCGACAAAAACAAAAAACAACATGTTGGATTTGTAGGGTGTCTTGAACTTTGGATGCAACTGTGAAAAAACAGGAGGCACCAAACCGTCTTTACTCATGGAATAAAATACTCTTGATTGCCCCAGCAACATCACAAGAATCACAGAAGAGAAGCCCGCTAAAATGGCAACGGTAACCAATTTGGCAAGCCACCCGAATCCATGCATATATGTTTGTATGGCATAGGTAACGGAAGCCTCCCTCCCCACTGTTCTGAAATCGTTGGTGCTTCCAATGCCGGTAAGCACATAAGCGAACAAAAGATAAAGCACAGTGCAGATTGCCAGTGAACCAAGTATTCCGATCGGCATGTCTTTGCCGGGATTTTTTGCTTCCTGCGCTGTTGTTGAAACAGCATCAAAGCCAATGAATGCAAAAAATACAACGCCTGCTGCACCAAGAATGCCAAGTATTCCGCCAAAATTATGCGCTACCCCTTGTGTATCAATATATGTTTGAGCAGGGGGAATAAAAGGCGTGTGATTGACAGGATTGATAAATGACCATCCGAACATGATAAATAAAATGACAATGGCTACTTTGGTAACAACAATAACTCCGTTTACAAAAGCAGATTCAGATGTTCCCTTAATAAGCAGCATGGTAAGACAAAAGATAATGAACAAAGCGGGAATGTTCATTAAACCATGAGCAGTCACCATACCGGCAGCATCCTTCATTACTTCAAACGGCGAATGACACCATTGAAAGGGAATGTTCAATCCAAAATAATGAAGCAGCTTGTTGAGGTATTCACTCCATGCAATGCTTACTGTTGCAGCTCCCAAAGCGTATTCAAGAACAAGATCCCAACCGATGATCCATGCAACCAGTTGCCCCATGGTTGCATACGAGTATGTATATGCGCTTCCGGCAATGGGAATCATAGAAGCAAACTCCGCATAACACAAACCTGCCAATGCACAGCCAATGCCTGCAATAACAAAACCGATGGTTACTGCCGGACCTGCATTGTTAGCGGCGGCGGCGGCAGTGCGTACAAATAAACCTGCACCGATAATTGCCCCGATTCCCAGCATGATGAGATTGGTGGCGCCCAATGTGCGCTTCATCTGGTGTTCGCCTGTTTCAGCAGTTTCGCTTAGTAAACTTGATAAAGGCTTCCTGGAGAAATAACTACCCATATACGTTTGAGGTTTTAAAGAAGTCGCAATGTATAGGAAAAACCGTTATCTGCAAAAATTATCCAACCTTTGATTTGGAAGAGTACCTGTTATTTGAAAATTGAAATTTGGCAGAACTACCAAGTTTCGAATTTCAAGTATCTAATTATTTTTTGGGAGGAACAGGCTGTGGGTGTTCGATCTGGTCAATCACCTTGTTCAACCTCTTTTTCTCTGAAGCATCGAGGCAAGGAAGAGCAACTTCCTTTTTCAGGTAGAGAAGCGTATTGATATTATCTTTCTTTTGCGCATAATAAGAAGCAAGATAAGAGTATGCCTGTATCAATTGCTGGCAGTTCTTCGCCTCTGTCACGCTGTCTGCAAGCGCACATTCAATAAATTTTTCATAATGCGGTTTAGAAAGTCCTTCCGTGCTGCCGGTATCTATCATGCCCAGGTTTTGGGCGCGCCATAAAAACCCGCTGCAATATTTCGGAGATAAATCGTTTAGCTTGGATAGGGCGGTATCGGCATCAAGATAATCCTTGTTGAAAAAATAGGATTTGCCCAGCATAAAATAGTCATTCGCCCTGGCGGCATCCTTCTTTGCATCAATCATTTTACGTAACCACACTGCGGCCTCGCCGTATTTTTTATCCTTATAATATAGGTTAGCAATTTCATTCATCAGGTCGGTGTCCGTTGAATCAAGATCGGAGCCTTTTTGTAATTGCAAAGCGCCAAGAGAGTCCTGCCCGATTTTAACAAGCGTTCTTCCATAGTATTTGTAATCGGAACTTATCAGCTTATCTTCAGGAACAATCTTAAGAACATGCCTCAACAAAATCATGGCATGAATAGAATCACCAACCTCATAATCGCTATAACCTGAAATACGGTTTAGCATGACGTTGCTTGAATCAAACTTAGGAAGCTTCGCTACTTCATCCACATCATCCTTGTAATGCTTTATGAGATAGAGGAATGCTATGTAACGCACGCGGGCACTCTCGCTGCCTTTGTTTATGTCAAGGTACTTGTGGTATTCCTGCAAAGCGAGGTCAACCTTGTTTTGTTTCCAATAGGTTTCTCCCATCTGTCTGTGGGCCGGAGCAAATTCAGGATCAATGGCTATGGCTTTCTGAAATTCTTCACCGGCAGCGTCATAGTTTGTGGAGCGGTAATATAGAATTCCCTTTTGCAGAATAGCTCTCAGGTTTTTGGGATCTATAGAAAGTGCTTTATTAAAATACTCCGCTGCCAGGTTGCCATTACGCTGTTCAATATATACATTGCCAATGCGAATGAGTATTTGCGTATTCTTCGGTTCTATTGCAATGGCTTTGTTGAGCAGATCAAGTGCACGCGCAAGGTATTTGTTTTTTGCCTGTGTGAGTGCTTCGGCAACTTCCATCAGCACGGCAGCATCTTTCATCTTGGTGCCATCCAGCGCCTTTTGGAAATCGGCATTTGCTTCTGTGATCATTGCCTGCGCATGGTCAGCCTTGGCATGCGTTTCATCAACTGCTGCCTTTGCCTGCGCAAGTGCGGCGCGGTCCTCATCTGTTTTGTTGGGATTGCGATCGTACAAATCCTGCGCTTTCTTCAATGCTTGTTGTGCGTGGTCATTTCCTGCCTTTGCTTCATCGAGGCTTATCTCATCAAGCAATATTTTGCCAAGATCGACAGTGCATAAGGCATTGTTAGCATCCATGCCTAATCCTTTCTGAAAAATAATCTTTGCGGAGTCAGGCTTTTCAGCTTTAAAATAGTTGTCGCCGTAATAAAAATAGTTGTTTACGTTCTGCGGTTCCTTTGCAATAAGCGATTTGTACATATCAGCAGCCAGCTCATATTGCTCATTATCGGTTAAGCGCAATGCCTCTTTCAGGGTTTGTGCATATACAGTGCTAAAAGTGAGCAGCATTATAAAAACTGAAACAACCGTTTTATTTAAACTATTCATGGAGTCTTCTGATTGATTTTATTCTATTAATAAGTTACTACTCTTATGGGTATTGTAGCAGGCAACATTCCTCTTAACCGCACTATGCGCTGCCCGGCATCCCCTGCCACAAAGGAAGCAAAGCCCGTGCCAAGTCCCGCTCTTGCTTCCCTGCTTACTATATAAACGTCCCTGACGAGCGGATATTGCTTTAAAGCCGTGTAATAGGGATAAGGCTTGAAATATCCGTCAGAATAAGGTGCATTAAACGGGGGTGACAAAGATACTACGTGAATCATGCTGAGGAAATTATTCGCCTCTTCGCTGTTATTATCGCTTATCCAGTTTACACCGATTACGCCAATGGCATTTTTATGCTGCCTTACATATTCAATCACTTCTTTGTTAGAATTTGCGGCAAAGCAATTGGAAGGCAGCGGCTGATCTTTGAAGAACGTCTCTTTTAGGTAACGCACATTTCCTGATCCTGCATGATCGAAAACAATGATAATGCTGTCTAAAGACGATTTAGCGTCTAACTGTTTCCAGCTTTTGATCTTGCCGGTAAAAATATCCTGTACGCGCTCATACTTCAGCAAGGTGTCGTTATTGTCATCGTGTACAATAAGTGCAATGGCATCTACAGCTATTTTGGTAACACGTGGTTCAAGATTAATTTTAGTAAAGTATTTTTTCTCATCATCATTTAGTTGCCGGCTTGAAACCACTAATCTCACTGAATCTTTGATCAGGTCGTTAAATGCTTCCGTTTCGGATTCATACGTTGCCGCTATTTTTGAATAGCGATAGAGCTTGGTGAACGTATCTACTTCTGTGTTGATAAGCGGTTGGTAAGCTTCATCAACGGCAATTTTAATGCTGCCCGATGTGACATCATCATCTTCATTGCTCTTAGAACCGGAACTGCAGGAATAAAAAGTGAAACTATAAAAAGTGAGAAAAGAAAAGAAAAGCGATCTAACGAATTTCATCGGTGTTATTGTTTTTCATTCGTGATCGAAATCTGAAAAGCATATAGGTTCTGAAAGCCGCCCACATCAGTAATACCACACCTATAACCTTGTGCCTTGGAAGGTCTGACCACATAAGGTCAAAGGCAAGCAATACACCAAGTGTGGCATAAATGAAGATCATAAAAATGCCGAAGACATGTGTAACTCGTCTTTCAAGAAAGCTAGGGTTCATAAATAAATTAGTTCAAGGTTATTCCGTTCAATGTTCAAAGTTAGTGAACGTCTTAACTTTGAACTGAAAAACATGGAGCTTTGAACGGATTTACTGGAGTTTAAATATAACCGGCACTGTGAACCAAACAGGCACTGCATGGCCATTTTGTTTTCCCGGTTTAAACTGGGTGATGCTGTTAACTCCGCGAAGGGCTTCTTCATCGCATCCGCCTCCAATGCCCATGCCTTTTGGAACATTCGCCATTTTAACCTTGCCGTTTTCATCCACTACGAAGCGAACAATGACTCTTCCTTGTATTCCATTTTCACGGGCTACTGCAGGATAAACAATATGCTTTTGAATATATGCCTGGAGAGCATCATTGCCTCCCGGAAACTCAGGCATTTCCTGAACCCATGTAAAAGGCTCTGTTCCTGCTCCCTTCGTTTCAACAACAGGATCAGGTGGCGGCGCTTCTTTTAATCCGCTGTCAATATTCTGCGTGCCGATATTTTTGTCTGCAAGATCTTCTTGTAACACCGGTGGCGGTTCTTCCTGGATGGGCTTATCAACCACAACAGGAGGGGTAAACTTTATCTGTTGAACGACAGGCGGTGGTGGTGGTGGTGGCGGTGGTTCATCAGGGTTAACGGGAGGAGGAGCCATCAGATCAGCTATTACTTCTTTCTTCTCTACTTCTGTATCTGCTCCGTGACCTTTAATCCAGTGATATATAAGAGGAGAAGTGAGTGCGAGCGTAAAACTTCCTGCTGCAATGTAGAAAGCCAGGATAGCAACACGGTTGTAATTTTTCCTTATCCAATAAGCCCCGTAAGACTTGTTCCTGTCCGCAAAAACAGCATCGCTGCGGACATCGCTCACTATGTTATTCCAATCAGAATATATTATTTCTTTCTGATCCATCGTTACTTCGTTTGTTTTTTGAGCATTTCATACTCTTCCTTGCCCATCTCTACCAATGCATACTTGCCAACCATGGTTGAATTCAACTCATCAATCATATCCACAGCATTCTTGTACTTCGCTTTGTCATCCGTCTTTATTAAAACCGTTAAAGCTGTTTTTTGCGATTGGACTTCTTTTTTCAACTTTTTAAATACAGAATCCGGAATTTCCTTTTTTTCTTTACGATCCATCAACTTTGAAACATCATCAAAAGTAGGTTTATTCAAATCTAACAGAAGCTGATGAATACCCTTGTCCATATCAAAAGTGGTAAGCTGCAATTGCGTGCTGTCAGGCTTAAATTCTCCTGTGTAATAATAGATTTTGTTATCTGCTGTAAGGAGAACGGTGAGTGCATTGTTAACTTTTGAAGGGGGACCGTCTTTATCCGGCATATTCAGCTCCATCGTTTTTGGCTTACTGAAAGTAGTGGTAAGCATAAAGAAAGTGAGCAACAAAAATGCCAAATCCACCATTGGAGTCATGTCAATGTGGGTGGATGACTTTTTTGCGCGGACTTTCTTATGTTTCCCCTTTTCCTGCCCGCCCTGCTCGGTATTTACTTCTGACATCTTTTAATTTGATGATTTGAAAATTAGTTGATTAGCTGATTAAAAATTGATTATCTCATTTTCAAATCTGCTAATTAGCTAATCTGCTAATTTTATTTCTGCGCCACCTGTTTTTCCGCTCCCCGCAAGCTTGTAATAAGATTAAAGCTGCGTATATTGCTCTTATCGAAAATTTCCATTACCCTTTTAACATAAGTAAAATCAGCATCTCCGTCGCCTTTTATGGCATAGCGCAATGCCTTATTCAATCGCTTCTTGTTTTCGTAATCCTTATCTGTTTTAGCTGCCTGTATTCCGTAAACAATCCAGTTAGACAATTCATTATGCATAGAATCAATCGGAATGCCGCCTGACCTTTTATCAAGGTCTTTGCGTACTGCTTCATTACCATCAATGTATGCCTTCAGGTCCTTAACAGGCATGCCAACTGCGCTCAACAGAGCAAAACGGTGTTTTTCATCATCCGTAAATTTGATGCCATACTGACCGCCCAAAGAGCCTAATAAACTCTCACGCACCGACTGACCGTCAATATTAAAGAACACGCGACCAACGGAATCAATCGTTACCAGCATTACATTTTCAGGTAATATTTTATCAGACGATGAGTAGGGTGTATCAACAATGACCGGCTCGTCAGGACGAAACTTGGTGGTGAGCATAAAGAAAGTTACCAGCAAAAAAGCCAAATCCACCATGGGCGTCATATCCAGCCTGGGACTATTCTTTGGTACTTTTATTTTAGGCATCTCTTATTCCTTATTTTCTTTATTGACTAACTAAATATCCGCTTTCCATAAATAGATTTCGGATTAAATTAAAGAAGTAATAATGAATAAAGCACTTTATTCATTATTCATTATTCATTATTACTTCTTACTTAGCATCCTTATATCTTGAAGCAAAAGTCTGCACCACGCTATAACCCGCTTCATCCATGCCATACGTAAGAGAGTCAATCTTATTGGTAAAGAAGTTATACATGACAATGGAAATGGCTGAAGTTAAGATACCAAGAGCGGTATTAACAAGGGCTTCCGAAATACCTGTTGACAGTGCAAGAGCATCCGGAGATCCTGCCTGCGCAAGTGCCTTAAAGGCAACAATCATTCCGATTACCGTACCAAGGAGTCCCATCAGCGTTGCGATAGAAGCGATGGTGGAAATAATCACCAGGTTCTTTGAAAGCATTGGCAATTCCAAAGAGGTGGCTTCCTCCAGTTCCTTTTGAATGGCAAGTATCTTTCTTTCCTTATCAAGGTTTTTGTCTGCTTCCATCTGGCGATACATTTTTAATCCTTCGTTCACCACGTTGGCTATGGAACCCTGTTGACGGTTACATTCAGCTATTGAGCCGTCAATATCGCCCTGTGCCATCAGGCTTCTTACTTTGCTTATGAAGGCATCCACCCGGCCATGACCCTGTGATTTTGCAATAGTGATAAAGCGCTCGATGGTAAATGTGAGCACGACTAAAAACATAGTAAGCAGGATAGGCACAATAATTCCACCCTTATAAATGGTCCCTAAAAAGTAACCAACGCCCTGCTTGACGGGCTCCATGTGCGAGTCGCCACCCTGGAAGTTTGCAGAATTGCCAAAAACAAAAAGAAAAATTAAAATAGCAAGTACAAATTCAAAGAGAATGACAAGTGAAGCGAACATTCCAACGTTCTTATTCGGTTTAATTTGATTACTCATGTTATTAACAGTTTTTAAAATTTACGATTTATATTAGTGAAACGGTTTTAACGAAGCTTAGTAAAATATATTTTATGAATCCCCTAAAAAAAATTGGAGCGCAATATTAGGGAATTCTAATTAAATGTGAAAACCCTTAAGATTATTTGCTGATTTGTTGCTTTCTCAGACTTCATGAAACATGATAGGTTGATTGATAAAAGACAAAAATTCCATAAAGACTATTAAAAAAGAGTGCCTTTTGATTCAGTTCTATTCCTTCCAGGCGCTATGGGCAATATGAGCATGTAATTTGTCTGTCGCCACAGCATACACCTGCAACAGATCATTTCCCTCTTGAATTTTATTCCTGAACCGGAAGCCTAATTTTTCCAGTAACTGAATTGAGCTTACGTTTTCCTCTAATATTGTTGCAAGAACATGTGTGTGAGAAGAATCCTTTATCACCTCTTTTAAAACTGCAACTGTTGCTTCGTATGCATATCCTTGTTTCGTGTACCTGGCAAGAAAGGCAAAGCCGATGTCGTGATGCTCTAAATAGTCCCGCTTGATGAAGGTGATGATGCCAATCGGAATTTCTTGTCCCTTGGTCTTCACAACCCAATAATTAACATTGGGATTGTCTATAATTTTTTGAATATACGTCTTTGCATCCTGTTCGGTATGAATATTTCTATCGCCGATAAATTTCTTCCATTCATCCGTGTTTACCAACTCAAAAATGAACGCAGCGTCATTTAGACTGAGCTCATTTAGTATAAGCCTGGCGGTTGTGCATGTTGCGATTGGTTTCAACGACGGCGACATCATTTGTTAGGAGAGCAAACCTACCAAAAACATAAATATATCCAACACCCGTCTTTCAAATATATGGCTTAATGGGTTTCAAAAAAAACGCCCCGGCTATTAACCGGAGCGTTTCTACTATTTCAATATTCAAACCTTTAAGAAGCAATGCAGGTTGCAAGTGTAGTTGCAGGTACAGAACCATGAATGCCAACTGCTACTATTTTAATATAGTAACGAGTGCCGCTGGTTAAACCCTGAATTTCTAATGTCCTGTTCGGAGTAGCACTTGCCACTGTCCAATTGCCTGCAAGGTCGTTGCTGAGGCTGTAATACACCAGATAGGTGCGCGCATACTTCACACCTTTCCATTTTGTTAAAATGGTTCCGGGAGCGTTAGTAAAGCTGGCTGTCAATTTGCTCACTGCAACAGGCACAAGAGCTTTCTCTGGCGACTTGCGCGTCAACATTCCTGCAGAAAGGATAATTGATGTTGCAATGGAAGGTGCAAAAGCGTTTGCAGTGTTTTGCACGTAATCAGCTAACCGCCTTGTTTGAATGTCAAACGCACTTTCAGCAGCGTCAAGAGCCTGCTTGTCAATTACTGAACCGCTCAAAGCAGCAGTAATCGCATTGTTTAAAGACATAAAAGTAGTCTGGTACGAAACCAAAGTGGGGACGGGTGTAGTCAGGTCTAAATTACCGGAAATGTTAAGAAACAGGTAATTACCATACGACACTTTTTCAGCCGGCGTTTTTTTGTTTAGGTAGAGCGCAGCATAGACTACCGGGGTTAGATTTGTTTTTTTCATTTTTCTTTTTTTTAAATTTATTTAAAATTAATTTTTATAATACATCCTCTTACCCCGAAAGCCATCCGTCAGTTCGCTCAATCGGTCAAAAATCTTACAACATTCCAACCATCAAAATTTGGTATAAAATGAAGCATTGCGTTTTATATATGCCTTTTTTTATCAATCAGCCATATATAAAATCGTATAAATGGTTTTTTCTTACACTTTTTTTTAAAGAAAATTCAAAAAAGATAACGACTTTTTAAAAAAGATAACGACTTTTTTTTAAAATCAACGATCTTTTAAAAAAATCAACGACTTTTTTTTAGAATCATCAATCTTTTAAAAAAATCAACGATTTTTTTTTTAAAACACTTCTTTTTTAAAGCCAATGTTCAAAACCATTGTATAAGTAAGCCTATAATATAAGGAGTGCTCATATAATATAGATAGCTTTGATAAAAAAACAGAACCATGATGGAACTAAAACTATCACAAATCATTTCTATTAGCGGCCAAGCAGGGCTGTTTAAGCAAGACAAAGGAATAAAAGGCGGCTTGGCGGCATTTGCACTGGCCGACGGAAAGCGCTTAGATGCCACCGATGCCAGGATGAAAATTAATAACCTTGCCGACATAAGCATCTATACCGCCAATGATGAAATTCCGCTGCAACAAGTGTTTCAAAAAATAAATGAACACACCCTCCCAATGCCTTCCGCCAAAGCAACCTTAGAGGAAATCAAAACTTATTTCAGAGCCGTGATACCCGGTTATAATGAAAAGAAACTTTTCCCTGCCGACATAAAACACATCCTTAGCTGGTTTAACCAGCTTAAGGGAAGGGTGGATTTTTCGAATTAAATTAAAAAGGCAGGTCTAGTGCTTCAACCGAGCTTTTATATGCAAGCTTTCTTAGTTTAATAAGGCCTTTCTTGCTCTTTCCGCATAAAACGGAAATAGTACCATTATTGTAAACCTTCCTTGCAGGTTTGTCTTTATAAAAGAAATTGCCTTCCTTGTCGGCATATAAATCCTCAATGCCTTTAAATCTGTAAACTTCTTCCGTTGCCATGTTCTATATTAATTGCTGATAATGAGGCATAAAAATAGCACAAATATTTTACACTCTTTTAATCGAAACAAACAGGATGAAAACTAAACTTATGTTTGGATATGAGCTTATTAGTTAGCACTTTTGTGCGTGTAATACAAATGTTATCGGATATGTTGCTCCGCTTCGATTGAACGGAACAGCATATTCACGGGGAAGCCGAAAACCGAATAGAGTAAGCGAAAAATTAAAACCAAAATAAAATGAAAAGACTAATCCTTATCTTATTAACTTTTACAAGCAGTATAAGCTTTACAAATGCGCAATGGATCGCTGTTAATAATGGTTTGCCAGACAGCACTACTGTAACGTCATTCGCTGTAAGCGGAACAAGTATTTTTGCGGGAACTTTTAATGGTATTATTTTATCTACCGATAGTGGGGCTAATTGGACGGTAGATACCAACGGATTGAAGGGTAATTATTGGGTTAATTCATTAGTTATAAGCCGAACAAATATTTTCGCAAATACAGCAAATGGCGGAGTATTTTTATCTACAGATAATGGTTTAAGCTGGCAGATAGATACGTTAGGACTTAAAGGGAACTATATAAATATAAACTCGTTTGCTGTAATCGGAACGAATGTCTTTGCTGGCACAAGTGATGGTGTATTTGTAACCGCAGATACTGGAGCAAACTGGACTCCTGTTGGTTTGACAGGTAAATCGGTTGAGCCATTAGCTGCTTATGGAACGAATATTTTTGCAGGAACTTTTAGTAATGGTATTTATTTATCTACAGATAGTGGGCAATCATGGACGCCACGTAATAACGGTTTGACAGGCACAGTTTTTGAATTCGCGGTAAGCGGAATAAATATTTTTGCTGCTTCTAATAACGGTGTATATCTATCTAACGATACTGGAGCTTCATGGACGCCAAGATATAATGGTTTGCCATCTGGCGGTGTCGTTGCATTCGCTGTAAGCGGAACAAATATTTTTGCTGCTGAGCAAGGGGTATATTTATCTAAAAATAATGGTGGAATATGGACAGCGATTAATAACGGTTTGACAGATTCAGCTGTTAATACATTAGCTGTAAGCGGAACGAATATTTTTGCGGGGACTTATAATGGAGGTGTATGGAAACTTTCATTATCAGTTATTTTAGGAGTAGAAAATATCACTTCTAACAATGATGGAATTAGTATTTTTCCAAATCCTCTAACATCTTCTTCAATTCTCAAACTCAACACTGAAGTAAAAAATGCTGAAGTAGTTATTTATGACATGCTTGGGAAAGAGATGACGAGAAAATCATTTACAGGCAACAGTATGAGAATAGAAAAAGGAAATCTTGAGAGCGGAGTTTACTTAATCAGAGTGGAGAACGCGGAACGACAATACATACAAAAAATAATTATCGAGTAACTGAAAGAGAATCGCATTGAACGGGAGAAAGCACATCCGATAACATTATTATTAATGATATTTTAAAAAAGGGGGCTTTTATTGCGGGTGAAAGTGACGTGAAAAAATAACTCCGACGAGGTTACCATCTATATAGATCACAATTAAACCTATCTTAGCGGAATAATCTATTAAAGGAAACCTCGTCGGGGTTCCTCATTCACAGAAACAAGAAGATTAAAATACTTTTTTTAAACCAACTCCAAAACAGGATACATCTTTTCGCGCAGTGCCTTAATGCTTTCATCGGTGATGTATTCATCATACGTCATGCGTTTGTCAATGATGCCGGAAGGTGTGATTTCAATGATCCTGTTTGCAACGGTTTGTACAAAGGCATGATCGTGTGAAGTGAAAAGCGCAACGTGCTTCCAGTCTTTCAGTCCGTTGTTGAATGCCGTGATGGATTCCATGTCGAGGTGGTTTGTAGGTTCATCCAGGATGAGGCAGTTGGCGTTGGTAAGCATCATGCGGCTCACCATGCAGCGCACTTTCTCTCCCCCGCTCAACACATTCGATTTCTTAAATACTTCTTCTCCTGAAAACAACATCTTCCCTAAAAATCCGCGAACGTGGGTTTCATCCTTGTCGGTGGAAAACTGCCTGAGCCAGTCGATGAGGTTGAGATCATCTGTAAAGAATTTTGCATTTTCATTCGGCAAATAGGAGCGCGTAATGGTGCTTCCCCATTTGCATTCGCCTGCATCGGCTTTGTCCAGCCCCATCAGTATTTCGAAAAATGCAGTGATGGCAACGTGTTCCTTAGACAGGATGGCCACCTTATCGCCTTTGTCAAGGCCAAATGTAATGTTGGTAAAATAAGGAGTGCCATCAGGTGAAGACTTGGCAAGATTTTCAACGCTGAGCACCTGGTCGCCGCAATCACGTTCAGGTTTGAAAATGATGCCGGGATATTTCCTGGTAGATGGTTTAATATCTTCAATCGTCAGCTTCTCCAATAATTTTTTCCTGCTCGTTGCCTGTCTTGACTTGGAAGCATTGGCGCTGAAGCGTTCCACGAAGTCCTGCAATTCTTTACGCTTATCTTCTGTCTTCTTATTCTGGTCAGAACGCTGGCGCAATGCAAGCTGGCTGGATTCATACCAGAAGGTGTAGTTACCAGAGAACAACTGAATCTTTCCGAAATCAATATCAGCAACATGCGTGCAGACAGCATCAAGGAAGTGACGATCGTGGGAAACAACGATGACGGTGTTTTCAAAATCGGCTAAGAAGTTTTCGAGCCATGTAATGGTCTCCACATCCAAATCGTTGGTAGGCTCATCGAGTAAAAGAATTTCAGGATTGCCGAATAACGCTTGCGCTAATAACACACGCACTTTTTCTTTACCGTTCAGCTCGCTCATCAGCTTGTGGTGGTAGTCTTCATGCACGCCTAAGCCGCTGAGCATGTTGGCTGCATCGCTTTCTGCATTCCATCCCTGCATCTCGGCAAACAATGTTTCCAGGTGGCCAACTTCTTCTCCGTCCTTCTCACTGAAGTCTGGCTTTGCATAAATGGCATCCTTTTGTTGAATCACATCCCACAACTTCTTATTGCCCATCATCACAGTTTGCAACACCGGGAAGGCGTCGAAAGCAAAGTGGTTCTGGCTGAGCGTGCTCATTCGCTCACCGGGCGAAATGCTGACTTGTCCGGTGGCAGGCTCAATTTCACCTGAAAGTATCTTTAAAAAGGTAGATTTACCGGCACCGTTGGCGCCGATGATGCCATAGCAGTTGCCTGGAATGAATTTTAAGTTGACTTCTTCGAAAAGGACGCGTTTACCATAACGCAAAGAAAGATTGGAAACTGATAGCATTAGCCTGATTTTTAACGGGGTGCGAAGGTAGTCTAAAAAAGCGGGGTTTCAAGAGCCTCATCCCCGACCCTTCTCCAAAGGAGAAGGGAGAAGTACCGGTTTAGTTTTGTGAACACCCCTTCTCTTTCAGGAGAAGGGGCCGGGGGATGAGGTCTTTTAAAAATCTTAAAAGCCTAAACCATCGTATATGCCTTTAAACTCATGCATTCACTAAAGTTAATTTCCTTTCTCTTTTTCCTCCTTATTGTTTCCTTTGTTTCAGGGCAGGCAATTGATAATACTTCCGCTTATAAGAATATAGATAGCGATCACTATTTCAGATTTAGTTATGAAAATGATTTTTTCGTAGCGACTGACTATTACTATACTCAAGGTATCAATCTTGAATTGGTGAGCCCTTCACTCAGCAAGTTTCCTGTTGCAAAAATTTTATTCAAACCCGTTTCAAGCGATGTAAAATATGGTTTAGCCATTGAGCAGAATGGATACACACCTACTGACTTTACTGCTCATCAAATCCTTTATGGTGATCGTCCTTTTTGCGCATCGTTGTTTTTAAAATTCTTTTCCACCGCTGTTGATTCGGCAAAGCAACGGCGCTTATCATCTTCCTTTTCCGTTGGTGTGCTGGGCACTGCAGCAGGCGGCGAATGGATGCAGGTTAACATTCATAAAGCGTTACATAATATTCAGCCGTATGGATGGGATAACCAGATTCATGACGATGTTATTTTGAATTATGAAGTTGAAGATGAGTGTCAGCTATTTGCGAGAAAGGGTTTGCTGCTGAGCAGCTATGCAACTATTCGTGCAGGCACGCTCAGCGATAAAGCAAGTGCAGGCGTAACGCTGATGCTCGGAAGATTCTCGTCCCCTTTCCAAACTTCAGAATTGATGAAAAAGAAATTCAGATTGTATTCTTATGATCAACCATTAATAAGCGCTGTTGGCTACGATGCTACCTTGCAAGGCGGTGTGTTCAATCATACAAGTCCTTATACCATTAGCGCAAGCGACATAACACGAATTACTTTTCAAAACAATTTTGGATTCGTTGCGACGATTGGAAAACTTAATTTATCGTATTATCAATCCTATCTCACCAAAGAATTTCGCACGGAAATGTTCCACCGCTGGGGTGGGGTGAGCATTGGGGTTGAATTATAAATATTGTCTGAACTGTGATTAACCTGATTACATGAATACCATGATTAGGATGTAATCCTGTCAATCAGCAAATCCGTTTAATCACAGTTCAGACAGTTTATATTTATTTCGCTTTGGGCTACACAGCGTTCATCAAACCACCCACATCAGCATATTCAAATGCCTCCTTTACTTTATGATCTTTATTAAATTCATAAGCGCCGTAAAACTCCAATTTAGTAGCCATGCCTGATGCTTTATGTTCACCATCCCAGCGTCCGTAAAACCTTACGCTTCCATCCATTGCATGACTTGTAGAATCAATGCCAGGCAAAAAAAGTGCGTTAGATAAATGCCATTTGCTCCAATTACCCTCAAGCCCTTTAAGCAATTCCATCCAATGGGCTTTGGTCATAATTGTATCTCCATAAGCCGGTGAATGCCATTTAACGCTGTCGGAAACATTACTAAAAAAGGCGGCGAGATCATTGTTTTCAAATGCGGCAACAGAGCTTTTCACTGCCGCCAGGTTTTGATCATACAGCGCTTGCATGTCGTCATGCTTAGTCGCCATTTATGGATTGTTGCATGATGCAAATTCCAATAGTAGCATTGCAAAGATTAAGATTCGTGTTTTCATAATTTTAGTTTTTAAGTGTTTAGATTAAATTATGTTAAATTATTCATTGTAAAGATAGAATAAGTTTTCTTGTGGCGTCTCTTAGGTTTGCGCAAGTTAATT
>PLYJ01000199.1 GCA_003151745.1 Bacteroidota bacterium
TGCAAGAGGTTTTATACGATTGAAAGAGCAGGAAAACGCAGGCGCTGAAAAGCATGAAGGCCCCCATTTGATGAAATACTGCCAACGCAATCTGCACTTTAGTCAACAGTGTGAATACCCCTAAAACAAACTGCACTGAAATAGCGAAAAGTAAAAAGTTGATGCCGGCGAATTGAACAGCATTGATGGACTTTCCCGCTGTCTTCCTCGATGCAAACCAAAGCCATGATGATAGCCCGACAATTATAATAGCTAAAGAACGATGAATGAATTGCACACAAAGAAGATTTTCAAAAAAATTTTTCCACCACGGGCTCATGGAAGCCATTCCATCGGGAACCCATGCTCCATCCATCGTGGGCCATGTATTGGCGATCTTGCCTGCGTGAAGGCCGGCTACGAATGCGCCATAAATGATTTGTAACACCACGGTTATGAAAATTAGTTTTACGAGATTGCTCAGAGAGGATTTGTTAATTACTCCTGACTTTTGATTTCTATACATCAATTCAAGTGCAAACCAAAACGTAAAGCCATAGGTGATGAAAGCTGTGATGAGATGAACGGCAAGGCGGTATTGACTAACGCTTGTGTGTTCCGTTAATCCGCTGCTCACCATGTACCAGCCGAGAAACCCCTGCAATCCGCCAAGAGCAAAAAGAAAGAGCGACTTGCGGATCATTGCTCTGTCCAATTGTTTTGTGATGAGGAACCATGCAAATGGCAGCAGGAACACCACACCAAGCAACCTGCCGACCAGGCGATGAAGATATTCCCACATAAAAATATTTTTGAAATCGCTCAGGGTGAAATCGTAATTAACGAGTTGATATTGCGGGATGGTTTTGTATTTGTCAAACGCTTCCTGCCACTGTTGTGCATTGAGCGGAGGGATGGTTCCCATGATGACATTCCATTCTGTGATACTTAGCCCTGAACCCGTAAGGCGTGTAATACCACCGATCTCAACCATCGCAAAAATGACAAAGCACCCGCACAGCAGCCAAATGATTACTCTTTTATTTGATGATTCATTCATTAGACATCTTTCCTAAATAACTTAAACTTATGCTAAATTTTACAAATTTCATGGCTTTTATAAGTTTAATGAACAAATTAATTATCAATATTAGTTTGAAATTTTACAAATTTTCAACATATAAGTACTTAATTTAATTAGGAAAGATGTCTATTGATAATGCGAACTATCAGTTGCGGCTTACGATTCCCAAAGCGGTGTTATCCTCTTTCAAAAAAGTAATTGGTTGTGCTATGATAGATTGTGCTCCCCTTTCACTTTCTTTTAATCGCGCCATGCACAAATTAAACACTTCCTCAATCTTAATTTGTTTCATGCATTGGTTGTCACCTTTGCATGGAGGAGTGATGAACTCATGCACACAAGGCGAACAATAAATATTTTTATAAATACTGAAAGCATTTTCCGATAACCCATATTGTTGAGGCGAGCACGGTCCGAAAAGAGCAACCGTCGGCTTATTCAACGCAAACGAAAGATGCATCGGCCCGGTATCGTTGGAAACCATCAGTGCACAAGCATCAATAAGTGCTATCAGCTCTTCAAGGTTTAATTTTCCTGCTGTGTTTATTAAGGAGGGTTTATATTGCTCATCCACCTTTGCAAAAACACTTGTTACATAATCTGCTTCATTCGCTGCTCCTATTAATACGAATTGCATTTCGCTGCTTGAGGAAGCAAGCCTGTTGATGAGTGTTACAAAGTTTTCTTTTGCCCATCGCCTTTCAATTCGCAAATCAGAAGCATTGGGATTGATCACAACATATTTTTTATCTGTTTTGAAATTCATAGGGCGAAGCTTTTCAGACAATGTTCTTTTCACTTCATCCCTGATTTCAAACTTATAAATTGAGTTCACGATTTCCTTGCATCCTGCCAGGCGGGCCATTTGAAGATACACCTGTGAAATGGGTGCGCGCGCATTAAAGAACATCATGTGGGTATATACACCCATGCGTATGTTCACTCCTTTGCGATAAAACCCAAAGCGGTTGCGCGTACAACTCATGGTGGATAAAGCCGTGCTGTAATAACTGTACGTTTCCAGATCAATGTGCAGATCAATTTTTTCTTTCCATAAATTGAAAAGAAGCTGCATCGTGGTGGCAAGTGTTGCAAACATTCCGCTGTCATCAACTACAAGCACTTTGTCCACCATTGGCAACATTTCTAAAAGCTTCCGGTTTGTCTTTGATGTAACGAAGATGAGTTTGGTTGAAGGGAAATTCTTTTTCAAGGTTTGCAAAAGCGGAGTAGCCTGCACGATGCTGCCCATGCCAAGAAATTTGCAAACAACAATTTTCTTCGGCGCATGATACAGTGAATGATTGGGGCGAAGAATTTGCCCAAGCATTCTTGCAGCAAGGTTGAGCAGGAAGACTAATGGTCTGCCTATGATAGTGTCAACGATTACCTTGCTGCTTGTTTTCATAGTTGCGGCCTGCCTTTCATCAGGTTGATTTCAGTCACAAGGCATTTCCCTTCAGACATATTCAAATGAAAGTTATTGTTCTCTTTGTTATACCAGTTATACTGCGTACTGAGGCGAATTAAATAAGCGTGCTCGTCACTATCTTTCTTCAGGAAAAAGGAAAAGCTTCCATTTACCTGTTCGCTGTTTCCAAAGCTAAGATGAATATCTTCTCTCTTGCCTGACAAGTTCTTTGCACGGATCAAAATATAGTTTGCTTCATTATTCTTTACAGGTTCTGAAAATATATATATTCCTCCGTTCTTCTCATCTATTGAAGAAGAAGTTGCAATAACCTTTTTAAACAATGCAACCGTATCGTTTATAATAACGGGATATGACTTTCCCATCAAGTAAGGCAGGAATTTCAATTGCTGATCTTTCGGCTGTTCGGAAACAGTATCTCTTGTATATTCAGGATGATTCTCTGAAAGAAGCTTACTCCCCTTCTCCATCCACACGCTGTGATGATTGATGATGGCATACGGCTGATAGTGCTTGTAAATATATTCTGCAATAAGATAATGACGGTAGGTGTTTGGAATGCCATCAAAGCTGTCCCACCATTGTACTGGGCTGTTTGAAAATAATACTACGGGAATCTTATAATTTTTCATTTCTTCAAGAAAACGTTGTTGCAGGTAAACATTAACCGCTGTGTGCGGAATCTGGTTAAAGTAATTCGGTGTTTGACGATGCGTATATAAATAAAGCATCGGCGTATTGCTGAAATCAAGAAACGTAGCATCCTTAGAAATATTTTTATCGAGAAACTCTTTCAGATCACTGAAGGTCTCTTTTGCAAAGTCCTGTTTTACTGGGGCTCTGTCAATCTTTACATCTGAAATTACTGCCATTACAGGAGCATGTATAGACGCACTTAGCCCACTGTAATAATTATTTTTCGAAAGTTCCGGTTGCGGATATTTAAACTGAACAATGATAAGCGATGCAAAGGCACACACCGCCGCCAGCTGCAATGTTTTATTCTTCGTTCTTAAAAAATCATAAACTGTTGCAGTAACAATAAAGAATGCGAAAGAGGTAAATGCCGTGTCCCACCCCTCTGCGAGGTTGTGACGAATCAACCCGCGGTGAAAGTTTGCGAAATAATAAATAGAAAGAAAAATAACAGCCACGTTGCCAAAGGGCAGCTTCTCTTCTTTTTTCGATGAACGCGCAAGCGTATATAGAGCAAAGAAAAAACAAACAGCCACGGCGCCCGGAAAAATGAAATAGTGAACATAGTAAACGAGGTTCTTTTCGTTTGCCAGGTCTTTGATGCCGAATGCCTGTCCTGAATTAAGGTATCCCAATGCATCTTTTATATTTATGAAAATGCTTTGATGGTTTTTTATCAGCACGAAAACAAAGAGGATCAACGGGAGAATCAACGCATAAAGAAATCCTTTTCGCAGTGCAGGAAAATTTGTGCGAAATTCTTTTCGGAAAATCATAAAAAGGAACATGGATGCTAAAAGAGCTACGATGTTTCCATAACCCAGATCATAGCGCCATAGCGGCATCAGTATTAAGAAGCTGAAAAGGAGAAAATACTTTTTGGCGGAAGGCGCATTTAACGTTGATGCAAGAATGAGCAATGGCAGCAACATAATATTATGGTATTGAGGCAGCAGTAAACTGAGGTATGGATAAAGCATGACTGAGAGAAAAGCGAGATACCCGTTGCCCGTAAGCCGTTGAACGGTGTAGTAAAGCAGCAATACATAAAGAACGACAACAATAAAATCATAGCAGTGATAGCTCAATCCTGCATATCCATTCAAAATGGAGTAAACAAACCCGGTCAGGAAATCCGCGCCTGAATGAGAGCTGAACGTTTGCAGCCACGGCAGCTTTCCGAATTCATAAAACTGCTGTATGCTGAGTGCGGGATTGGCCTGCTCAAACATTTCAACGGGTGCTTCTACGATAGGACGATAATACGTGAATGCAATCAAGCCAACAATCAACCATGGGAAATAGAAATTTGAAATAGTTGCAACTGCTCTGTTTTCCGGTTCTGTAGCCCTTCGTTTCTGACGACTGTTTCTCACAATTAGGAAAATAAGAATCAGCAGCAAGAGTAAAAAGATAACCGTTGGGTGAATAGAAAAAATGTTGTGCTGGTTGAGGATCATATATTTTTCCTCCGCAAGAATAAGCAGTGCGGGAATCAGCACTATATATCTTAAGGAGATGACCCATTTATAAAGATTGTTGCTGTTGCCCCGCCTTCTCAGCCAAAAACAAAAATGAAGTGGCACAGCGCTTAGCACAAAAAGCCATTTGTTAAAATGTTTTGCTGCATCATAATTATAGCGTAGAAAAAAATAATTCAAAAGAAAGAAAGCGCACACTCCTGTCACAAGGCACCATGCAAGCTCATGAAGGGGCAATGATTGCCGCCGTGTTAATCCACTGTTAAAAAAATCTCCCACGGCATAAAGCAAAACTAAAAGCTGCATGACTACGATGAGCAAAAGCGATTCAACCACTTCCGCGCCGATGAGCTTAAAGAAAAGCAACATGCAGCCCGCAAGAGAAAGATAGTTGAGCGTGCTCAGATCACTCTCCGTAAAAATCTTTTTGCCAAAGCGATAAATCAAAAACAGCAAAAAGAAAAACGCAACAAAGAACAGCGCAAACGATTTATAAAAGCTCGCTATCCTTCTGCTGATGTCGAGGTTTTCAGCCGTTGCCCAGCTAATCACTCCGTTCCAGTCATGGATGCTCCAGTCGGCCGATGCAGCGTACTGAAAAACAGCCAGCAACGAATAGAACAGTGCAATAAAAAATACGCCGATGAAGTTATTCTGCATAAACGGGCATCAATGAATAGGAACATGCGAATTACGAGAAAAAATGTACAACATCCCCCTTTGTCCTCCTTCTCTTACCCACAATGCCATCTGCACACCCCTCTCTCAAAATGAATTTTTAATAATGTAATAAGGTTGGGGCTTTATAAATCAGGTTGTTTTCTACTAAGGTTTTACATTTGTAATAGCTTGGTTTACTTTATTTTAACCTCTTAAC
>PLYJ01000201.1 GCA_003151745.1 Bacteroidota bacterium
TTCGTAAAGTTGAGCGAATAGCTGATGCTCGGTTGAAGATTATCAATGAAACTTAAACTCCGACGAAGTTTTCTTACCTTCGTCGGAGTTACAAAGCATATACTATAAAAGAGGTTCGGCGTTCGTAACGCCGGCGACGGTAAATAAACCTCGACGGCGTTTTGTTGGCACAGCGGAAATGTTTAACAAATATGTTAGCTTTGCTCTTAATTTAAGACTAATTGAAAAGCTTCAAATCTAATTGTTACTAACTAAAAAGAAAAGCAAAATGAAAAAGTTAATTATTGTCGTATTGCTTCTGTTTACAGGAGTTGCCTACGGACAGGTAGGCATTGGGATTTCAATTGGTGCGCCTCCGCCAGTGCGGGTGGAAGCTGTCGCGCACCAACCCGGACCGGACTTTACATGGATTGAGGGATACTGGTATCCTGTTCGTGGTAAGTATGTATGGCATGGAGGATATTGGTCTCGTCCGCCATACGAGGGAGCAAGATGGGTTGGTCCCAACCATGATGGAAAGTTATATCATGAAGGATATTGGGAAGGAAATCATGGAAAGGTTCCCCATGACCATCGCTGGGATAAGTCTCATGATCGGGACTTTCATCATGAAGGGAAGAAAGATTAGGAATTACTGTACCGGGTTGGATTCCGCCCCCTGCTGACTATAAGACTCCGACGAAGTTTTTTTTACCTTCGTCGGAGTTACAAGTATATACTATAAAAGAGGTACGCCGTGTGTAACGCCGGCGAGGATAAACAAACGCCGAAGGGTGTTTCAGTAACAAAACGCCAGTTGCTTATTAGCCTTCAATCCCGCGCCAACCCTCATTTTCAGCACAATTTAGCGGTTTTAAAAATATATTTTCATGCGGAGGCAGTAAAACAGGGCTTTTCCGTCATTATATACCAGAACGCTTCCTGTAAGAAGCCGTTGTAGCCCTTATCACGAAAGGGATGTCCGCTTTGTGTACTATGTTTTAAAGGGATCAGGATGAATACCGTATTGTTTTTTTTATATACGGAAACGGAATATGTCTGCGATCCCCAATTCCCTGAAGGAGGTATTTAAAATGGGAAAGTTCCTGGTTAAGCTTGGGCTGAAGAGTAAAACGGTGCCGCAGAAGATTGCGTTTGGTGGTCATATTTTTTCAAATATGTCAGGTAATTTACTGTTCCCGACGCCCGCGCCATATACACTTTTGGCGCTTCAAACTGCTACTCTTAATCTAAGTAATGCCCATGATGCAGCCACCGGTGGTGGTGTGTTGGCAACTGCAACCATGCATGAGATGGAAGTTACATTCGATGTGATTGTGACAGCGATGGGTAACTACGTTAACGGCATTGCGCAGGGTTCAGACACCACCATCCTGAGCGCAGGCATGGAAACCAAAAGGCAAAGAACGCCTTTGGGAATCCCTGCACAGGTGACAGGCCTTGAAGCAATGATTGGAGTCCTGACAGGACAGATCAACCTCAATTGGTTGACCATTGCCGGAAAGCTCATCTATCTTGTATATATGAAGGTAGATGGCCAAACGGACAGTCAGTATGTGCTGGTTGCAACACCGTCTAAATCAAAAGCCACTATTGGTGGTTTGATTGCCGGCACGCGTTACTGGTTCAAAGTGGAAGCCGTTGGTTCGGGCAACAAGGTGGGTGCGTTCAGCGACCCTGCTACCAATGTGGCAGCTTACTGACAAGCCTGAAGTTTAAAAGACAGCTCTGGTTACCCGGGGCTGTCTTTTTTTATTTGTTATTAATCGCTTCGCTTTAATTCAAAAGCGTTGAGCTTGCTATTTTTATAACTTTTTTATTTTCTGAATTATTAAACATGTACCATTAAATTATTTTCCGTATTTTAAGGGGATGAAAAATGACAGTATTACAATCAAAGGAAGAGGGGCGCAGGTAAATACGGAAAGCAGATTTATTAAGCAGCACCTGGTTACGGAACATATAGAGGGTCTGGATGAGCCGCTGGAGCTGGATGAGAAGACGCAGTTATTTTATGAGTATCCTAAAAAAATAATTAATAAAGTTGATAGTCCCGACCTGATAGGCTTCTCCATGAATCCATACCAGGGTTGCGAGCATGGATGCATCTATTGCTATGCACGGAACACGCATCAATACTGGGGTTACAGTGCAGGCATAGACTGGGAGCAAAAGATTATCATAAAACCAAATGCCCCTGAGCTGCTTGAAAAGGAGTTCATGAATAAAAACTGGGAGTCCTCTCCTATCATGTTTTCAGGCAATACGGATTGCTACCAGCCTGTGGAAAGAAAGATGATGATTACGCGGCGCATGTTGGAAGTGTGCCTGAAGTTTAAAAACCCTGTGAGTATGATTACCAAGAATGCACTCATACTTCGTGATATAGATATATTGAAAGAGATGGCGAATCTTCGGCTTGCTCATGTTGCCATTTCAATCACTTCGTTGGATGAAGATTTACGTTTGAAGATGGAACCGCGCACGGCAACAGCGAAGAACCGTTTGAAGGTAATTGAAAAATTGAGCAGTGCCGGCATTCCTGTCACCGTCATGGCTGCTCCTCTCATTCCGGGGTTGAACAGTCATGAAGTGACGGAGATCATAAAAGCTGCTGCTGATCATGGCGCTTCCGGTGCGGGCTTCACCATCGTGCGTTTGAACGGAGCGTTGGGAGATATTTTTACAGATTGGATCAGAAAATCTTATCCTGACAGAGCTGATAAAGTACTGAATCAAATCAAGGAATGTCACGGAGGAACGCTTAACGACAGCCGCTTTGGAACAAGAATGCGCGGCGAAGGAAACATTGCAGAAAGCATTCGACAGCTTTTCATCTCAGCAAAGAAAAAATATATGAGTGGACGTGAACGGTTTGAATATGATCTCTCACTTTTTGAAAGACCGAACACAGATAAGCAACTTAGTTTGTTTTAGATTACTGATAATATCAAAGCCGCAGATTCGCAGATTTTATTGCAATCAGATACTATTTAATCTGCGAATCTGCGGCTTTGATGTAATCTCCAAATCAAAGGTCGTTTGCCTGCGCAATCAACTCAGCCACATCCATGACCTTTACTTCCTGTTCTTTGTTGAAATTCTTAACGCCGTCTGTCATCATGGTCATGCAAAAAGGACAGCCAACGGCGATGTAATCGGGATTCAGTGCCAGCGCTTCTTCTGTGCGTTCAATATTTACGTCTTTATTTCCTTTCTCCGACTCTTTAAACATCTGCCCCCCTCCTGCCCCGCAGCAAAAGCCTTTTGAACGCGAACGTTTCATTTCAGTCAGCTCCACATCAAGCTTTTCAATTACGGAACGCGGCGCTTCATATATACCATTGCCTCTCCCAAGATAACAGGGATCATGGAAAGTGATCTTTTTGCCTTTAAAACTTCCGCCCTCTACTTTTAGTTTTCCTTCATCAATCAGTTGTTGTAACAATTGCGTGTGGTGAACCACTTCATAGTGCCCGCCAAGTTCAGGGTATTCATTCTTAATAGTATTAAAGCAATGCGGGCATGCCGTAACGATTTTCTTTACTGCATAATTATTCAACACCTGGATATTCGTCATCGCCTGCATCTGGAAAAGAAATTCATTACCTGAGCGCTTTGCAGGATCGCCTGTGCAGCTTTCTTCCGTTCCTAACACAGCATATTTTATTCCAACATGATGCAGAATTTTAACAACTGCTTTCGTAATCTTTTGCGCACGCTCATCAAAGCTACCCATGCAACCCACCCAGAAAAGTATGTCAGGCGCTTCTCCTTTAGCAGCGTATTCTGCCATTGTTGGCACTATGATCGGTGCTTTACTCATCAATGGAATTATTTTAATTCAAGACAAAATTGATCCTCACTTTTGATAAAATTCAGAATACGTAAATGATTTGATTTCATTAAGCTCAAAACATAAGTTGAGGAGGTATTTCCGCTTCTTATCCAGATAACCTTAGGAGGAAAACCTTTGATCAAACCGATGTCATAAATATCCGAATCTTTTGTAACAATAGTAAATTCATTTTGCTTGGCAAAAGTCCAAACGGCAAAATCGTCCGATGTTTGTAAGCCGACTTCTATAGTGTGAGAAGAACCCGGGAATAAATCATTGAGTTCCTTCACCAAACGAAAAGATATGTTTTGGTCAAAAAGTAAGCGCATTAATAATTGATTTTCTTTTCGCGCTCTGAGGCAAACTCAAGACATGCAAGGATATCTTCCTTTGTAATTTCAGGATAATCAATCAAAATATCTTGAACAGACATTCCTGATGCTAACCACCCGAGTACATCAAAAACAGTAATTCTTAAGCCCCTGATGCAAGGAGCTCCGCCACGCTTACCAGGTTCAATTGTTATAATTCCTTGATACCCCATGATTATGTTATATATTTTCCAAATTTAGAAAAAACTTTTGACTTATCTATTACACTTAGTCAACATTACTTGCCCAGTTAAAACGATCTGCCTGAGAAAACTGCCAAGGTGCGCCGTTGTTTTCAATCTTCGTCAGCATCGTTTGTATCTCCGACGGCATCTGTGATTTTTCCATCACTAAATATCTTCTCATTTCTATAATAATGTTGAGAGGATCAATGTTTACAGGACAGGCTTGCGTGCAGGCATTGCAACTGGTGCATGCCCATAATTCTTCTTCCTTTATATAATTGAACAAGGATTTATCGTCGCGAAAATCTTTTCCGTTCTTGTCCATGCCTTTTCCAATCTCTTCCATACGGTCACGCGTATCCATCATGATCTTGCGCGGCGATAAAAACTTTCCTGTTTGATTAGCAGGACATTCACTGGTGCATCTTCCACATTCGGTGCAGGAGTATGCATCCATCAGGTTCTTCCAGGTAAGATCATAAATATCCTTTGCCCCGAAGCCTGATGGCGGTTGATAATCAGCAGGAGGCGAAATTTCAGGATGAAGCATGAGATTGACTTCATTAGTCACCGATTCCATGTTCGTGAACTTACCTTTGGGATTGAGGTTAGCGAAATAAGTATTGGGGAAGGCCAGTATGATATGAAAGTGCTTTGAATAGGGAATGTAATTAAGAAAGGCGATTATACCAATGATATGAAACCACCAGCATGATCTCTCAACCGTTTCCAATGTTTCATTTGACAAAGAAGCAAACAGTTGTCTGTATATAGAACTAACCGGGAAAGCGCCCGCTCTTATATAATGACCATAACCACGACTTTGAAGGATTCCATCTGTTGCGTTCATGGTAAGAAAGGCCGTCATTAACAGAATCTCTATTATGAGAATAAGATTCGCATCTGTACGTGGCCATGAAGTCATCTCGCTCATCCAAAATCTTTTTAATCGCAATATGTTTCTGCGAATAAGGAATACAACGCATCCAAGCGTTACCAAAACAGCAAGAATCTCAAAGCTGCCGATAAGCACATTATAGAGTGAACTAAGAGGAGCGAAGATGCGGTGAGTTCCGAGAACTCCGTCAATAATAATCTCCAGTACTTCGATGTTGATGATCACAAATCCAAGATAAACGAAAATGTGCATGATGCCTGCAACAGGCCTTACCACCATTTTGCTTTGACCTAAGGCAACACGAGCCATTGTTGCCCATCGTTTCCCCGGATTATCCTTTCTGTTGAGTTCCTTTCCCAGTAAAATCAGGCGCCTTATCCTCTTTACATTCTTTGTGAAGAAGAACGTGCCTGCTGACAAAAGAATAATAAATAGTATTTGAGAAATCAATTGTCTATTGTTTATCGTTTATTGTTTATTGATTATTGATTTTGCGTTCGAATAACCAATAGACAATAATCATTAATCAATTACCTTTCTATTATTTTGCACTTTTCTTATCCCCTCCGCCAATCAAAGAAAAGTGCACATACCGTTTCGGATGTTCTTTAAAATCTTTCATCAGTTGATCGAGGTCGTAAGCAGTGCTGTTGAGATTCCTATATAAGCTGTCGTTATTGGCAAGCTGTCCGAGCGTTCCTTCTCCTTTATTGATCTTGCTGAAGAGATCAGCAGTCTGTTGCAACGTCTTCTGTGTATTCATTAACGTTTGTGCAAGCTTTGCTTTTGCAAGCGTGTCGGAAATAGCGGCAAAGTTATCCAGTATCTCTTTTATCTTATCGTTGTTGTTTTGAATGTTTGAAGTAATGGAAGCAAGATTTTTCAATGTTGTTTGAAGGCTTCCTTTACGGCTCATTTCAGTATCAAGAGAAGCCGTAACGTTCTGTAAAGAATTCAGAGAATTAGAGATGCTTTCAAAAGAATTCTTCAGATTCGTTTTCGTATTTTCATCGAAAACAGTTCTCACCACCGTGAGCACTGAATCAAATGAAGAAAGAATGCTTTCCGCCTTCTCCTTAATCGGGCCTACTTCAGCATTCACCGCATCCTTCAGGCTTTTTTCAACATCAGCAAACAATGTATCGCCGTCATCTGCCATTGCTGTTGAATTACCTTTAAGAATAGTAACCGTTCTGCTGCTTAATAAATCAGGAGTTCCTATTTGCGCAACTGAATTTTTCGGAATCCTCACTTTGTTAGAAACAAAAAGGGTAACAAGAATGCTTTGCGCACTGTCTTTCATCAATTCGATGTTTTTCACAGAACCAATCTTCATTCCATTTAATGCAACCGGATTAGAAGGAGCCAGTCCTCCCACATCACTATAAACAACATACAGCTTTTTTTTATTTGAGAAGATATCGTTCCCTTTAAGAAAGCTAATTCCCCACCAAGCAACGCCAAGAGCTGCTGCAACTATGATCCCCGTTCTTACTTCATTTGAAACTTTTGCCACAAAATTGCTGAATTAAAATAGTTTATGTCTTTTCTACTTCTTTTCTATGAAACTTTTAGCTTCCTTGATTGTGATTCTTGCAGAACCCTTGTAAGCTACTACAAATGCATCTTTAAAGCCCCTCTGTCGTAAGTTGTTCTGCAATTGAATCGCGCTGTCAAGCGAGTTCTCATGTCCTTCAAGATACTTAAACAATCCATCTGCCTTCTCCGCTCTATAACCTTTTTCCCTTTTCAACTTCACACTTCCTTCTTTAAGATAAGTTGGCGAAGTTACAAACTGTACTGAAAAGTAAATTTCATCCTTAGTATTTGTATAAACAGGGAATGTTTGAGGCTTGGGTTTCTCTTTCGGAGGGTTTATTACTTTGGTGTCAACCGGAGCTTTATCTTTAATCCTCGTTTCAACAGTTTTATCAGTATCAGGCTTCATCTTATTGGTATCTGCTTCTTGCGTGGCTTCTTCCGTCTTCATTTTCATGTCTCTATGCCCTGTTTCCACTCCCTGCTTATAGTTCTTAAAAGCATTGAAAATAGACATCGCCATCTTATGCTGCCCTGATGATGACGCAAGAAAGTTCTCTTCTTCCGTATTTGTAAGAAAGCCTGTTTCAATAAGAAGGCTGGGCATAGTCGTTTTATAAAGAACAAGGAAACCAGCCTGTTTCACTCCGCGTCCTTCACGTTTTGGGTTCTTCTGAACTTCATCTTCCACGTAAGAGGCAATTCTCAGGCTTTGGTCAATATAGGCATTCTGATAGAGTGAAAAAATAATATTGGCTTCAGGGGAATTGGGATCAAAACCATCATACTTCTTCTGATAGTCTTTTTCCATGAGCACGGCATCATTTTCACGCTTGGCTACCTGGAGGTTTTCGTCAACCTTCTTTAGCCCCATTACCCACACTTCCGTTCCGTGAATGTCGCCGTTGCATATATCCTTTCTCTTTTTCTTATCGTACACACAAGCCGAATTACAATGAATGCAAATAAAAAGGTTCGCTTTTGCGTTGTTTGCTATTTCAGCTCTTTGGTGCAATTCAATAAACGTGTCGGACTTTCGGGTGTAAATTACTTTTACATCTTTAAAATTGTCTTCAATGTATTTGCCAAGCTTTAAGGATATGGCAAGAGCCACATCCTTTTCCTTCGTCTTGCTGCCAAGACAGCCGCTGTCGTGCCCGCCATGGCCTGCATCAATCACAACACAGGTAATGGCGTACGGGCTTCTTACCGGGGCCTTGTTATTGACAGATGATGAATAAGATATTAAGAAAAATGAAAGGAAGATGAGTGTAAAACTCCGAAGTAAATGCACAATCCCTGTATGATTTTTAATTAGTTTTGACCAGAAGATTTAAATATGCTGATTGCACATTAAATATTAAAATGATACTCCTATTCATTCAGCAAGAAATATATAATTTGAGATTTTAGATTGAGGATTTTAGATTAAAAAAACTACATGGCCCTTAAATCTCAAATCTTAAATCTCAAATCTCAAATCTTATTTACGTTGTCTTCAAAATTAGCAAAATTATTTCCCTTCATTGCTATCCTTTTATTCATAAGCACGTCTGTTTTTTCACGTCACTTCGTTAATAACTCTTACAACATTGCAGACATTTTAAATATTGTAACCGATACTCCTGAAGTTGCGCCAACTGATACAATGAATGCGGTAAAAGCAGCAGCTCCCGATTCGGAAGCAACATCTGATGGGGTTAAATCGAAGGTGGTATATAGCGCCCGCGATTCCATCAGGATGGATGCAGGCGTAAACAAAGTTTATCTTTATGGTGACGCTAAAATTCATTACCAGGACATTGATCTCAAGGCTGACCAGATCATCATTGACTGGAGCAAGAAAGAAGTATTTGCTGAAGGAATTACAGATACCTCCGGTAAAGTTATTGGCAACCCTGAGTTCACCGAAGCAGATCAAACATTTAAGGCAACAACGATGCGCTATAACTTCAACACGAAGAAAGGAAAGATAACCTACGTGACATCAAAAGAAGGAGAAGGGTATATCCACGGTGAAACAGTAAAGAAGGACAGCAGCGATAATCTATATATCAGAAACGGGAAATATACTACCTGCGATTTAGATACTCCGCATTACTACATAGGAACAAACAGGTTGAAAATCATTAATAAGAAAAGAGTGGTTACAGGCCCTGCCTATCTTGTTATTGAAGACGTGCCGACGCCGTTTGTAATCCCTTTCGGATATTTTCCAAACAGCAGGGGAAGAAGCTCGGGAATAATCTTTCCTGCTTATGGCGAATCAGTGAGCAGGGGGTTTTATCTTCAGAAGCTCGGATATTACTTTGGAATCAGCGATAATCTCGACGCGGCTCTTACCGGTGATGTATATACCAAAGGAAGTTACCTGGTAAATGGAAGCACACAGTACTATGCCCGATATAAATACAGAGGCAATTTTAATTTCAGTTATTCATACAACATTACAAGTGAACCTGAGCTGCCTGATTATGCCGTTGAAAAAGATTTTCATATCACCTGGCAGCATACACAAGATCCGAAAGCAAGGCCGGGAAGCATTTTCAGCGCTAATGTGAATGCAGGTACATCCAATTTTTACCAGGCTAATCTTTCCACTCCGGCTAATTATCTCAGTAACACATTTAATTCATCCATCTCCTGGTCTAAATCGTTAGGCAGTAAAGCAAATTTAGTCACCTCTATCACCCACTCTCAAAATACAGTCACACATGACCTTTCGTTAAGTGCTCCGAATGTTTCTTTCAGCCTGGCACGCATCACACCTTTTCAAAGTGAAACCGGGGTAAACAATTGGTATAATAATATTGGCTTCAGCTATTCTGTTGTAGCTGAAAACAGGATTACCACCAAGGACAGCTTATTATTCAAAAAAGCAACGCTTGATAGTCTGAATTATGGTATGGAACACATTATACCAATAAGTACTTCCATCAAAGTTCTTAAATATGCTACGCTCACTCCTAATGTCACTTATACAGAAAGAATATATCCAACCTATACTGTTTTTTCATGGGATAGCGTGGCGAAAAAGCTTGATACAACTACTGTTCATCAAATCAGAACAGAAGGCGATTACATTGCATCGGCATCACTGGCAACCAAGATTTACGGCATGTATCTTTTTAATTCAGGCAGCATCGTAGCCATACGACATGTTATGACTCCTACTATTGGTCTAAGCTACAGGCCTGATTATGGCGGCAGCAGTTATGGAATATACCGAACCGTACAAAGCGATACAAACCATAATGTTACTAATTATTCCATCTACCAGAATAACCTTTATGGTTCTCCCGGAAGCGGCAGATATGGTTTTGTAAGCTTTGGGCTGGATAACAACGTCGAAATGAAAGTACGAACCAAATCAGACACCGGATCGTCTGTTAAAAAACTAAAGATATTTGAAAGCTTAAGCATTAACTCGGGTTATAACCTCGCTGTTGATTCATTCAATCTCGCCAACTTCAACGTAAGCGGAAGAACCATGTTGTTCAATCTTTTTAATCTTCAGCTTTCCGGTGTGTGGGATCCTTATGCTTTAGACAGTGCCGGAATCAGGATAAATAAATTTGAACTAAATGAAGACGGCAAGCTGGCACGGCTTACTTCAGCTGATTTTGATCTGGGTTTCAGCCTTAACCGAAAAAACAAAAAAGTACAGACCAGCAATAAAGCCACTGAAGAAGAGCTGCGCCACATCAACGAGCATCCCGAAGATTTTGTTGACTTCAACATTCCCTGGAATGTCACTGTTGACTATAATATTGGTTATGCAACACAGGGATTTGTGAAAGAACCGCTGACACAAACTGCACGTTTTAACGGAGAGCTTCTTCTCACTTCCAAATGGAAGATTGGTTTTAACTCCGGCTATGATTTTACTGCCAGCAAATTCTCCTATACTTCTATTAATATATACCGTGACATGCATTGCTGGGAAATGAAGTTTAACTGGATTCCTTTCGGAGCACAGGAAAGCTACAACTTCCAGATCAACGTGAAAGCATCTGTACTGCAAGACCTCAAGCTGATAAAGAAAACAGATTTCTATGACCGGTGAAAAGCCCTACCTTGCAATCTGCGTGGCCATTTTAACAGCATTATAAGTATTTAATTCACTGCCGGAAACAGACAGCTTGAAAAACTTTTTCTTCCCTTTCTTTCCTTCTTCAGATGGCTTATATACTCTTAGCTTTTTATGCTGAGTGCCTGATTGCATAAGAATGTTTTTCAGTTGTTGACCTGAAAGCTGCGGGAAGTAAGATTTAAGCAACGCTGCAACACCGGAAACCATGGGCGCTGCATAGCTTGTTCCGTCACCAAGCTCATATTTGTTGTGAGGCTTCAAACCATATATGTCAACACCAGGCGCAAAGAGGTCAACGGTCTTTCTGCCATAATTTGAAAATGAAGCAACCAAATTCTTATCCATATACATGGATGAAGCTCCCACGGTTATCCAGGAGGAAAGGTTTCCATAATTCATATTTTTAGAACTTGGGAAGTTGGATTCCTTATCAATATCCTTTGCATCGTTACCGGAAGCCTGCACCAGCAACACTCCTTTCGATTCAGCATAAAGAATAGCGTCATCAACAAATTTCTTCTGAGGAGAATAATCCTTTCCGAAGCTCATGTTAATGATCTGCGCGCCGTTATCAACGGCGTAACGAATGGCATTTGCCACATCTTTATCGCGTTCATCACCGTCCGGTATTGCCCTGATAGGCATGATCTTTACATTATCTGCAATTCCGTCTATACCGATGGAGTTATTCCGGATAGCTGCAATAATGCCCGATACGAAAATGCCGTGTGAAGGATTAGGGCCCATCACATCGTTATTACCATAAGGCATATCATTGAGCTTTTCAGGATCGTCACCTATAACATCGCTGCGCGGATTGTAATCAGGGTTGAGATGATAAGCGATGCGTGAATCCTCATGTTCTTTAAGCTCTTCCAGCTTAGGTTTGGTCAAACCGCTTTGATCCAGCACAATCAACATGGAAGCGGCATCATTCACTTCATTATTATATGACTTCACCGCCTTAAGATCATCAACCGTATATTTATTTTTCTTCAAATATTTTTTCACCGTGCTGTCGGCGTTATTATATGCGTCCATAAATCGTGTGTAAAGCTGCTGGTTTTGTTTTGCTTTGATAAGCTCTTTCAGATAAGCAGCTTCAATAACCAGGTATTGCTTATAATCAGCCTTGTCACCTTCGCTAATTTGTTTTGCACTCTTATTACCAAAGCGATCAGCATACTTTTTATAGAGACGTGTAACCTCCAGCTCTTCGTATTCAATATTTTCGCCTTTTGCATTGCCAAGAAAATTCCATCCGTGCACATCGTCAATAAAGCCATTGTGATCATCATCAATGCCATTGCCGGGAATTTCTTTTTCATTCGTCCAGATTTTTCCTTTCAGGTCTTCATGCGTCGTATCAACACCGCCATCAATGACGGCAACGATAACGGTCTGCGATTTCATGTTCTTCAATAGATCATTATACGCTTTCTCTGTGCCGATGCCTGCTGTATCAGGCGCAGAATAATCTTTATTATACCAGTTAATATATCTTTCATCAACTTTCTCCTTTATCGGAGCAGGTGTCTGTGCAAATAAGGCAGCTGCGTTAAAGCAAGCAACGATACACAAAGTGAATATTTTCCCTGAAAGATTCAGGAAGCTTTTAACGATCATAATCAATTAAAATAAAAGAAGGGGATTATTCTTAATACACGTATATAGGACGCAGGCAATCATTCATTCCTTCACAAACCTTTTATTTGCACTGCCACCCTCCCATTTCATTTGAAGAAAATAAATGCCGGCAGAAAGAGCACTAATATTAAGAGCCTCACCCCTTCCCTCTCCAAAGGAGAGGGTGTAAGAAAGCATCGTTTCGCCAAGCATATTATATATTATTACAGTAGCAGGATGTATAAACTGCAAACTGTAAACCGTAAGCTGATTTCCAGCCGGATTAGGATAAATGCTAACGCTGATATAATCATTGGTGATGTTCTGAACCGCCAGCACATCAGACAAAGAACGCTTCCAAACCGCACTTCCATTAGTGCCGGCGTAAATAGTGGTGCCACTCACAAGCAAGGAAGATATATAAGTCGTTGTTAAACCATTATTCGCATCCGTCCAGCTTGTGCCGTTATCGGTGGATAAAAATACTCCCCCGCCCTGCGTGCCTGCAAAAACATTGGTGCCGGTAGCAGCTAAAGAATAAACAGCATTATAAGACTGAAACCCGATTGAAGCTGCCGTCCACCTAACTCCTGTGTCGGCAGTTAAAAACACACCCTGGTTGGTGCTTGCAAAAATATTCGTTCCGCTCACGGCAAATGAATAAACATTGGTAGCAGCAAGGCCGCTATCAGCCAGCGTCCAGTTTGCGCCATTATTCGTGGATACAGAAACTGCATAAGCATTCGTTCCTGCAACAAGAGTATTTCCGACAACAGCCAGTGCATTGACGGTTGTGTCTCTCAAACCTGCATTAACTGCCGTCCAACTTATGCCATTATTGGTTGATAGAAAAACACCATAACCGGCAGTGCCTGCAAATATATTCGTGCCTATAACAACGAGTGAATTAATGGTGATGCTTTTGAAAACGGTATCTACACTTGTGTTTGTGAGGCCACTGTCAACAGCAATCCAGTTCGCGCCGTTATTTGTAGATAGAAACACGCCGCCATTGTATGTTCCTGCAAACATATTGGCGCCGCTGATGGCTAAAGAATAAACAACCGTGCTTGTTAAACCGCTGTCAACAGGCAGCCAAGTTGTTCCACTATCAGCGGATAAAAAGATGCCATTATCAGTCCCTGCAAAAAGGTTTGTTCCGCTGGCAGCCATGCAATTGATGGTTACGCTATTGGGGCCTGCTGTTTGCTGCCATTGTGCATTCACCTGCGTCGTATTGAGAAACATATATGCTATTGCACAAAGAATAATTCTTTTCATACAAATGTATTTTAGCCTGCGAAAGTAGGCATAACAATTGGCAAGATGATGCGATGAATAAGATCAACCTAAGTTATACTCATTATAGAAATCCGCATGCAATTCATAATCAAGAACAAAAAAGGTCAGTAATTAACCCAATGAAATGTAATGCTCCCCAAAATTTAG
>PLYJ01000215.1 GCA_003151745.1 Bacteroidota bacterium
CTTCTCATAAAGTGGCGGTAGATGCGCTAATGATTGGTGGATTGTATTCTTGCATTGCCTAAAAAAAATCTATCCCTAGTGAATTTTTTTTGTAATTATTTCTCATCTAGTGCTATCTTGTCTCCTTATGCAAGACAACATCAACCCACAGCAACCCATTCGTACCCCGGTTTCGACTGTCAATGCCGAAGACCTCATTCGACGATTGCTAGACGATAACGCTCAACTAAAGGGCGAAAATGAACAACTGCGGAAAATAATTGAAGCGAACAATGCAGTCATTGACCGACTGACAAATTCCATGGCATTCCAGCAGGAGCTGATCCAACAACTCAGAGACGAAATTGCAATCCTTAAAGGACAAAAGCCAAAACCAAAAATCCCTCCAAGCAGTTTAGAAGGCACTAAAGGCAATAAAAAATTTCATGAAAGATTCAAAAAGATTCCCAAGTCAGAGCAATCGATCGTGTTTGCCTCCCGGGTCAACAATCTTGTAAACTCTATCAAACCACTTTCATGGTTTCGTGTCTCAAAAATAGCTCATGCAAATACTACATTGCAAGTTAGGGGATATGGTATTTCACGGCTAGCTAAGTCAATAGTTAAAAAGGTGAAGAGGAAGCGCTCAAAGCCTGGGCAACCTAATGGAAAACCACGTCATAAAAAAAAAGGGAAACTAGAAATTCACAATCAGGTTGATATTCACCCGCCCAACATCCCGGAAGGTGCTGAGTTTAAGGGATACAAGCCCTACCTTGTTCAGGATATCATTTTTCAGCCATATAATACTCTATATCGTAGAGGGCAGTGGTTACTACCCAATGGCAGCTATCTTACTGGTCAACTACCGAAAGAGGTGAACGGACACTACGGTCCTGAATTGATCTCTTATGTATTTTTTCAATGCCACTGTTGCCGAGTTACGGAACCTCTTTTGCATGATCAATTACAAGCAAAAAAAATCAAGATTTCTTCGGGCAAGATTAATGAGATTCTCACAAAAAAATTAGACTTATTTCATGCAGAAGTCGATGAGCTATTGCCTGCAGGAGTAATGGCCAATCCTCAATTGTTAACTGACGATACAGGAGGACGCCATAAAGGGATCAATCAATATACCACCATTATTGGCAATGACTACTTCAGCGTCTTTACCACAACAGAGAGCAAAAGCAGAATAAATTTCCTTAAACTGCTGCAGAGAAATAAAGAACATTATGTGCTCAATGAAGACACTATAGCATACTTGCATAAGACTAATGTAGCTGGCTATTTACCAGGTTATATTGCTTTATCCCTAGGGAAAAGATTTTTCACATCAGCAGATTGGGAGCTATTTCTGAAAAAGCACAATATTACTCGGGCAAATGATGTGCGATTTGTTACAGAAGCTGCGCTGTTTGCAAGTCTGTTTGAGCACGGTATCCCAAGAAATCTCTTAATACACAGTGATGATGCAGGACAATTTGATGTGGTCCTTTTTTTCAATACTTTATGCTGGATTCATGAGGAAAGGCATTATAGAAAACTTATCATGGTGAATGATCAAGCGAAAGCTGATCTTGAGCGTGTAAGAGAGCAGATTTGGACGATCTACAGTAACCTAAAAACATACAAGCTAACGCCTGATCCGGACTTGAAAACGGTGATTGAAAAGCAATTTGATGAGATTTTCCAACAGCAGACAAGCAGTGCAACATTAAACCATCAACTGCAAAAAACTTTAAAAAAGAAGGACGCATTGCTTGGTGTCCTCGTTAGACCGGATAGCGCTATCCACAATAACCCCAGTGAAACTGCCGCCCGTAAAGCAAAAACAAAATTTAAGGTCTCCGGTGGCACTCGTAGTGATTGCGGACGCGCTGCACGTGATACATTCTTAAGCTTACAACAAACGTGTCTCAAATTGGGAATTAATTTTATTGAATTCCTTCAGGATCGAGTGAGGGGTCTTTATAAGATTCCAAGGTTAGCAGAGCTCATTTGTCAACGCGCGCTACGAGCATTCAGAACGATAATTTTCCGTTGTGCCTCGTCAGCATTAACAGCATTGGGTGAGAAAAGTACAGTAGCGATTCTCTCTAAATGTATAGCTTCATGTGCTCTATCATTTCGGACAGAACTTATTTCCCAACGCATAATGACATTATTTACTGTAACAATTTCTGATTTTGATAGTGCTGACTCTCAGACCGCGATCCTCACGGCATAGTCGATTGCTTACATTTCTTTTATGAAACAGCATCTACCGCCATTTTATGAGAAGTTGCTATTTGCATGTAAGTTAGTTTTTTTGCTAAAAGCATATTTACAGATAAAGCAGAATAGACCACGCTTCATATGTAGACTTGAACTTGCTTAGTTCAATAAAAGTTTTAACTCCATCGCAGGTGCAAAGGAACTATGAGCTAATTATCATGGGGATTGGTAGTGAAGTCATTAAATAGCTTGTGATTTTGGTAGGTCAATCGAAAAGCATTTTTATTGAAAAATTGATTGAATTCAGGATAAACGTTGGACAAAAACTTTGTTGCCAATGAGCCGCTAACGTCTGTCACAAAGCATCAATAGTAGCGGCTCATTGGCAACAAAGTTT
>PLYJ01000220.1 GCA_003151745.1 Bacteroidota bacterium
CCGTTGGTGCCTCCGTTACAACTAATATTGGTCTGTGCAGGAGTGATAGCCAGAGGCGCGGGTTGAGTGATGGTGATGCTCTGTGAGGTGAAACAACCCATAGAGTCGGTGACGGTACATACATACGTAGCAGGAGGGAGTCCTGTAGCGATGGAGGTTCCTTGTCCTCCTCCTGGTGCAGGTACCCAGCTGTAAGTATAGATGAGTCCGGTACCTCCTGTTGCATTGACGGTTGCTGTTCCATTTGCATTTCCGTTACAGCTTTCATTGGTTTGCGAAGGTGCAACACTCAGAGGGGTAGGCTGTGTGATCGTAAATGACTGAGAGATGGTGCAGTGATTAGAGTCGGATACTGTACAATTGAATGTACCTGATGACAGTCCGGTTGCAAAAGCTGTTCCCTGACCTCCGGTTGGAGGAGGGGTCCAGTTATAAGAATAAGTTGGAGTGCCACCGGTAACATTCACAGTAGCTGTTCCGTTAGTCATTCCTCCGCAGCTTGGATTGGCTTGAGAGGGTGTCACTGCAAGCAGTGCTGGTTGGGTGATGGTGAATGTTTGTGAAGTGGTGCAACCATTCACATCGGTAACCTGACAGTTATAGACACCAGGCGCAAGTCCGGTTGCAGAAGCAGTGCCCTGGCCTGCACCAATGGTGCCTCCGCTCCATACATAGGTATATGCAGCTGTTCCTCCGGAAACGTTCACATCGGCAGAACCATTTCCGTTACCGTTACACGTAACATTGGTTTGGGTAGGCGCTGCGTTGAGTACGTTTGGCTGAGTGATCGTAAAGTTTTGTGTGGTGCTGCATCCGTTTGCATCGGTCACAGTACATACATAGGTATTCGGGCAAAGACTAGATGCCGTCTGAGCGCTTCCGCCTCCATTGGTCCATGCATAAGTATACACACCGGTTCCGCCACTGGCTGTGGCTGTGGCGGTTCCGTTACAGGCTGCATTACATTTCACATTGGAACTTGTTGGGGCAATGGCAAGAGCAGCAGGCTGTCTGATAGTATCTGATTGTGTGACTAAACATCCGGTTGCATCGGTGATGGTACAGATATAGGTTCCGGCACAAAGCGCGCTGGCGGTGGCTGTTCCTTGTCCAGCGCCAGGAGCAGGACTCCAGTTATAGGTGAGGGGTGCTGTTCCTCCGGAGGCTGTAACAGTGGCGGATCCGGTACAAGCCGCATTGCAGGTGATGTTGGTAGCGGTAGAGGAGGCTGTTGGGCCTCCGGTATTGTTTACAGAAACGTTTACCGGGTCGGCGCATCCGTTTCCATCTGTTATCGTACAGATATAAGTTCCGGCTGCAAGACCGGTGACACTGGCTGTTCCTTGTCCACTGGTGATGGTTCCTCCGGTCCAGTTATACACCAGTCCACCTGTTCCGCCACCGGCAGGAGAGACAGAAGCTGATCCATTACTGAGTCCGCAGGATGCATTGCCGGAGGATGGAGTTGCTGTAATAGCCGCAGGCTGTGTAATGGTGGCCGATTGTGTGGTAGTACATCCATTGGCATCTGTGATGGTGCAATTATAGGTTCCGGCACAAAGCGAGCTGGCGGTAGCGGTGCCCTGACCTGCACCCGGAGCAGGGCTCCAGTTATATGTAAGTGTTCCTGTTCCACCAGATGCATTGACCGTTGCACTTCCATTACAAACACCATTACATAATGGGTTTGAAGGTGCTGAGAGAGTGGAGGTAGGGCCTCCGGCAGTATTAATTGTTACGGAGGTTGTTTGCGTACACCCTTTTGAATCATGTATGGTACAGTTGTACACACCGGGAGCTAAACCGGAAACACTTACAGTACCCTGTCCAGCTCCTGGAGCCGGGTTCCAAACATAGGTATAGCCAGGAGTTCCTCCTCCGGGAGTCACACTCGCTGTTCCGGTAGAGCTGGTACAAGCAGATGGGGCTGAACCGGCAACAGAGAGGGTAAGAGGTGTAGGTTGGTTTATAGTAGCAGAGGTTGTAGTCGTGCAGCCTTTGCTATCGGTAATCGTGCATATATACGTTCCGGCAGGTAAGTTGCTTGCTGTCTGTGTAGATTGTGTAGGTGCAGAGTTCCAGAGGTAGGTATATCCTGCTGTTCCACCGCTTGGGTTTGCAGTTGCAATACCATTGCTTCCTCCGTTACAGGTTGCATCTGTTTCAACATTAGTAGCGCTAACCGGTGTGGGCTGGTTAACAGTAATGTTGGCTGTTCCGGTACATCCTTTGGAATCTGTAATGGTGCAGACGTAAGCGCCGGCAGGTAAATTGGTTGCTGTCTGTGTACTTTGCGTAGGGGCGGAGTTCCAGAGGTAAGTGTATCCTGCTGTTCCTCCACTTGGGTTTGCGGTGGCTGTTCCGTTACTGCCTCCATTACAACTGGTGGCTGTTTGCGTAGCGGAGCCTGTCACCGCGCTTGGGGTGGTTATCGTGAATACATGATTGGCAGAACATCCCTGGGAGGTTGTGACCGTGGCTGTATAGCTGCCGGCTCCTACACCGGCTATAGAAGAAACGTTACCGGCGCCATTGCTCCAGGAATAAGTGTATGGACCTACGCCACCACTGGCGACTACCGATGCTGAACCTGTGGTTCCTCCATTACAGACCGGATTTGCAGAGGTTGGAGTAAGTGATGGTGGTGCGTTAAATACCACCACCGCACTGATAGTGATAGGACATCCGGCGTTTGGTGCAGGAAGTGAATAAGTCAGAGAATAAGTTCCGGGAGTGTTGACCACAATGGTGGCGGTGGTGTTAGAGCCCACAATACCGGGACCGGACCAGGAGTAAGTAGTGCCCGATGGTAAGGTGGGAGCAGAGATGGTTTGATTGCTTCCGGCACAGACAGGTGCACCAACGTTGGCAAACTGAAGTGGACCACAGGAACCATCGACATAAGCATATCCGAAGTGTCCACCTGGGACACATCCCGCCATGTAAAACATGAGGATGACCTGACTGCCAATAACAGGGCTCAGGTCAACCGTATTTCCACTCCATTTAGAGAAGAAGACAGGGGCGCCTCCGGCAGTAGAAGCGGAAGTTCCGTAACCGGAAGGGGGTACACCCGTGGTAGCTTCCTGAAAATACCCGGAACAAGCTACAACCTCAGTAAGTGTATCTGCTGCTGAAACAATATCCGCAAAAAAGAAAGGCTGCTCACCGGCAGGGTGACTATTATCGTTCAGAAGGATGTTGTAGTTATAGGTTAGAAGACAATTCGCTGCAGTAACGGTGTATGGGAGCATAAGAATTTCACCGGCCGACTCCGACGTTGACCAGCTGGGAGGACAGCCGGGACAACCGCCTCCGTTGGTTGGCACCTGGTTGCTGTAGTCACAGGATCCGGCAAATCCGGCACCAATATTTACAGTTTTATCGCCGATACGGGCGGAGAAAGCTCCTCCACCAGGCATCTTCATAGGAAGGTTGCTATAAGGATCGGTGCCGGCGCTGACCAGTGTAACACCCACACAAGAGGTTCCGAAAGCAGCATTCGGGCCTCCTACAAATGGATTCTGACCTCCACCGGGAGCACCCGTAAGCGGTGCAAGGCCGTAGTAGTAAAGAGTTTGATAGGTACCATCATAATCATCCCAACCCATACTTCCCGACCAATTGCTCATATCGCCTTGCTCCCAATCGAGATTCTGACAGCTGGAAGCCAATGGGGCAGGGGGAGGTGGGGTGCTACGTTGAGTCTGAGTAATATTCTTTTTGGGTGCAGCTTGTGTTGGAATAGCAATGCTCCTGCCCTGAATCTTGATTCTTTTGAAGCCAGATGGAGCGACACCATTATATGGAATCTGATAAACGGAAACCGGAAGACGGTATTTATTCTGCATAAAAGCCTTCTCCTGCCGGAACATATAAATGTTTTTTTCAGTTTCAGAAAGATTGGCTTTAACGCTGTAGGCCCCCATGCTATTGAAAGCAGCGTTGAAATCAAATCCGTTCAGGGTATCTCCCTGGAAAAACTGGTACCTCGAAGGAATAATAGTCTGTGCTATCATCGCAGAGGACATTCCAAGGATGACCAAAAGAGCGAGTAGTTTCTTGTTCATGACTTTTGTATTAGAGATCATTTCTGGAGTGAATCAGGTCTGTTTGAAAGCCTGCCTCCTCTCTGTATTTTAATAACGCGATTTCAAGAAAGAGATAACAAGTTGAACAGGCCGATTTCCAGCCGTAATATTTCAGGGAAGAAACTCAAAAAATCCCTGTTTTTATCCAATTAAGAAGCAAATGTTATCTTACGAATATACTGAAAATTCAAGGGAAAACAGTATAAAAACAGGAGAAACAACGCCCCGGTCCTTACCGAATTCTAGAATGCCATCTGGTTTTTATCCAAAAAAACCATTTTCTGGGAAAGGAAATCTTTGAGTTGTCTTCATAGTTGGTTTCAAAATCTGGTTTTAGACAGTCTCATTTTACAAAATCAGACCGCGCAAAAAATCAATCAGTTGGTATTCAGATAATTAAATAAGACCCTTACAAAGCATCTACCAGAAATCTTGACTTCCCAGACTTGCATCAAGCTGCACTCTGCATTTTGAGCAGAACTGAGTTTTTGAAGTAAATCAGATAGGAAATAGGGTTAACCCCTTGTTTTTCAATAGGAAACCTAACTATAAAGCGACGAACAGATTCTCCTCCCTGAAACGATCTTTAGATCATATCGCACAGCAGTATGTTTCTCTGTAAAACCTAGGTATAAAGACGTATTTTTTTAATTATTCTTCAATTTCTTGTCTCGGGAATGCCATCTCACTTGTTTAACCGTAAGTAGAATGTTTAATTTAAAAATGAATACATGTATTAAATGAGAAACTAATAAAATGAAACCAATAAAAGAGATGACTATGAAAACATTTATAGATAAACGAAGAAACAGAGCTTTGACGGAAAAGGTATTCAATAAGTTTGGAAGAACACCCCTCATTCCGAAAAAGAAAGTGTTTGTTCCTGAAGAGAGAAGATCATTCTCCAAAGAGAATGATATCATCCTCCAAAGAAAAGTTCTTATTCATAAAAAGAACAGAATCAAATTTAAAGAGGGCAGATCCTTTCCCAATGAGAAAAAAGTCATTCTTCCGGAGAAGAGATCAAACACGAAAAGGATAGATGTGATCTTTAAAGAGAGGGTTTCATTCACTGAAAGAACAAAAAAATTTCTGGTGAAAAAGGAAATGATCTTTGAAGGAATGATATCAATCCATAAAAGAGAAGTACTGTTTCATTTAGGAACAAGAACGTATCCTTACGGAAAGCCTGAAACGCTGCACCGAACAGATACGGACTGATTTTAACCCGGGTTACCTCCAGGGATCTGATGAATACCGGTTAAAGAAGACTCTGGAGTATTTTGAGTACGCATACCAATCACGAAGTCCAAATGAAGTGGCGCCACTTCAGGGTGAATGCGCGGTTGTTTAACAAACGCTTAATTATAAACATAAAAACAAAATAACATGAAAAAGTCAATTTTTATTATGGCGATACTGGTGGTAAAGAAACCGGTGGTCGTTCTGAATCTGAGAAAGAAAACGGTCGCCCAGCTGATCGTTGATTCGAAAGCCTATGTGGCAGGTATATCAGGGAATGTTGCTACGTTCCCTACGCCGAGTCCGGCGCTCTCAGATATTACCACGTTAATCAGCAATCTGGAAGCTTCGTCTTCTTCTGCGGAGACGCATGCTAAAGGAGCTGTTCCCAAGAGAGATGCCGACCGTGCTGCATTGGAGCTCAAATTAAAAGATTTGGCACATTATGTAGAAACCATCTGCAGAGCCAATGCGAGTAGCGCAGCCTCTATTGCCAAAATGGCCAATATGACGCTCAAAACGCGCACGGCTCCACAGAAACAGGACTTCGTAATGACCCCGCTGCTCACTCCGGGTGAGTTGCTGATGACGGCCAAATCGGAAAAAGGAAGAGTTACTTTTAACTTTGAACTGAGTACCGACATCACGAATCCAAGTCTTTGGAAAAGTGTGCAAAACAGGTCTATTGCTCATGCCAAGGTAACCGGTTTAGTGAGTGGAACCCGTTATTACGGACGGGTAAGCCGAACTGACAAGACCGGAACCTACCAGGTAGGGCAGGTATTGAGTGTGGTCATACACTAGGCTCTGTTGGGTGTTGTCACTGAAGTGAAGGCTTCAGAAAGCAACGCAGTATAAACCGGCTGCCCTTTCGCGAGGGGTGGCCGGTTTTTTTTTCCTACATTGCATCCGTCTTTAAATACTCCTGTTGTATGGAACTGAAACCTGAAATTGTTGCCCGCATAGAGAAGCTGGATGAAAAGTATAAGGCTATGGGCCAGAACCTGACCTCCTACCTGGATGGTTTGCTGTTTGCGGATTACCTTACTTACTGGGATTATATTCACCTCGATACCTTGCTGAGCCTCCAATCGCCAAAGACCAGTTTCCCCGATGAACAAGTGTTTATCATGTACCATCAGATTACAGAATTGTATTTCCGTCTGTGCATGGTAGAGTTTGAGCAGCTTGAAAAAAAGAAGACCATGGATGTGGATTATTTCATTTCCAAACTAGGCCGCATCAATCGTTATTTTGATGCATTGATTTCTTCTTTCGATATCATGGTGGATGGAATGGATGTTGCACAGTTTATGCAGTTCCGCATGTCGCTCCTTCCGGCCAGTGGTTTCCAGAGCGGACAATACCGTATGATCGAAATCTGTTCCACTGATTTTGTGAACCTCATCACCAAAGATCAGGGTACTAAATACAGCGGCATCTATACCGATTCCATGATAGACGGGATGTATGAACATATGTACTGGAAAGCCGGAGCCACAGAACTGTCAACCGGTCAGAAAACGCTTACACTCGAGCAGTTCGAAAAGAAATATTCTCCTGAATTCCTTTCCCTCGCCAAACGTTTCAGGACCCGCAATCTGAGCGCGATTTATCATTCATTAAGTGCAGACCAGCAAAAAGAGGAAGCCCTCATCAACGCGCTGAAACATCTGGATGTGAATGTAAACATCAACTGGAAGCTGAGCCACTACCGGTCAGCGGTTCGTTACCTTCAGAAAGACCCGGTGGATATTGCTGCTACGGGAGGAACCAACTGGCAGAAATACTTGCCTCCGCGTTTTCAGCGCATCAGCTTCTTCCCCTATCTCTGGAACAATGAAGATATGGAGAACTGGGGGAAGAATTGGGTGAAGGCGAATGTGTTTGGTAAAAAGGACTAGACTCCCTTTCGATCAGACCCCCGTAGTTTTATATACGCTTACAAAAAACAAAGAATATGTTTCATGCAGAGCATTGAGTCAGCATAAATCAGGGGAGGCAAGTCTCCTGATTTCTTAAATTGAACCCCCTTTTTCCTCTTCCATCAAAATCAAAAACCCGGCATGATATCTGAACAATATGCAAGGCCGTGTCCACTCTTTTAATACCCCCTGAAATCGGAGAACGAAAAAAGGGGCCTCCAAAAAGTGAAAAATAATGTCCTTGATATTCAGCCAATTACAAAATATTTGGGGGTGTCTTGTCCTCAAAAGGCATTCTCGCTTGTTTAACCGTTAGAAAAGGGATTGAAAAAAGGAATAACCAGGTCATGACAGTTCAAGAATACAACCGATCGGTAGATGATTTTTCAGACGCACTTAAACGGTTCGTGGAACGCGTAACCATGGATAATAAAGTGGCTGAAGATATAGTTCAGGATGTGTATGAAAAAGTTTGGAGGAATCTGGAGTTAGTAGAGAATAAAAACCTGAAGGCTTATTTATTCACTTCTGCAAATCAGCTTACGATTAACCACTTGACCCGCGAGAATGTTTTTAAGAGTATCGAAATGAAACCTGTGGATGAATATCAGCATTCGGGTGATTATTCAGATGTACAAGATGTTCTTTTTCATGCCATGAATGTTTTGAATCCGATGCAAAAGATGTATTTGTTAATGCGGGAATATGAAGGATTTGAATACGAAGAAATTGTAAAAATGACAGGAGCAGACATCGTTTCAATCAAGAAATCGGTGTTCAGAGCAAAACAAGTATTACAAAAATATTTAGTTGATCCAGGCAAATTAGTATAACATGGAACCCATCAACCAACATAACTATGAAGCGTATTTCCTCGATTACTTCGAGGGCAGTCTTCCAGCTGAAGAAGTAGCTGAGTTGATGCTCTTTCTGGAAAAGCACCCTTCCCTAAAAGAGGAATTCGAAAGCTTTGAAAACATTTCCCTGCTCCCGGAAACAGATGCGGTCGTATTTGCCGGAAAAGAGAAAATGAAAATGCCGGAAATAACCCTGGAAAATTATGAAGTCTATTTTCTGGATGAGTCGGAAGGAGCTCTGAATCAGAAAGAGCAGCAGACGTTGAAATATTTTCTTTCTCAGCACCCCGAGCTGGAGCCTCAATTAACAGCTTGCCGGGAGATTAAGCTCATTCCTAATCAAAGCGTGGTTTTTGAAAACAAGAAAAAGCTATACAGAACGCCGGCTGATTTTGAAAAAGCCCAGAACACAATCCAAGGCGGAAGAGTGATCAGTCTGCCAAGAACAGCATTGATCGCCGTGGCGGCAGCAGCAACGGTTGTATTGTTAGTGGGCATGTGGCTGTTCTTTCAACCCCAGGACAACGGCCAGTCCTGGGGCGGAACAGCCTTTCATGTGCAAATATCACCGGCTCCTCAGCATACCATCATGGTTGCTTCAAACATACCACAGGCAAAAACGTTACACCCATCTTCAGTAAAAGAGCATAAGGGCGCTAAACAAACAATGCTTGTCCTCACTTCATGGCCATCCAATCAGACACAGTTGGATCAGGCACCTGAAGATCAGCAAATGCCAGATCTTCAAATGATGGCAGTGCAATCCCAAATGGAGGTACGGGCCCCTGTTCAGGTTGAAAAGAAAAAGGAATTCATGAATCTGAAAGAATATGCTTCTTCAAAGTTCCTGGGAGGGATGCTTGGAACTGCTGCACCATCTTCGGCAAGAAAACATCCGGGTTGGGAAATGATAAAGCTGGCAAGCCGTGGTTTCAACAGGATTTCAGATCGAAAAATAATTATACACGAGGATTATGACCACAACGGGGAACTGGTTTCATACGCGGTGAACGCTGGTACCCTAAGCTATTCAAAGGCCGTAAAGGAGAAAGAATAATTGAATCAATACGCATCCGTAAACAGGGATTGTCTGCAGCACTCCCCAAAGTAAAACAACAAACAAATAAACTCCCGGGTTGAAAACACAATCCGGCAAACGAAACAAAAACACTCTAAAACATAAAACAATGAAAACGTATCTATTATCAGCCAGCCTCTTGCTTCTGATTGGTGTTCCTGTCCTGGCACAGGTGAAAGCCGATCGGCAGGTGGGAGATTTCAATGGAATCAATTTGAAAGGCGCTATTAAAGCCAATATTACACAGGGACAAACCAATCAGGTGTCGCTGGAAGCCGATTCACAGGAAGAGCTGGATGCTCTCAAGACCGAAGTAAAAGACGGGATTCTGATGATCAGGGAAGACAAGCATGGTTCCGGCAATGTGAAAATAAATATCACCGTGAAAGCCCTGAAGGAAATCGAAGTAAGCGATGCCACCGAGCTGCGCTCTACCGGGCCGATCACTGCAGATGAAATCACCATCAAAGGCAGTGGAGCAGGTGATGTGCGCATGGAATGTGTGGCCAAAAAGATTATTGTAACGCTCAGCGGAGCCGGCGATGCACATCTGAGCGGGACCACCGATATGCTGGAGGCTCATATTTCGGGAGCAGGAGACCTTAAAGCGTTTAAACTGCTTGCGCAAAAAGCGGAGATCACAAGCTCCGGTGCCGGAGATGCCAAAGTCAATGTTGTACAAAGTCTTCATTCCTCTGTTTCGGGTGCAGGAGATGTGGTGTATATAAATGAACCCGCAGAAAAAAGTGTAGAGGTGAGCGGTGCCGGTTCTGTCAGACAGTCGCACAGCAAATCAGATTCCGGAAAGAGCAGCTCTGACACTACTAAACTTTCGGTGGGGCATCACAAGGTCTTTATATGTGATGATGATGGCGACGACAAGGACGACGGTAAAGACGACCTGGAGCATAAGTTCAAACACTGGAGCGGACTGGAAATGGGGGTGAACGGATTGAGATCAGGCGCAAAAGATGGCATGACTCTTCCCAAAGGATCGGAGTATATGCAGCTGGATTATGGAAAATCACTCAGCTTCAACCTCAATCTCTTTGAGAAAGATTTTCACCTCCATGGTGAATTCGTGAACCTTGTTACGGGTCTTGGATTTGAGTTCAATCATTATGGATTGCAGAATAAAGTCAGCCTGAGGTATGACAGTGTCTACACTACAGCCAAAAATGAAAACAACACCAGTTTCAAAAAGAACACTCTTAACGAAAGCCTCCTGACCGTGCCTCTGATGCTTGATTTTAATACCAGCAGCAACCCGGACCGCAACTTTCACTTCTCCGTGGGAGTGATCGGAGCATGGAAAATTGGCGCTAAGACCCGTCAGAAATATATGGATACCGATGGGAAAGAAGTTTCACTTGTCAAGAGCAACGACTATAACCTGAACCCCTTCCGTTATAGCCTGACTGCAAGGGTGGGATACAAGAATGTGGGCCTCTTTGCACAATACGCCATGAGCGAGTTTTTTAAACCCGGTCATGGTCCGGAGCTTTATCCGGTCTCCGCAGGAATCAGTCTGCACCTGTAGCAGTAAGCTTCAAGGGGGTCGGATCATATCTTAGGTTGAAATATAGATTGTCGACAGATCCCCTGGCGTCTTGCAGAATCTTGCAAGACGCTTTTTCGTACATTTGCCCATACCAAGGACCTACGTATGCAAACCAAAATCGATCTGCTGAATACTAAAATTGCTCAGGCTCAGTTGGGCGGAGGAGTGAAAAGAATTGAATCCCAGCACAAGAAGGGAAAACTCACAGCCAGGGAACGGTTGCATTTTTTGATGGATGAAGGTTCGTTTGAAGAAATCGGGATGTTCGTTACCCACCGTTCGAATGAATTCGGACTGGAGCGTGAAAAATACCCGGGTGATGGAGTAGTGACCGGATATGGAACGATCAACGGAAGAATGGTCTATGTGTTTTCCCAGGATTTCACTGTTTTTGGAGGATCCCTTTCGGAAACACATGCAGAAAAAATATGCCGCATCATGGATCTGGCCATGAAGAACGGAGCACCCGTCATCGGTTTAAATGACAGTGGAGGTGCCAGGATTCAGGAAGGAGTGGTGTCTCTCGGTGGTTATGCAGATATCTTTTACAAGAATACATTGGCCTCCGGAGTGGTGCCCCAGATCTCTGCCATAATGGGCCCCTGTGCAGGTGGAGCTGTTTACTCACCAGCCATTACCGATTTTATAATGATGGTCGAGAACACTTCCTACATGTTCGTGACAGGCCCCAATGTAGTCAAGACAGTGACCCATGAAGAAGTGACGAGCGAAGAGCTCGGAGGTGCATCGACTCATTCTGCCAAATCCGGTGTTACCCATTTTTCATGTGCCAACGAAATTGAGTGCATCAATAATATCAAGAAGCTGCTGAGCTATATGCCGCAGAATTGTGAAGATGGGGCTCCGATGCTTCCCTATGAAACCTCCGGCAGTGAATTGCGTCCGGAGCTGAATAGCCTGGTTCCTGAAAGCCCGAACCAACCTTATGATATGCGTGATGTTATTACAGGGGTTATCGATACTGATACATTCCTGGAGGTACATAAAAATTACGCAGAAAATATTGTGGTGGGCTTCGCCCGTCTTGCTGGACGGAGTATTGGAGTGGTTGCGAATCAACCGGCTTTCCTGGCGGGGGTACTCGACATAAAATCTTCTGTTAAAGCTGCACGTTTTGTTCGCTTTTGTGACTCGTTCAATATTCCTCTCCTTGTATTTGAAGATGTACCTGGTTTTTTACCCGGCACGGATCAGGAGTGGAATGCAATCATTACCAACGGAGCCAAACTGCTTTATGCATTTTGTGAAGCAACGGTTCCGCGTATAACGGTTATCACCAGAAAAGCTTACGGGGGTGCATATGATGTGATGAACTCGAAGCATATCGGCGCAGATATGAATTATGCCTGGCCCTGTGCTGAAATAGCAGTTATGGGTGCCAAGGGTGCTGCAGAAATAATTTTCAAAAGCGAAATTATGGCTGATAAAGACCCGGTGGCTAAACTGAAGGAGAAAGAAACCGAATACATCAAACATTTTGCTAACCCTTATCGTGCCGCAGAAAGAGGATATATTGATGAAGTAATCAGGCCGGAGGAGACAAGGACCAAACTTATTTCTGCATTCCGGATGCTGGAAAATAAGGTAGACAAGCTACCGAAGAAAAAACACGGCAACATCCCTCTTTAAAGAATTGATTAACTGAGGTTGAAATAGAAAGTGGCTCCTTTTCCGGGCTCACCTTCTGCCCATACATGGCCTCCATGTTTGACAACAATACGCTCCACGATGGCGAGGCCAAGACCGGTCCCATCAAACTCATTCTGTTGATGGAGCCTTTGAAATACCCGGAAAAGTTTATCGGAATATTGCTGATCAAATCCTACTCCGTTATCTCTTACAAAATAAATGACCTTTCCGCCTTTATCCAGTGCGCCGAATTCAATAACAGGAGTAGCGGTTTTTGAAGAATATTTCAAGGCATTAGAAAATAAATTGATAAGCACGAGCTTGAGCATGGCTTTATCACCTTCAGAAGGAGGGACCTCGCTGAATCTGATTTCCGGTTTGTTTCCTTCGAAAGTGCTGGATGCCTCTTTCAGTGCAAGGGTGCCCAGTTCATTCATGTCTACCTTGATACGCACTATTTCTTGCCGGCCCAGTTTAGCAAACTCAAGCAGGTCCTGAATGAGGGTGGAGAGACTTTGAGAAGTTCTCCGGAGCATGGACAGCATTTGGATCCCTTCCGTATCCAGTTTATCAGCATAATTTTCTTCAAACAACCTAGCCAGGCCATTCATGCCATTCAGCGGAGCTCTAAGGTCATGTGCAACAGAATAGCTGAAAGCTTCCAGTTCCTGGTTGAGCTGGAGGACTGCATCCTGTTGTTTTTTAATATCCGTAATGTCTTCCGATATGCCCACCAGATAAAGAGGATCCCCTTTATCATCCATTATCGTGATTTTATGTGTACGGAGCCACCGTTCTCCCTTGAAACGGGTCTTTATCGGCTCCTCATTGACGGTGACTGCAGTTTCAGATTTCATTGCGGCCCGGTCTTTCTCCGTAAAAAAATTGGCCTGTTCTACGGGAAACAGATCATAATCATTCTTACCAAGCAGGTCCTTGCTTGAATAACCCAGAAGATCTTCCCCAGCTTTGTTAAACCGGAGAAAACGAAGAGAAGGCGCATCTTTGACAAAGATCATATTCGGGATATTTTCAAGAATGGCTGTTGTGAAATAATCCGAATTCTTAATAGCTCCTTCAGCCCGGTTTCTTCGTTTAATTTCTATCCTCAACAAAAAGTAAATGGCAGTAAGGAGGATCAGTGCACCCAGTGTGCCTAGAAAATTCACAATCCCATTCAGACTTGCTGAAGTACGGAGTTTTTCGGAGCGCAGAGTGAGCAACCCTTTTTCTTCATCCTGCATCTCTGTCACAAGCTGACTTACATGGGCCATCATATTTCGACCTACTTTGCTCCGTGTAATTCCGGAAGTGGCATTTAATCCTTCTCTCTTTTGGGTAAGAATAAATTCATTTAAACGCTGAAGCCTGGCTATGGAACTGGAATCAAGCTGCTTTGCCCTTTTAGTCTGTATTGGATTATCACTGACAAGCGCTTCCAGTTTTTTCTGATCTGCAATACGTTGAAGCCCGGCAGCAGAAAACATTTCGAGGAAGTCATCATCATTCGAAATAATATATCCACGCGCACTGGATTCTCCATTTTTGACATCCTGTAAAATAGCAGAAAGAGATTCCATCACCCGGTGGGTGTGATCAATCATATCCGCAGATTCAACGAAGCGCTTTCCTGTTTTAAAAGAGACATAACCAATTGCTGCAAGCAATGTGAGAGATAAAGCAAACCCAAGCAGTATAGTCTTCTCGAAAGAAAGTTTCATTCGTATTAAAAATTAAATAGACGTTCTGCTGAATTGAATAAAGTGATTATGGACTAAATGTACTAAAAAGGATGCTGAAAAGTAGAATTTTCAATAGGCGAGGAAGTGGACGACAGTAAGAAGTATATCAATCCGCAATCAGTTTTCCGGAGGCAAGAATTCCGTTTGGAGAGATGATGCGGAAAAAATAAAAACCGGAGGGAAGAGACTCTCTTTCGATTTCGAATGAAGAACCAAGGATAGAGAAGGTTTTTACTTTTGAGCCCTGAGCATTGAAGAGCTCCAGCAAGGCCTCACCTGCATAAGGATGACCGAGTAATTCCATTGTAGCGGAGGTGCTGAAGGGGTTAGGATAGAGATGCACTCCGTATTCATTTTGGTGCTCTTCAATCCCAAGCATACTATTCCAGGAAGCGATGTAATTGGCAGTACTGTTTCCTGCAATGGTAAAGGCGCCTCCGGCATAGAGAGAATTCTGATAAGGTTGCAACACCGATACATAAGCATCTGTTCCAGGGCCAGCAGAATACCAGGAGGTACCACTCCAGGCACCGAAGTGGTTAGCATGATAAGGCCCCGTGCGGAGAAACTGACCTCCGGCAAAGAGTATAGAGTCGTATATGGCAAGCGTCATGACGGTAGTATCGGTTCCAGATCCAAGGGTATCCCACACCGTTCCGTTCCAACTGGCAATGTACGGGGCATAGGTGCTACCGGCATGTCGAAAAAGGCCGCCAGCAACGAGCTGGTTTTTGAAAGGTTGAAGTGCATAAACAGAGGAGCCGCTATCCATTCCCCCTCCCACAGGGGTCCAGGTTGTACCATTCCACATGGCAATGCTATTGACGGGGACAGATCCGCTTAACGTAAAATTTCCTCCGGCGTATACATTGCCATTGTATGATCCCAGAGAGAAGACGACATTATTCAACCCAGAGTCAAGAGCCATCCAGGAGGATCCGTTCCATTTGGCTATATTGTTTGCAGCGATATTACCTGCAACAGAAAAGCTTCCTCCGGCATAAAGTTCATTATTGAAAACGGTAAGTGCACCCACCGATCCATTAAGCCCCCCGCCTACCGAACTCCAGATAGTATCGTTCCAGACAGCCAGACCGCTGACGGTATCCGTGCCTGCAATGTCGAAAATGCCACCTGCATATAGTTTACCCTGGTAAGGACATAAAGCATAGACCCAGCTGTTTACACCAAGGCCCACGGAATCCCATTGAACCCCGTTCCACCGGGCAATATTGTTGATGGGTTTGGAGCCGGCACTGTCGAATAACCCGCCGGCATACAACTTTCCGTTAAAGACAGCCATGGCCGAAACCCTTGAATTGAGAGCCATCCCGGAATCGAGTCTGGACCAGTTTTGAGACCAGGCTTGAATTCCTATGATTATAAAGAAGAGAAAAGCTCCGGTTCTTTTAAGCATTCATCAGATTAATAGGGACAAAGCAAAGCTAACCCATTTTTTGATCAGTAGGCCAGGTTTGGACCAAGCCAGCGCTCTGTTTCCTGAAGGGAAAGAGCTTTTCGTGTGGCATAATCGACTACCTGGTCCTTCTGAATTTTTCCAACACCAAAATAGTGTGAACCGGGATGAGCAAAATACAATCCGCTAACCGCTGCAGTAGGAAACATAGCCAAACTTTCTGTGAGTGTGATGCCGGCATTTTTACTGGCATCAAGTAGGTTGAAAAGAGTTGTCTTTTCAGTATGGTCGGGTTGTGCCGGGTATCCGGGTGCAGGCCTGATTCCAGTATATTCTTCCCGGATGAGCTGCGTTTTATCCAAAGCCTCTTCCCTGGCATAGCCCCAGAACTCTGTGCGAAGGCGTTTGTGCAGGAGCTCAGTGAAAGCTTCTGCAAGACGGTCAGCCAAGGCTTTCAACATGATAGCAGAATAGTCATCATGATCCTTCTCGAATTTTTTTACGTGTTCATCAATTCCAATTCCTGCGGTAACGGCAAAGGCCCCGATATAATCCACCACGGGAGCATGTCCGTTCAAGACCCTGGGCCTGATAAAGTCAGCAAGGGCTACATTAAACTGCCCTGCAGGCTTCTTGGTTTGTTGTCTGATGGTATGAAATACAGCTCTTACTTTTTTGCCGGTCTCGTCTTCATATACTTCTACATCATCTCCGATGCTGTTAGCCGGATATATACCAATGACAGCCTTCGCCTGCAACCATTTTTCTTTGATCACCAACTGAAGCATCTTGTTAGCATCATCAAAAAGTTTTTTCGCTTCCACACCTCTCTCTGGATCATTGAATATTTTCGGATAGCTGCCCTTCATCTCCCAACTGTGGAAGAAGGGTGTCCAGTCAATATATTCAGCAATTTCAGCAAGGGAATAATTGTCAAATACTTTGTTTCCAAGGAAGGCCGGTTTGACTGGAGAAAGCGTATCCCAGTCAGTCGCAAACTTATTTGCTCTTGCTTCTGCAATCGGAATGAATTTATTCTGTGCCTGCGCATTCTTATTCTGCTCGCGAAGACGCACATAGTCGGCTTCCACCTCCTTCATAAATGCAGGACGTAACTCTTTTGAGATAAGGCTGCTTGCAACAGGAACGGATTTGGAGGCATCATTGACATGAACCACCGGGAACGAATAGTTCGGCGCGATCTTCACTGCTGTATGAACACGTGAAGTAGTGGCCCCTCCGATGAGGAGCGGAATGTTCATCCCAAGGCGTTCCATCTCTTTGGCCACATGCACCATCTCATCCAGTGATGGTGTGATAAGACCGCTGAGGCCGATGAGGTCTACTTTCTGCATACGAGCCTCGGAGAGAATCTTATCACAGGAGACCATTACACCCAGATCAATAATTTCATAATTGTTACAGGCCAGTACTACCCCTACAATGTTTTTGCCAATATCATGCACATCCCCCTTAACGGTTGCCATGAGGATTTTACCCGCATTTTTCTGAACAGAACCACTTTTCTTCTTTTCCTCTTCCATGTATGGGAGCAGGTAAGCAACAGCCTTCTTCATCACCCGTGCACTTTTCACAACCTGAGGAAGAAACATCTTACCACTTCCAAAAAGATCCCCGACTATATTCATTCCTGCCATGAGCGGACCTTCGATAATGTCGAGCGTGCGCGGATATTTCTGTCTGCACTCTTCCACATCCCCATCAATAAAATCGACAATGCCTTTTACCAATGCGTGGCTTAGCCGTTCTTCCACAGGTGCTTTTCTCCATTCTTCATCTTTTACATCTTTTGCTTTTCCAGCACCACGAATAGTTTCCGCATGGGTGACTAAGCGTTCCGTAGCATCATCACGTCGGTTGAGCAGTACATCTTCCACGAGCTCCAGCAAGTCTTTGGGGATTTCATCATAAACCTGCAGTTGCCCGGGATTCACAATTCCCATATCCATTCCATTTTTCACGGCATGAAACAGGAAAGCAGCATGAATGGCTTCCCGAACATGATCATTTCCGCGGAAAGAAAAGGATACATTCGAAACACCTCCACTCACTTTTGCATAAGGAAGGTTTTCCTTGATCCACTTGGTAGCATTGAAAAAGTCAAGAGCATTCAAACGGTGTTCTTCCATTCCGGTTGCCACAGGAAAAATATTCGGGTCGAAAATAATATCCTGTGGGGGAAACTTCACCACTTCGGTGAGAATCTTGTAAGCCCTGCTGCAGATCTCAATCCTTCTTGGCAGTGAATCGGCCTGGCCCTGTTCATCGAAAGCCATAACGATTACGGCAGCTCCGTAACGTTTTACTTTTTTAGCCTGTTCGATAAAAACAGCTTCCCCTTCTTTCATGGAAATGGAATTGACGATACCTTTCCCCTGAATACATTTCAACCCGGCTTCTATGACGTAAAACTTAGAAGAGTCGATCATGATCGGAACTTTTGAAATATCCGGTTCGGATCCGATAAGGTTAAGGAATTTGGTCATGGCCGCAACGGCATCCAACATACCCTCGTCCATATTAATATCGATCACCTGCGCACCTCCTTCAACCTGATCCCTGGCAATGGAGAGGGCTGCTTCGTAATTTCCGTCAATGATAAGTTTTGCAAACTTTCTGGATCCGGTTACGTTGGTTCGTTCTCCGATATTCATGAAATTTGATTCCGGGAGAAGGGTTACCGGTTCGAGTCCACTCAGCCTGAGATATGGCTCAACAACCGGGATTTTTCTTGGTGTCGCTTTGGCTGCATGTTCAGCAATGTGCGAGATATGGTCTGGTGAAGTGCCGCAACAACCTCCGACAATGTTTATAAAACCACTGTCCAGAAAGTCATGGATCTGATGGGCCATCTGGTCGGGTGTCTCGTCATATTCTCCAAACTGATTAGGCAGTCCCGCATTCGGATAAGCACTGATGAAAAAAGGAGCCTTCTGGCTCAGCTCTTCCAGGTATGGTCTCATGTCTTTAGCGCCAAGGGCACAGTTAAGACCAATGCTGAGCAGGTTTACATGGCTCACTGAATTCAGGAATGCTTCCACAGTCTGGCCCGATAAAGTCCTTCCACTTGCATCAGTAATGGTTCCGGAAATCATCACCGGAAGTTCTTTTCCTTTTTCTTCGAATACTGTTTGAGCAGCGAATAAGGCTGCTTTGGCATTAAGCGTATCGAAGATGGTTTCGATCAGGATGATATCCACACCCCCATCTACCAGGGCCCTGATCTGTTCGGTATAAGCATCCAGTACCTGGTCCCACGTTACAGCCCTGAATCCTGGATCATTAACATCCGGAGAAAGTGAAAGTGTACGATTCGTTGGACCAATAGCACCGGCCACAAAGCGAGGTTTTGAGGGATTGGCTGCGGTAAACTCGTCTGCACAGGCCCGAGCAATTTTAGCGGAACAAAGATTCATCTCTGTAACGAGTGATTCCATGTGATAATCGGCCATGGAAATCTTATTGGCATTGAAAGTATTTGTCTCAATGATATCTGCCCCCGCCTTCAGGTATTCTTTATGAATGGAGGAAATAACATGTGCCTGAGTAACAGATAATAAGTCGTTGTTTCCCTGGAGGTCGCTTTGCCAGTCGGAGAAACGAGTGCCCCGAAAATCTTTTTCTGTCAGCTTGTAAGGCTGGATCATAGTGCCCATCGCACCATCAATCACCAGAATGCGTTTCTTGAGTTCAGTTCGGATATTGGTCATAATTCAGTTTAATGTTTTCGTAGGTGTTCTGCTATTTGGTCCGGAGGATAGAAATAAAAAAGCCCCTCTGTTTAGTCAGAAGGGATCGTCCATGTAGTTGAGTACATTTCCAATTGGTTTCTGACTTATCTCTCGCAACAATGCTGCGGACGAGTTGGCACCTTCATGAAATAAATCATGGGTTGCCAAGGTTTCTCAGGGCGTATTCCCTCCACCTTTCCGGATAAGTATTAGTAAGAACGAGCAACAAAGATAAGGAGGTTTGATGAAGTAACAAAATCTGGATAAAATTCAGCCTAATTCTTTGAGCCTTGTCTTTTGGCCCTGAACTGTTTATAAAGTCCAAACAGTTGTTTACGAAACAGGAGGAACAGAATAATGTAAGGTAGCGCCATCATGTAGAGGATGGCCTTATTGATCCCTCCTGCAGCGCTTCCCCCGCCCTGCTGATCTGACATGGGAATCATTTTACACTGAGAACAACCCTGTGCGGAAACACCAGTGTTCAGCAATAAAAACACCAGCAACAGGACTGTGGAAAAAACGAGATAACAGTTACGGAGCCTCATGATAGAGACAAAGATAAGCTATTTTAGGACGGGTAATAAGGAGAAATCATGAGGTAAACAACAACCCCTGTAATGGTTACATAGAGCCAGATAGGGTAGGCCCAGTGCACGAGTTTTTTATGTTTTTCCACGTTCATCTGAAAGCCTCGGTGAAAAGAAAGAAGAACCAGGGGCAGCACAATGGCCGCCAGAATAATATGGCTGATCAGGATGCAGAGATATAGTGGACGAATAGGATTGTCGGATGGAAAAACAGCTTCGTGGGGAATAAGCCAGTGGTAGGTAATGTAAGAGAGCAGAAAAGTGGAGGAAAGGATAAAGGCTGTGATGTTTATCTTCCGGTGAGCTGCAATATTTTTTTGCCGGATAAAGTAAAAGGAAAGAAGAAGCAGGAAAGTGCAGGTGCCATTAAGCAGTGCATTGAGTTTGGGTAGCTTAAAAACAAATGCAGGTGTAACGTCCGGGACTGGGAGAATTTTTTTGTTCAGGATAATAACGGCCCCGAAAACGACTACGGATACAATCATAATCAGACGAAAGATGGTTTTGTCGCTCATGGTTTTTTTGAAGAGACACAAAAGTAGGACTTTTGTGCAAAGAGATTAATAATAAATAAAAGTTAATTGTGCAGTGATATGTTTTGCTCCCCAGCGTTTGATGTAGGCCAGGTTTCCAATAGCATTGTATTCGAATGTATATCGCTCTACCGGGCCTTTGAAATACTCAACGAGTCTGTGCTGGCTATCGAACACGGCAGGTTTATACTGAGGGCCCGGCCCGGATTTGAGGCTTTTCATCAGGGTATCATTAGACGGGGGAAAGTTGAAATGGGCAATGCAATAAGAAACATCAAAAGTAGGGGCCACATCAAGACCTGTTGTGTCCTGCAGATAACGCTGATCAAAAATCTTTTGCTCCCCTGCAACAGGGCCGTAGTTGTCAAACTTGATAACCTGGACCTCGTGGATCTGTTTTTTCTGGGCCGACGCAAGGAGGCTGCACCCGAACAGGAAGAAAAAGGCGATGCAGAAACGCTTAGAATTAAACATGATTGGCTCGTTTATAAAAAAGAATTAAGCCCTTCCTAGTTTGCTTCGAGTGCTTTGAAAATCTCATCCATCTTCGGAGTCAGGATGATTTCTGTACGGCGATTCTTTTTACGGGCTTCGGCGGTCTTAGACGGATCCAGAGGGAAATATTCACCTCTGCCTGCTGCAGATAGTCTTTTCGGGTCTACATCCGCACTGGAAAGCAGGATCTTTACGATTGAGGTTGCACGTAAGGTGCTCAGGTCCCAATTATCTTTTATGGCTCCGGTCCCACTCATAGGGACATCATCCGTATGTCCTTCTACCATCACATTGATGTCTTTATTTTGTTCGAGAACTTTGGCGAGATTTTTCAGTGCCTCTACACCTTTTGCTTCTACCTTGGTACTGCCGGAGGCAAAGAGCAAGCTTTCATCCATGGATACATAAACTTTGCCGTTCTTCTGAGTGATCGTGAGGCCTTTGCCTTCAAAGCCAAGGAGTGCGTCAGAAAGTTTTTTCTTCAGATCAGATACAGCCTGGTCCTTGGCCTTTAGAGCATCTTCCAGTTCTTTTACTCTGGCTTCACGCATCTTAAGCTGGGTGTTGAGTGCATCCAGATCCTTTTGTTTTTGATTCAATTCATTTTGTTTGGCATCCAGTTGAGCAGCAAGTCTTTTGAGCTCATCTTGTTTACGCATGAGTTCTTCCTGTGTTCCATTGAGCTGGCCGCTGAGTTTATTGTTTTCGTCAGCCATTCCGTTTCGAAGCTCTTTATTTTGTTTCATGATCAGATCATAATTTGACATGAGCTGAGCATACTGGTCTGTTTTTAAACGGAGAGAAGTGCCCAAAATATTGGTATCGTTCCGGAGCCCGGAAAGCCGTTTGTCGGAATCCGCCATTTTAGCTTTCGTTTCATTGAGCTCTGTTTCCATCGACTGGCGCGTTGTTTTTGTTGCTTCCAGTTCAGTTTCACAATTCCGTCGCTTGGATTGCTCTTCCTCTAACTGACGCTGAGGCACGCAAGAGAACAGTAAAGTGCTGATTATTAATGAGAAGGCTGCTTTATATACGATTTGGCGCATGGGTATTTCTTAGGGTTCGTTCAAAATTACATCCGAAATATGCTGTTCCCGGACCTCTTCCGATGAATTTATTAACATGCAGGAAACCTTTTCCGGTTGATATCGTAAAAAAATGATTAAAGCAATGCCAAAAAATATGCCCAAACTCAGCCCACACTGGATCACCGAGAAGCACATTGATTTTGAGTATAAGAAATATACTTTACTTGCCTGGCTACAGGAGGTAGAGAGCCTTTTTGATCAGGTGCGGTTATATCCACCTTTGGCAGAACTTGTGGAACATTACCGGAATGCAAAAGCATTGAAAGAAAACAAACAGCAACTGAGTGATTCATTTACTCAAAAGCTCCAGGGCATGGATATGGAGAACTTCAGACTCCTCTATGAGAAAGCAGCTGCAGATGATAACCTGATGGAGGAAATCGAAAGCATTCTTGATTTCTCCCTGCCCCGTTTTGCGCTGGCACTGGAAGAAGGGAAGAAGATTTATGACATCGTGGAGAAATCAACTCAGATTATGCCAATCGGATTAGTACCTCTTAATTCGGATGCTGGTTATCTGTTTCTTCGGGGAGGAAAATCGGCTAGCACAGAAGTTTACGAGTACGAGGTCACTATTTTTGAACAACCGGATGATAAATACAGAGCCTTGCACACTACTTATGTGGCAAGCTATACGAGTAGCTTCATCCATAGCTATGTGTCTATCAAGACAGACCTTATTCATGGCAATGCCAAACTCCCTAACCCTGCTGTATATGCTGTGGAGACAGAACAGCACATTCCGTTCACAGAAACGTTTCTGCCTGTAGCCAAGCGTCTGCTCATGCGCAGACTGAATACAGATTCACCCATTCAGAGTTATTGATTTTTCGAGAAATCAAAACGCATGAAAAAAGCCCTTCAGATTCTGAAGGGCTTTTTTCATGAAAGAGGTTTTTATTTTTTGGATTTATCCGGGTCAATCCAGACTTTGCTGAGATCTCTGAACTCCATTCCGTTTGCGTCGAAATTGCGAATGTTTTTCTGGAGCAGACGATCGATGTCCTCATAGTAAATAGGCATGAGGGCTGCATCGTCGGTCGCCACCTGATCAGCCATTTTGTAAAGATCGAAACGCTTTCTGGAGTCAATCTCCTTTTTAGCAGCTTCAAAGATTGAATCGAAACGGTTACTTCTGTATCGGCCCAGGTTTACATAGGATTTGTCTTCCTGGTGGGCAGGGATGTGTTTGCTGTAAAGAAGGTCGAGGAATATTTCAGGATCAGGGTAATCAGCAACCCATCCTGTACGGAAGAAAAGAGTCTTGCAGGTTTCCATATTTTCCATGTGCTGAATCATCGGCATTTGCTCTGGCTTCACTTCGATATTCAGGTTTTCTTTCAGCATTTTGCAGATAACTTCTGCAACACTCATGTTGCGGTCTCCTCCATTACCATTGAGCTCAAGGGTAAGCTTAGGAAAACCCTTACCATCCGGATATCCGGCTTCAGCCAGAAGCTTTTGTGCCTTTTCTTTGTTAAAGCGGAAGCCACGGTAACCGGCTGTGTCATAATCTTTGAAGGCAGGAGGGATAACTCCATATTCTCCAGGTTCGCCTTCTCCTTGTAAAGTATAGGTAACAATATTTTTGCGGTCAATGGCATAGTTGAAAGCCTGTCGCACCTTCATGTTATTGAACGGAGGAAGAGTCTGCTGAAAGCCGTAGTAAGTGATACGGAGGGCAGGAACAGATTGCATTTCAAAATCGGAACCACCGTTCTTTGCTTCTTTCAGTTCACCCATCAGGGAGTGGATCATTTCTACAGGAATCTTGAATATCATATCCAGTTCCTTGCTCCGGAACTTCAAGAGCTCTGCTTTTTTATCTTTAATAAAGGTGTAGTGGATAACATCCAGATAAGGGAGCTGGTTTCCGTATTGATCTACGTTCCAGTATTTGTCATTACGCTCAAAAATTGCATACTCACCTCGCTTAATACTTTTTGCTTTAAATGGCCCTGTTCCTACACAGGTCATGCTCATATCTTCCTTGTATTTGTCTAATGCTTCCTTCGGATAGATCCAACAGCCCGGATGAATGAGGATATTCAGGAAACCGGAAAAAGATTGTTTAAGAGTAATTTCAAGAGTGTTCTCATCAACTACTTTTACACCCGAAACACCTCCTGCCAGAGGCTTTTTATCGATGGTTGACTGATAATATTCATCAGCACCCATGACCCTGTTTTTAAACGTGATAGAAAAAACTTCATTGTTCGGGCTCATTTCACAGAGCTTGTCGAAACAGTATTTAAAGTCGGCCGCTTTCACTTCTCTTCCTTTTCCATCAGGGAAGCAAGGATCGTCATGGAAGAAAACACCTTTACGGATATGAAAGGTGTATTTGGTGGCATCTTCACTGACTTCGTATTTATCAGCCAGGCAGGGAAGAATGGTAAGGTCCTTCTGATTGAGCTTTACCAGGCCTTCATAAGCCATGCTAGCAACATGGAAACCGATCTCTTCGGTAATATCAAGCGGATAGAGGTTCCTGAAGTCGTCTACTTCATTCATTCTGAACACACCACCGGCGTGGACAGGTCCTTTTGTTGCACGCTCTTTTATTCCTGGTGTTTTATCATTCCCGCAGGCCGTGAATAATACACATGCAGCGAGAATAGGAAGGATAAATTTCTTCATATGAAAGTGACTTGGTACTGTTTAGAGGGGCTAAAATACAAAATTATTGATTTAAAGACAGAATAGTAGGTATTTATGAGCCATTTAGGTAATAAGAAGGAAAAATCAATCAAAATTCAGTTCCAAGGTAAGCGGGCAATGGTCGGAATGCTTTGCTTCAGGCAAAATGGAGGCATTCAAGAGCTTCTTCTTCATGGGTTCACTCACCAGATGGTAATCAATTCTCCAGCCCAGGTTCCTGGCCCTTGCATTTTGACGGAATGTCCACCAGGTATAATGATGTGGTTCCTGATTAAAATGCCTGAATGAATCAATAAATCCGCTTTTCATGAACCCGTCAATCCATTCCCTTTCTTCCGGTAAAAAACCGGAAGAATTGGCGTTACTAACCGGATTATGAATATCTATTGCCTTATGACAGATGTTATAATCTCCAGAAATGACAAGATTTGGGCGCTCTTTTTTGAGTTTTCCTATGTATTTCTGGAAATCTGCAAGCCATTTCATCTTAAAAGCCTGGCGTTCATCCCCGCTGGACCCGGAGGGCATATAAACACTGATCACCGAGACATCCCCGAAATCAGCCCGCAGCACGCGCCCTTCGGCATCGTAAATCTTCATTCCACACCCAACCACTACTTTGTCGGGTTTCATCTTAGAGAGAATAGCCACTCCGGCATACCCCTTTTTCTCAGCAGGGTGCCAGTAAGAATGATAACCAGCCTTTTCAAACAGGGTCAAGTCCAGTTGCTCAGGGTTGGCTTTTATTTCCTGCAGACATACAATATCAGGGTCAACCGTTTTCAGCCAATCCAGCCATCCTTTGCTGATCGCCGAACGGATACCATTTACATTATAAGAGATAATTTTTTTCATAAACATACGTTTTAAAAAGAATGAAAAGGCAACCAGCAGGGTTGGAGAAATGAAGGCGAAATATACGAATTCGGCGCATTGCAATATCCGCGTCAACTTCACGTTCTTCAATAGTTCGTATATTTATACCAATAGCCAAAGGGTTGTGTAAACAGTATTGCGTTTTTCAAAGCACATATTCCTCCTTTTTTATTTACTTTCCTTAGCTCTGCTCGGCAGCGCACAAAGTGAAAGCCGGGCTCGCGTAAAGAAAATCAGGGTTGTTTCAGACACCCTTGTTCTGGATTCCCTGAGTCTGATTCCGGGAACAATCCAGCTCTCAGCCTCCGGAAAAACACTTGACACCAGTACCTATTCCGTACTTTTCAGCGAATCCAAAATTGTTTTCCGGAAAAGGCCGGAAGATACGTTGAGTGTTCAATACAAGGTATTTCCATACCTCTTTACGGAAACACGTAAACACAAAAACATACCACAGCTCCGGCCCGACAATCGTGGTTTTATCAATTCATATATATACACCGCCGCAAACCCCGAGAATGATATTTTCAGAATGGAAGGACTGACGAAGAGCGGAAGTATTTCCAGAGGAGTGAGTTTCGGAAACAGCCAGGACCTGGCTGTCAATTCCAGTCTGAATCTTCAGCTCTCCGGAAAACTATCCAATGATGTAGATATTCTACTTGCCGCTTCCGATCAGAACATCCCGATCCAGCCCCAGGGAAATACTCAAAACCTGCAAGAGTTTGATAAAGTCTTTATCCAGCTTTCCAATAAAACATCCAAACTCATCGCCGGGGATTTTGTCGTCACTAAACCGACAGGCTATTTTCTCAACTACAATAAAAAGGCACAGGGGGTTGGTTTCTCAACCTTGTTTGGGACAGGGATGGATCCCAAAGATACGGTGGGCCAGGGGCATATGCGGGTATCCCTGAGTGCTGCAATTTCAAAAGGAAAATTCGGAAGACAACAGATCCAGGGTGAAGAAGGAAACCAGGGCCCGTATGTTCTGAAAGGAAATGAAAACGAACCTTATATCATTATCCTATCCGGTAGTGAGAAGGTATATATCGACGGACAGCTTCTGAAGCGTGGACAGGAATTTGATTATGTCATTGACTACAACACAGCCCAGGTTATTTTCACCGCCCGGAACCTGATAACGAAAGACCGCAGGATCATCGTGGAGTTTCAATATTCCGACAAAAATTACGCGCGCTCACTCGTAAACTTTAATGATGATTATGTGAAAGACAAATTCAAAATGCATTTCAATATTTATTCTGAACAGGACAGCAAAAATCAGCCTTTGCAGCAAAGCCTGAATGACCAGCAGAAATTACTCATGCACAACATCGGAGATACACTTTCCAAAGCATATTATCCGGCAGTGGATAGCGTGGCCTGGTCAAATAGTCTGGTATTATACAGGAGGCCTGTGCATGGAGATACCATCGTCAATGCTATTGATTATCCTGGAGTCTATGTGTATTCGAATGACCCTCAGGTATCGCATTTTCAGTTGAGTTTTAGCAATGTGGGACAAGGCAATGGAGACTATATCAACATTCCTTCGAGTGCAAACGGACGGGTGTTCCAATGGGTTGCGCCTATTGGCGGGGTGCATCAGGGAAGTTACGCACCAGTGATCTTGTTGGTTACTCCCAAGAAGAAACAGATGGTTACACTAGGGGGGGAATACCAGTTTAACCGGAACACCTATCTCAGTATGGAAGGCGCAATCAGCGACTATAATCAAAACACCTTTTCGCCTTATGATCATGATCATGATGTAGGTACCGCTTTTAGGATGCTGCTAAGCAACAAAACATTCCTGGGAGAGATCCTCCCGGACACTTCCAAAACAGCGAAGGATGCACGAAAGAAAACAAAAGCCGATAGTATTAAAGCACTGCAGGCTATACAAGCTCCCCCACCGTCTTCTTCCATGCCGATCCTTCCGGCCTTGAATGATAATTCTCTCAATAAGTGGATTTTCACAAAAACGCTGAATTATGAATATACCCAGCATGATTTCAACGCTATTGAACGCTACCGGTCGGTGGAGTTTGAGAGGGACTGGAATACAGGCACACTTCCTTTTGTGAGCGATCAACATGTCATCAATGCCGGATTGGTGGTCAGCCGAAACCGGTATGGCAGTCTCGGTTATACACTTAGCAGTCTTATTGAAGGAAGTGAATATTCTGGTTTGCAGAATGCAGTGAGTGGAATGTTCAATCAAAAAGGTTTTATCATTAAAGCGGATGCAAGTTTGCTGGGTTCGCGCGGATCACAGAGCAATACGCAGTTCCTCCGACATCATGCAGATATTTCCAAGCACTTCCGGAAAATCACCATCGGAGTTAGTGAACAACAAGAAAGGAATATTCTGAAAACAGCAGGGACAGATAGTCTCATGACCTCCAGCTTTAACTTTCTGGAATGGCAGGCTTATGTGGAAAATGCAGATACGATGAAGAACAGGTATAGGGTAAGCTACAAACAGAGGCATGATTTCGGGGCCAAAGACAATCAATTCTCACCACTTTCGGTATCACAGGATATGAGTTTCTCCTTATCGCTACTTAAAAACAGAAAGAGCGAACTAAAAACGAATATCACTTACCGGGAACTACAGGTGCTGGACCAAACCCTTACTGCCCAGAAGCCGGAAAACTCCCTGGTAGGACGGGTTGATTATAACCTCCACCTGTGGAAAGGTTTGCTCACCTCCGGTACCTTCTACGAAGCCGGCTCCGGGCTGGAACAGAAAAAAGAATACTCTTATGTGCTTGTCCCTGCCGGGCAAGGACAATACACCTGGGTAGATTATAACGGGGATGGGATTAAACAACTCAATGAATTTGAAATAGCACTTTACGCCGATCAGGCTACTTATATAAAGGTGTTCACGCCGACCGACCAATATATTAAAGCCTTCACAAATCAGTTCAGTGAAAACATCATGATTAAGCCTGCGGCGTTGTGGGCCAACAAAACAGGCTGGAGGAAGGTGGTAAGCTATTTCTCTGAACAGGCAACATATCGTGTCGACAGGAAGACTACTGACCAGCACCCCGAAGAGGCCTATAATCCTTTTCTGAACTCCACACTGGATACAGCACTGGTTACCCTTAATTCTTCATTCCGGAATACTGTTTATTTTAATCAGAACAACCCGGTGTTCGGAGCTGATATAAATTTTCAGGATGTACGGGGAAAATCGCTGCTCACATCGGGCTTTGAATCGAGGGTTAATGACTTCTATGAGCTTCATGTAAGATGGAACCTGAATAAAACATTCGGGTTGATATTTACAGGAAAAGAAGGGCAGAAGAGTAATTCATCTCAGTTGTTTGCATCCAGAAATTATCAACTGAACTATCTTACCCCAGAATTGAAACTGACAATCCAGCCGAATACGAAATTCAGGCTCGCGCTCGATTATATCTATACGGAAAAAAAGAACGACCCGGATCTTGGAGGAGAGACTGTTTTCTCCAACAATCTGGGTGCGGAGGTTAAATACAATATCCTTACAAAGGGAAGTATAAATGCCAAGGTGAATTATATTCAACTGAACTATAATGGTTCGCCAAACAGCGCAGTGGCATATGAAATGCTCGATGGTTTAAAGTCGGGAAAAAACGCAACCTGGTCTTTGAGTTACCAGCGTACGCTCTCGAATAATATCCAGGTAAATATAACCTACGATGGACGCCAGAGTGAGAACTCTAAGATGATACATACCGGAGGAGCTTCTGTACGGGCATTTTTCTGATGCTACCGTACTATCAGCTTTTGACTGACCGGTTTGTTATCTACAAGCAGTGTGACAAAGTACATACCGGGTTTAAGAGCATTCTGAGCGGAGAAGCCAAACTTATGCTCACCGGAGTTTAGCTGTTCGTCGGCGATGAATAGTACTTCCCGTCCAATGACATCTCTGACTCCAATTTGAACATGCCTGGGCTCGGAGAGAGAGAATTCAATACTTGCGTTGCCGTCAGTAGGATTTGGGTAAAGAAGAACATTGCTTACTCCGGCAACTTCTTCCTGAATGCCGCTGAAAGCGGAGGCAATATTTAAATCATCAATAAAGATATCGTTCCCCCCATCAGTCTGAACCAGAAATTTTGCACGTACATCTGCATAAGCCTGCAGAGGGCCGAGAGATATTGTTTCAGTTCTCCACTGAGCAGCTGTTGGAACAAAGGAACCGGTGTTTACAGGTGCTGTTGCCAGAGTTGCACCGCTTTTGTTGTAACGGGCTATCCAGGTCTGACCGCAATCGGGAGAGAAGTAAACCAGGAGCCGGTCTGTATTGGTAGAAGCTTTAAGAGCCGCAGCTAGTTTGAATGTAACGGTGCCATTCGGAATATGGATAGCATCGAATGAAGGACTGATGGCAGCACTCTGCTCCCCTTTCAGATTGATGGAATTATGCAGGCGTAAGGAGGCCGTACCAGTAGCTGAAGCTATAGTGGTGCGTGCCCATGGATTTCCTTCTGCACAAACCATTATCCAGTCGTTGGTGACGGTTGTTGCATTCTCAAAACTCTCCGTGTAAGCATTGGAAGAATATTGTGCAGTGGTCGGACTCACGATCACAAAGGAAGCCCGGGTAGTTGTGTTTGAACCACCGGAATTCGTTTCTGTAAGGCTTACACTATATGTGCCCGGAGTGTTGTATACAATCGCAGGAACGGAATCGGTGGAGGAGGAAGGAGTGCCACCCGGAAAAGACCAGCTCCAGGATGCAGGCTGTCCGTTTTCTCTAACATATTGAAAGTTGGCTGTTCCGCCTGCACAAAGCATTACCGGGATAATGGGTTCAAAATCTGCTATTGGTTTGCAAGGAACGACAACACCATTAACTCCGGTGGCAGTCAAATTGGCATTTGACCAAAGGGTGCTGCGTTGAGCAGTAGTCGAAGTAAGGGCACTTAGCATTCGGTTGGCCTGACCATTCGTAAACATATGGGAGCAATAGGAATAATCCATAAAATTCTGATAATTTTCTTCCACACCGGCATTACAGATCATTGCTGCCGAAGGGCTTGACGGGCAATGGTCCCAGCCTTCTGTGATAGGGGTATCTGTAACCAGGTCATCCCCGCAGGCAACACCAGGAGCATTGGTATTGCCCCAGGGATGCTCCATATTGAGACAATGTCCTATTTCATGTGAAAGAGCTCTGGAGGTAAGTGGCTGGCTCGTTCCGATGTCACCGATATAATTAGAAAGAATAATAACCCCATCAATAGCCGGATTCAGGAAGCTTGAAGGAAGGTAAGCATAACCGGCAGCTCCGTTTGCAATGGATGAAACGACCCATACGTTGAGGTAGTTGGCCCTTGGCCAGGGATTGAGCTTGGCGTTATCACCAGCGTTGTACGTCAGCAGAGAATGAATCCTGTCAATACCGTTGGTACAGTTACCGTTCGGATCTTTCTGAGCAAGTTTGAAGGTGATCCCAACATTGGCAATGAGAGGTTTGAAGATGGCATCCACAGCAGCGGTGTCGGCGTTGAGCTTATTGTAATCCTCGTTCAGGATTCGCATTTCACTATAAATCTGAGCATCCGGAATATTTTCTGAGCCATAATCATGAATAATATGAAAGACAACAGGGATCACATAGTTGGTTGAAGTAGTACGAGGATAACCCTGTCTGTAAGCGGCAGCATCCTGCTGACGAAGTGCTTCATTCTGCGCATCAAAATCGGCCTTCATGAGTGGGTTTTCTTTGAACAGTTTTTCCATTGCCTCTGTGGTTCCGCAATATTTGAGCCCATCAATGCCCTGAGAAAATCCAGCACCGGCCAGAAATGTAAAAAACCCGATAAGTATATATCTTTTCATCTTTAGATTCTTTTAATGAGTAGGTTCAATGTCTTTAACGGATAACAATACTTCCGGAAATTCCGAAACATGATCAATGATATAGGCGTATTTTTTGGCAATAATGTCAGGGTGCAAAAGCTGATTTTCTATCTTATAATTTATAAAGTCATTCAGGCGATTGAAGTCGCCAGGTTCAGCTGAACGAATCTGATCTTGCATGGCGGTATCAATAAGTCCCGGTGCAATTGAGAAAACCCTGAACTTGTATCCGAAAGCTGTTTTCTGTTCTTCCTCGACTACTTTGCTGAAGAGGTCAATACCTGCTTTTGAGGCGCAATATCCGGCCCAGGAACCGATTGGGTATTTACCTGCACCAGAGCTCACGTTCACAACTATTTTTTCGGCATTAGAGCTGTTGTATGCCCCAATAAAGCTATTCATCAGAATACTGGGGGAGATTAGATTCAGATTATAACTGGAGATAATAACATCAGCATCCAACTTTCCTACTGGTCTTATCTGCCCAACCATGCCTGAATTGTTAATGAGTGCAATTCGTTTCGCATTATGATGAGGAGGGAAATGAAAATCCTTGGTTTTCTCAACATCAGTAAGATCAACCTGAAAATGGGAATAATTCTTATGGGATATGGAGCAGGTTCGGGAAATACCGATCACTCTATTATCAGGACCGGATTCAAGGTAATGTTCAGCCAGCGCTTTTCCCAGTCCCCGGCTTGTACCCGTGATGTAATAAAAATTCATGCTGATATGAGATGAAGAATAAATGTACAAATTAATAAATCACTCTCCAAATACGCATTCCAACATAAAGGGCAACTTGATGAAAGGGGTGGATCAGGCGTTCAGTGCCTGTTTCAGATCGTCCAATAAATCCGATACATCTTCTATTCCAACACTCAAGCGAAGCAAAGAGTCGACTACTCCGGCATGTTCACGTTCTGCCTTTGGGATTGAGGCGTGGGTCATGGTTGCCGGATGATTGATAAGGGATTCAACTCCGCCCAATGATTCGGCCAATGTAAATACCTTCATAGATGAAGCAATGCGGAAAGCATCTTCCTGCTTGTTTCCTTTTAACGAAAAAGAGATCATGCCACCAAAATCCTTCATCTGCTTTTTCGCAATTGCATGATTTGGATGGTCCGGGAATCCAGGCCAGTAAAGCCTATCTATTTTAGGATGTGTCTTTAGGTATTCTGCAATGATTCTGCCATTATAGCAATGCCGTTCCATACGGATATGCAATGTTTTAATACCTCTCAACACAAGGAAGCTATCCATTGGCCCGGGTGTTGCGCCACAGGAATTATGGATGAAGGCAAGTTCTGTATAAAGCTTTTCATCATTCAGGCATAAAGCTCCCATAATAACATCACTGTGACCACCGATATATTTAGTTACAGAGTGCATCACAATATCCGCACCCAGAGCAAGTGGGTTCTGAAGATAAGGAGAAGCAAATGTGTTATCTACGGCAAGAATGAGTTTGTGCTCCTTCGCAATTTTGGCACAGGCTTCAATATCGATAATCTGCATGGTTGGATTGGTAGGAGTTTCCAACCAGATCATTTTTGTTTTGTCGTTGACATGTTTTTTGATGTTGTTCGCATCCTTCATGTCGATGAAATGAAACTTTAATCCGAAGTGGGCAAAAACTTTAGTGAACATGCGGTAAGTGCCCCCATAAAGATCATCTCCGGTTATCACTTCATCTCCGGGCCTGAGCAGTTTCACAATGGCATCGATGGAGCCCATTCCACTGGAGAAGCACAAACCATATTTTGCGCCTTCAAGCTCAGCCAGGCATTTTTCTAAAGCAGAACGGGTGGGGTTTTTACCTCTCGCGTAGGCATAGCCCTGGTGCTTGCCCGGACTTTCCTGCCAGAACGTAGAGGTTTGATATATAGGGGTCATCACAGCACCTGTACTGGGATCTGGCACCTGACCGGCATGAATTGCTTTGGTTCCGAATTTCATGAAGAATGTTTTAAATGAATAAGAATGAAACGCGGACAAAGATAATATTAATAATTTTGAGAGCCGTCAAAGGAATTAGTACGGAATCCTATGAATACGATTTATTACCTCAGCACCTGCTCTACATGCAGCCGGATCATTAAGGAACTGTGTATAACCCCTCGTAATTTCCGGATGCAGGATATTAAAACGGAAAGAATCACTCCTGCACAACTTGCGGAAATGCGTAAGAGAGCAGGTTCTTACGAAGCCCTTTTCAGCAGGGTAGCTTTAAAGTACAAAGCGCTTGGACTGGGACAACTGACACTGACTGAAAAAGACTATGAGAAGTATATTCTTGAAGAATACACATTCCTGAAACGTCCTGTCATGCTAATCGGCAATGAAATTTTTGTTGGAAACTCAAAGAAAACGATTGAGGGAGCAAGATTGGCAATGAAATAACCTGCGTTGATAAATGAACAAAACTCTGCGTGCGCATTTATCATTGCTTTCTGCAAACCTTATTTATGCAGCAAGCTTTACTATTGCCAAGCAGGTAACGAATGGGCCGATTCATTCGTTCGGTTTGGTTCTGCTGAGAGTAAGTGGTGCGGTCATCCTTTTTTGGCTTACCGGAGCCATATTCGTCAGGGAAAAGGCTGATCGTAAAGACATTCCCCGTTTTGCCCTTCTGGCAGTCGTAGGAGTTGCTGTTAACCAGATGTGTTTTCTGAAAGGGCTCAGCCTTACCTCACCGATAAGTGCGGCAATTATGATGATTACCAGTCCAATCCTGGTCCTGATTATGGCCGCCATCATTATCAGGGAGCGGATCACTGCAATCCACGTGACAGGAATCTTGCTCGGTTTTGCCGGAGCGGCCTTCCTGATGATGGGAAATGCAAACTCGAATGGAAAGAGCGATAATATTTCCGGTGATGTCTATGTTTTTATAAATGCTCTCTCCTGGGGAACTTACCTCGTCCTTGTTAAGCCACTGATGCTGAAATACAATACAGTTACCATACTCCGGTGGGTCTTTCTCTTCGGCTGGATCCTCGTTTTACCCTTTGGGATGACCGAATTCGGTGAGGTGAGGTGGTCGGAGATGAGCGGCCATGATTGGTTTAATGCATTATTTGTGGTGTTCGCAACTACCTATCTGGCTTATATGCTGAATACCTATGCGTTGAAGGAACTCAGTCCTTCCGTGGTGAGCGCCTATATCTACCTCCAACCCCTGCTGGCTGCAGCAATCGCATTGTATTTAGGCAGCGATAAGATAGATTGGCTAAAAGTAATCTCCGCAGGAATGATCTTCACCGGAGTATATCTCGTAAGTCGGCCCCGGAGTTTACAGAAGACAGATTAGCGTAATATCCCGTTAAGGATGTTTTTGTACTTTTACCCAAATAAAAAAACGGGGATGATCAAGTCAATGACAGGTTACGGGAAAGCTATTTGTGAACTTCCGTCTAAAAAGATAACAGTGGAGGTGAGGTCACTCAATAGTAAGTCGTTTGATCTGAACTTGCGGACTCCAAGTGTTTATCGTGAAAAAGAACAAGAGATACGCTCCGAGATTGCCAAGCAGCTGGAGCGTGGTAAAATTGATTTCAGCATTTATTCTGAATTTACCGGCGAAGCCGGATCCTTAACCATCAATCACACACTAGCCAAGAGCTATTACAAAGAGCTGAAAGGCCTTGCCGAGGAGTTGAAAGATCCAGGGAACGATCTGCTTGCACTCACTATGAAAATGCCTGAGGTCATGCGGGCTGAAAAGCAGGAGCTGGATGAAAATGAATGGACAACTCTTAGAATCTCTGTAGATGAAGCCATTCTGAACTTTCAACAATTTCGCCTGGATGAAGGGAAAAGCATATCGGATGATTTCGAAAAAAGGATCGGATTCATTATGGCTTCCCTCACGGAAGTGGAAAAGGCCGATATCCTGCGCATAAATAATGTAAGGGAACGGATTCGAAAAAACATTGCGGAGTTTGTAGAGAAAGAAAAAATTGATCAGAACCGTTTTGAGCAGGAACTTGTTTATTACATCGAAAAACTTGATGTTACAGAGGAGAAGGTAAGACTGAAGACCCATTGTGAATATTTCATCAAAACGATGCAGGAGGATAGCAGTGGAAGAAAACTCGGTTTTATCACCCAGGAAATAGGACGGGAAATCAATACAATTGGGTCTAAGGCAAATGACGCAACCATTCAAAAGATCGTGGTGCAGATGAAGGATGAGCTCGAAAAGATAAAAGAGCAAGTGAACAATGTGTTATAGAAAATAAGGACAAATATGAATACTGGCGGTAAACTCATAATCTTCTCAGCCCCGTCAGGTGCAGGTAAGACCACGATTGTTCACCATCTGCTTGATACATTTGTCGATTCTCTTGAGTTCTCGGTTTCTGCCACCAGCAGGCCCAGGCGAAGAGATGAGGTTGAAGGGGTTGATTATTACTTCCTGAGTGTAGAAGAATTCAAGCACCGCATTTCTATGGATGAATTTGTAGAATGGGAAGAGGTCTACAAAGATAATTTTTACGGTACCCTGAAGTCGGAAATAGAAAGGATCTGGAGAAAGGGGAAATGTGTAATTTTTGATGTGGATGTAAACGGAGGTTTAAACCTGAAGAACATATACAGAGAAAAAGCGCTTGCTGTTTTTGTAATGCCCCCATCCATCCAACACCTGGAAGACCGCCTCAGGAAAAGGGAAACGGAAACTCCGGAAAGTATTGCCAGGCGCATCGGGAAAGCCGAAGAAGAACTGAACAAATCCAAAGCTTTTGATAAAGTCATCCTCAACGACGAGCTTCACAATGCGTTTGCTGATGCTGTGGAAATTGTCAAAGTGTTTCTGAGGATTTCCAATTCACATCCATGAAAATCGGACTCTTTTTCGGTTCCTTCAATCCGATTCACATTGGTCATATGGCCATTGCAAATTACATGGCTGAATTCACCGACCTGGACCAGGTATGGTTTGTGGTTACTCCTCATAATCCGCTCAAGCAAAAGAAAGGTCTCCTGGCAGATAACCACCGGCTTCAGCTTGTTAAGGAAGCCATCGGTGATTCACGGAAGTATAAGGCAAGCAATATTGAATTCAAGCTTCCTCAGCCTTCTTATACGGTCAATTCCCTTGCCCACCTTTCCGAGAAATATCCTCAGCATAAATTTGTATTGATAATGGGTTCTGATAACCTGCAAACATTTCACAAATGGAAGAACAGCGAATACATCCTCGAGGAGTATGAACTGTATGTATATCCCCGTCCTGAATCAGACGGAGGCACCTTAAAGACCCACCCCCGGGTTAAACTGGTGCCTGCTCCTTTTATGGAGATCTCTTCTACTTTTCTCAGGGAGTCTATAAAAGCCAAAAAGGATGTACGTTTTTTCTTTCCTCATGGTGCATATGAATATCTGAAAGAGATGCATTTTTACGAAAAGTAAGTCCCTTCCGGGCTTTTGCACATCTCCCCCAAATACCCTAAATTCGCTGTCCTTTAAACAAACGAGATGGACGGCAAAATCAACTCTTCCAAAGCTCCTGATCCTGTTGGATTATATCCCCATGCCAGACGTGTGGGAAATCTCCTGTTTCTGTCTGGTGTAGGTCCCCGTGAAAAAGGATCAAAAAAAATTCCTGGTGTTGAACTCGATCAGGATGGGAAAATAGCTTCCTACGATATAGAGATTCAGTGCAGGAGTGTTTTCAAAAACGTACAATATATTCTGGAAGATGCAGGCAGCAGCTGGGACAAAATTGTCGATGTGACCGTTTACCTCACGAATATGAAGGACGACTTTCAGAAATACAATGCACTCTGGGCCGAATATTTCAAAGAAAACCTGCCCTGCCGCACTACGCTGGAGATTAACTGCCTGCCTACACCCATTGCTATAGAGCTTAAAGTAATTGCCACGATTTGATTTTTATCATTTATGAAGAAATACCCTGAATACAAACACCTTAACCTGAGTCAGACCGCAAAAGACATCCTGAAATTCTGGGATGAAGAACATATTTTTGAAAAAAGTGTAACCACTCGTGAAGGCAAAACCCCATTTGTGTTTTATGAAGGTCCCCCGAGCGCTAATGGGATGCCAGGAATACACCACGTTATGGCAAGAGCCATCAAAGATATTTTCTGTCGTTATCAGACCTTGAAAGGAAAGCAGGTAAAGCGTAAAGCTGGATGGGATACACATGGACTCCCAATTGAACTGGCTGTTGAAAAATCTCTGGGTATTACCAAAGATGACATTGGAAAGAAGATTACGGTTGAAGAGTACAACCTGGCCTGCCGTAAGGAGGTCATGAAATATACTGATAAGTGGGAAGAAGTAACCCGCTTGATGGGTTACTGGGTAGATATGAAAGATCCTTATATCACCTATGAGAACACCTATATCGAAAGTGTATGGTGGCTTCTTAATGACCTTTATAAAAAGAAATTGCTTTATAAAGGTTATTCTATTCAACCTTATTCACCTGCGGCTGGAACCGGATTGAGTTCGCATGAGCTTAATCAGCCCGGATGCTACAGGAATGTAAAGGATAATACAGTTATTGCGCAGTTCAGACTGAAAACAAACGGTAAGGCACTTCCTAAAGGATTAGAAACAGCCGATACTTTTTTTCTTGCCTGGACAACAACACCATGGACTCTTCCTTCGAATACAGCATTGGCTGTTGGAAAGAACATCTCTTATGTGCTTGTTAAAACGATAAACATTTATTCTCATCAACCGGTTTCCCTGGTTCTGGCCAAAGAACTTGTTGGAAAATACTTTCCTGAAAAAAACAAAGAATTAAAAATTGAAGATTATAAACCTGGCGATAAAAACATTCCTTTTAAAATCATAGCTGAATATAAGGGCTCAGACCTGGAAGGGATTACCTATGAGCAACTCCTTCCATACGCCAAACCCGTTGATATGCCTGAAAAAGCTTTCCGTGTAATCCTGGGCGATTTCGTAACTACGGAAGACGGGACGGGAATTGTGCATATCGCACCTACATTTGGTGCGGATGATATGCGCGTTGCGAAAGCTGCTGGTGTTCCTGCAATGCTCGTTATGGATGAAAATGGCAAAGCCGTTCCCCTGGTCGACCTTCGGGGAAGGTTCAGGCCAGAAATGAAAGATCCTGTTTTTGGCCTTGGAGGGGAGTTTGTGAAAGAAGCATACATGAACGATGAGGAGAAAGCAATTGAACTAGTCATCCAGAAAGACAAGCTGAAAGGCATTATCAAAGACACTTCCAAACTGGAATACCTGAATGTCGATAAGCGTATTGCGCTCAAACTGGAACAGGAGGGACTACTCTTTAAAAAGGAGGTGTATGAACATAATTACCCGCATTGCTGGAGAACAGATAAACCTGTCTTATATTATCCATTAGATAGCTGGTTCATCAAAACTACCGCTTACAAAGAGCGAATGATCGAACTTAATAAAACGATCAACTGGAAGCCGGAATCTACCGGTACGGGCAGGTTTGGTAATTGGTTGGAAAATTTAAATGATTGGAATTTATCACGCTCCCGCTTTTGGGGTATCCCTATTCCTATCTGGACCAGCGAAGACAGAACAGAACAAATTTGTATCGCTTCTGCCGGACAATTAAAATCGGAAATTGATAACGCCATTGCTAAAGGTGTTATGAATGATAACCCTTTAGGTGTATTTATTCCAGGAGATAACAGCGCAGAAAATTATAACACGTTTGATCTTCATAAACCGTATGCCGATTCCATTTACCTGGAACGCAATGGCAAAAAGCTTTTCCGTGAACCCGATCTGATTGATGTATGGTTCGATTCAGGCGCAATGCCTTATGCGCAGCTGCATTACCCGTTTGAGAACAAGGAATTGATCGATGAAAAAAAATATTTTCCTGCCGATTTTATTGCTGAAGGTGTTGATCAAACACGTGGTTGGTTCTTCACACTTCACGCGATAGGTACGATGTGTTTTGATTCTGTTGCTTTTAAAAACGTAGTGAGCAACGGTTTGGTGCTTGATAAGAACGGACAAAAGATGAGCAAGCGTTTAGGCAATGCTGTTGATCCTTTTGAAACAATTGAGAAATATGGTCCTGATGCTACACGCTGGTATATGATCACCAACGCAGCGCCCTGGGATAATTTAAAATTTGATATTGAAGGTATCGGTGAAGTGCAACGTAAATTTTTCGGAACACTGCACAATACGTATTCATTCTTCTCACTTTACGCAAACGTTGATGGATTCAGCTATTCAGAGGCTGATGTGCCAATGAAGGACCGTGCAGAAATTGATCGTTGGATCTTATCGGAACTGAATACTCTCATTAAAAAAGTAGATGAAGCGTATGACGATTACGAACCACATCGCGCCGGACGATTGATAGAAACCTTTGTTGATGAGCATTTGAGCAACTGGTACGTTCGTTTATGCCGCCGACGTTTTTGGAAGGGTGATTATTCGCTGGATAAAATTGCGGCTTACCAAACCTTGTATCGTTGTATGGAAGTGGTAGCGCAACTTTCTGCGCCCATCGCGCCATTTTTTATGGACAGATTGTATTCCGATTTGAATTCGGTAACAGGTCGCGACAAAGCAGAATCAATCCATTTGAGCAATTTCCCGGTTGCCGATGCAACATTAATCGATAAAAATTTAGAAGAGAGAATGGAGCTTGCGCAAAAGATCTCTTCGATGATCTTATCCATTCGCAAGAAAGAAAACATTCGCGTTCGTCAGCCGTTGAATAAAATTCAAATACCAATTTTGGATGACAGCTACAAAACAAAAATTGAGGCTGTTAAAGATTTGATATTATCGGAAGTGAATGTGAAAAATATCGAATTTATAGATGAATCGAATGCGGCAATTACCAAGAATTTGAAATTGAATTTCAAAACGCTCGGTAAAAAATGTGGCAAGAATATGAAAGCGGTTCAAACTTTTGCAAACGAAAATGCTCCAACCATTATTTCGAGTATTGAAAAAACCGGCAAATTTGAAATTAAGATCGATGATGAGGTGATTGAATTAGACAACGAAGATGTAGAGATCATTCCGGTGGATATCCCCGGATGGAAGGTGGCGAATTCAGGTCAATTAACCGTGGCACTAGATGTTACCATCACACCGGAGTTAAGGGAGGAAGGTCTTGCCAGAGAATTGGTGAACCGTATTCAAAACATCCGAAAAGACTCTAATTTAGAGGTAACTGACAGAATAAGTGTAAAGATCATGAGAAATTCTGCGATAAATTCCGCTATAAAGAATAATTTGGATTATATTTGCGCTGAAATTTTGGCATCGTCTATAGAACTTGTTGATAATGTGGAGTCTATAAATAGCTCAGAGATTGAATTAGATGAGGAAATAAAGACCTTAATTGCCATTACTAAATTTAACTAACACCAACAAAAAATGGCTAAAAAAGCCCAAAAAGGTAAGCCGGTAAAGAAAGCCGTTAAACCTGCAAAAAAAGCAGTAACAAAAAAAACTGCCCCTAAGAAAATAGCTAAACCGGTAAAAAAAGCTGTTGCAAAAAAAGCTGCTCCTAAAAAAGTTGCCAAACCTTTAAAAAAGGTAGTGGCTACGAAAGTTGTTAAACCTGTAAAAAAAATAGTTGCTAAAAAGGCTGCTCCTAAAAAAGTTGCCAAACCGGTAAAAAAAGTGGTTGCTAAAAAAATTGTTAAAAAAGCAATTGCTAAAAAGGTTCTCCCTAAAAAAGCTATTAAGCCTGTGAAGAAGGTGGTTGCTAAAAAAATAGTGAAAAAAGTTATAACAAAAAAAATAACTAAAATCGCTAAAAAAATTGTTGCTAAACCATTGGCTAAAAAACCTATTGCTAAACCAGTTCAAAAAATAGTTGCTAAACCTATTGTTAAAGCATTAGCAAGACAAATTGTACCGGAGAAACAACCAGTTGTTATCAAGGCGATTATTCCTGTTGTTAAAAAACAAGCATCGGTTAGTAAGAAAAAACATGACCATGATTTGGACATGGATAATAGCAGAGATGAGGCACCAATGGTAGTAGAATATAGAACGCCATCCATCCTTAAACCTATGGGACCAACTCCAAAACCACATATAAATACCGATACCAGAACTCGATACTCTGATGCTGAATTAAAAGAGTTCAAAGAATTAATTTTGAAAAAGCTCGCAGAAGCACAAAAGGATTTTGAATTATTAAAAAGCACTCTTTCTCACAAAGATGATCACGGAACGGATGACACTTCTCCTACATTCAAACTTTTAGAAGATGGTTCGGATGTATTGTCAAAAGAGGAGACGGCTCATTTAGCTAGTCGTCAGGAAAAATTTATTCAAAACCTACAGAACGCGCTAATCCGTATCGAAAACAAAACATATGGAATTTGCCGCGTTACAGGTAAGTTAATTTCAAAAGAACGCTTAAAAAGTGTACCGCATGCAACATTAGCTATTGAAGCTAAATTGGATCAACACGCTTAAACGGCCTCACCCCAACTCTCTCCAAAGGAGAGGGAGTTGTTAAACAATTTTAGTATGTTTTTTTAAAAGCTGTTCCATAAAAAGAACAGCTTTTTTGTTTTTAGATAAACTAAACTTTGCCGAGTATTTTTTTACTTTTGCATTAAAAATCAAAAACCTGTTTCTGTGAGAAAACCTCTGATCATCATATTTGTAATTTTACTGATCGACCAACTGATCAAACTTTATGTAAAAACTCATTTTTTTCTTGGTGAAGAAGTGCATGTTGCCGGAAACTGGTTCATTATTCATTTTACAGAGAATAATGGAATGGCTTATGGTATTGAGTTTGGCGGGAATTTCGGAAAATTATTTTTAAGTGTTTTTCGTATTGTTTTTGTAGCCGGAATAGCTTGGTATTTATGGAAGCTGACAAAAGAAAAAGGAGACACGTTATATATCATTTGTATTTCACTCATTTTTTCGGGCGCTGTAGGAAATATTATTGATAGCGTTTTTTATGGTGTGATCTTTAGCGACAGCAATTTTGAGGTTGCCCGATTTATGCCTGAAGAAGGCGGTTATTCAAGTTTTTTACATGGTAAAGTAGTAGATATGTTTTACTTCCCGATCATTGAAGGGCACTTCCCAGATTGGTTTCCGTTTTGGGGAAGTGAAGAGTTTATTTTCTTCCGACCGGTATTTAACTTTGCTGATGCCTCCATCAGTATTGGTGTTGCGATGATCTTATTATTTCAGAAACGTTTTTTTGATGAGAGGAAAGAAGTGGTTATGGAAGAGCCTGCCGTTGCAGCATCTGAAAATAAAGAAGGTTAACAATAAAAAAAGNNCTTTTTTTATTGTTAACCTTCTTTAATCCCCCCTGCCCCCTTTGAAAGGGGGAGTTATTCTAACTACCACTTTCGTACTCGATAAAATTTACACCAATTTATTTGCCATTAAATATTCGGCAATCTGTACTGCGTTTGTAGCAGCACCTTTGCGAAGATTATCAGCAACGATCCACATGTTTAATGTTTTATCCTGTGTTTCATCTCTACGCAAGCGGCCTACCAATACTGCATCTTTATCATGCGCATCCATTGGCATTGGGTATTTTAAGTTTTTAATATCATCAACCAATGTCACTCCCGGAGCATTTTCCAATAAACTACGTACCTCATTCATATCGTATTCGTTTTCAAACTCGACGTTCACACTTTCGCTGTGCCCGCCCATAACGGGGATACGCACAGTTGTGGCCGTAACACGAATGGATGGATCCATAATTTTTTTGGTTTCCAGGATCATTTTCATTTCTTCCTTGGTATAACCGTTCTCCGTAAAAACATCAATTTGCGGGATCACGTTCAAGTCGATCGGATAATGATACGCCATTTCGCCTTTAATTCCTTTACGTTCATTCATCAATTGATTAACAGCTTTTACACCAGTTCCTGTAACAGATTGGTAAGTTGAAACAACAACACGTTTGATCTTATATTTTTTATGCAGCGGATTTAAAGCAACTACCATTTGTATTGTTGAGCAGTTCGGATTTGCAATAATCTTATCGTCTTTGCTTAATTCATTCGCATTGATCTCCGGTACTACTAATTTTTTTGTAGGATCCATTCTCCATGCAGATGAGTTATCGATAACCGTAATTCCGGCCGCAGCAAATTTCGGAGCCCACTCTTTAGAAGTATCGCCACCTGCTGAAAATAAAGCAACGGCCGGTTTCATATCAATAGCTGTTTGCATACCAACCACTTTATATTTCTTCCCTTTATATGAAACTTCTTTGCCAACCGATTTTTCGGATGCTACCGGAACCAATTCTGTTATCGGAAAATTACGTTCCTCTAATACTTGAATCATTTTTGTGCCGACTAAACCTGTGGCACCAACTACTGCTACTTTCATGTTTTTGTTTTTAATTGTTTGAATTTTGTTTGCCTTTTAGCCCTCATCCCAACCCTCTCTTTACCTCATCCGCCCTTCGGGTATCTTCTCCATTTGAAGAGGGGAAACGGAATCAATTTCTTTGAGAGGGGGTAAACAAAAAGCCTTTCCAGATTTGGAAAGGCTTTTTGTTGTTATAAATTTATTTACAAAACACTAATTCACCTTTCCGTTGCCGAAATGCTTCTTAGTTTGCTTTTTAATATTTAAATAGTGTACCATTAAATTATATACGATTAAAGTCTTTCTGATTTTTCGTTTGCAAACGTAAGTTATTTTTTTGAAACTGAACAAAATTTTAAAACATTTTTTTAAACGACATGGAACATAATTCAATAGGCATTAATGTTACTTTTACAGCCGAATTCAAAAATCTTTATGCGCTCCATTTTTTTATTTCTATTATTCATCTCGTCATTCCTTACTGCACAAGTGCATGATGATTTTAGCGATTCTGATTTTACCAACAATCCAACTTGGATTGGTGATACTGCCGATTTTATAGTAATTAACGGGTTATTACGTTCCAACTCGAACACTTCGTCTTATGGGTTTTATTTGAGTACCTCCTCCACAACTGCAACAGATGCACAATGGGAGTTTTATGTGAATCTGAAATTGCAAACTTCATCAGCCAATTACACTGATATTTATTTAATTTCTGATGAGGCCAATTTAAAAAGTACAACTAACAGCGGCTATTTTGTACGAATAGGAAATACCACCGATGAAATAAGTTTATACAAACGGACAAGCGGCATTAATGTTGAAATTATTGATGGTTTAGATGCAGAAGTAAATTCTTCCAACAATACGATACAAGTAAAAGTTACCCGTGATACGGCTAATTTATGGACATTGCAAAGTAATTTAAAGGGCAATGGCTTTAGTTATGAAACTGAAGGAGTTATTACCGATGCTTCAATAACGACATGCAGCTATTTTGGGGTTTTTGTTCAGCAGTCGACACCCACTTTTCATTTAAATCATTTTTATGATAATTTTTATATTGGACCTATTCTTATTGATATTACGCCCCCTTCCATCGTATCATCAACAATTATTTCAAATACGCAGGTAGATGTATTATTTGATGAATTTATAGATTTAACAAGTTCAGAAATAACGAGCAATTATAGTGCTGATAATGGTTTAGGGAATCCAATTGCAGTAATTCGTGATGTTAGTAATTTCAATTTGGTTCATCTCACTTTTTCAACTGCTTTTACCAATGGGCTTTCCAATACACTTACAGTTGCTAATGTTCAGGATTTAAATCAAAACATCGGAATAACCTCAACAACAATATTTTCTTTCGTTATCCCTGAATCATCTGAATTTAAAGACGTTGTCATCAATGAAATTTTTGCAGACCCTTCTCCTCAGATCGGATTACCTGCTGCTGAGTTCCTTGAAATATATAATAAAAGCGAACAAGCATTTGATCTAAAGGGGTGGAAATTAACTGATGGCCCATCAATAGCTACATTAAGCAGCTATACACTTTCTCCGGGTATGTATTTAATTATTTGTCCGAAAGCAGATACCGCAGCATACGGCTTATTTGGCAATGTTATGGGGGTAAGCAGTTTCCCGGTACTCAACAATGCAGGTGATCATATTTATTTGAAAAATAATGCGCTTATAATTATTGATTCGGTAAATTATTCAGATACCTGGTATCGGGATGCAACAAAAAAAGGAGGAGGCTGGTCCTTAGAATTAATTAATCCGAATATTAGAACAAATTGTCCGATGGCAAATTATTGGATGGCTTCTACCAATGCTCTTGGAGGTACGCCAGGGACAATCAATTCAACTTATACGAATGTTGCAGATAACGAAGCCCCGCAATTGTTAAGTGCAAGCACAATTTCTAAAGATACACTATTGTTAAATTTTAATGAATCGTTAGATGCTTCTACCTTATTGAACACAGCTATTTACAGCATCGATAAAGGAATTGGAATTCCCATTGAAGTAAAAGCGATAGCTCCTGATTTTAAAAACGTGCAATTAATAGTGGGAACAGCATTGCAAGCAGGAATTATTTACACCATCAGCTTAACGAATGCCATTACAGATTGTGCCGGAATTCCAATTGGACCTTATAATACAGCGAGTTTTGTAATTCCTGAATCTGCAATGCCGAACGACATTGTGATCAATGAGATTTTGTTTGATCCCAAAACTGATGGCATTGATTTTGTAGAAATTTACAATCGTTCAAATAAAATAATTGATTTAAAAACAATTACATTATCTCAATATGATACCATTAACAATACACTTACGAGCATTGAAAAAATCACCACCGAAAGTTATTTGATACATCCGGGAGAATACATCCTGTTAAGTGAAAATAGCGCTATCGTGAAAAACCAATACCATACAACGAATCCGAGTGGCTTTATAAATATGAGCAATCTTCCTGCAATGAATATTGCAAGCGGAACAGTCTGTTTAGCAAACTCCACCGACATTATCGATCTGTTCCAATATTATGAAAACATGCATTTTCCATTGCTGAATGTTACCAAAGGAGTTTCTTTGGAGCGCATTGATTTTAATCGTCCAACACAAGATAAAACCAATTGGCATTCAGCAGCTGAAGCCGTTGGCTTTGCAACACCTGCCTATCAAAACTCTCAATACAGTAAAGCGGGAGAAACAGATAATGCAATAGAAATAGCACCAGATATTTTTTCTCCGGATGAAGATGGAATGAACGACATTTTTAATGTACACTATCATTTTGACACTCCCGGGCTCATAGCAAATATCACCATTTACGATAGCAAAGGTCGCTCCGTAAAACAACTTGTCCGCAATGAATTATTAGGTGTAACCGGAACCTTCAGTTGGGACGGGATTGATGAAAATCGCGAAAAAGCAAAAATAGGAATCTATGTTGTTTTTGTGGAAGTATTTGATTTAACAGGTAAGACGAGGCATTATAAAAAAACGTGTGTACTTGCCAGTAAGATTTAAACGCAAAAAAACACGGAGACACGGAGAACACAGAGACTCTTTAACTGCTACTCAAAAACACATAAATAAATTTCATATTTCTTTTTGGATTACACTCCGTGAAACTCTGTGTTCTCCGTGTCTCTGTGTAATAATTAATATTTAACCGTGCCTCAGAACTATTTCTAATTTTTTTTTAATAATTGATACCAATCCAACTTTAACCGCTTATTTTTGTAATTTGGATTTCAATTTCAAATGAATAAGAGTAACGTAAAAATAATAATCATCATTGCAAGTCTAGCATTATCAGGCTTAATAGCCATACAAATGTATTGGATAAACAACGCTGTAACATTGGCAGAACAGCGGTTTGATCAGAACGTAAACGAGGCATTGAACAAAGTTATTTTTAAAGTAGAAAAACAAATAACTGCTGCCAGAATAACCAAGAAATTCAACTTTCGTACACAGGGAATCCGAATATTATCCCAACATGACTCATTGACCGGAGGAGGCAAGTTAATCAATGATTCATCAGCCTTCAAAAATAATTTTTCCTTAAAAAAAAATAAAGTAAATGTAAAAATTTACGAACAATACTCCTTAGATTCCAATGGTGTAATCGTTAAAAAAGCACGTCATAAAAATTATTCCGGCGATAGCGCATCATCAGAAATAGATATGCGAACAGAAATGGATGTCCCTGCTTATATACAACGGTTTAATTCGAACGAATTAAAAAATAAATCATTTTCGAAAAATGAAAATATGGTGAACGATATTTTTGATGAGCTGGTGAGTATCAATATTTACAATGATTATAATCCTAAAATTGATACTTTGCTTTTGGATTCTATCTTGCGCGCTGAATTATTAGAAAAAGGTATTTCCACTAATTACATTTTTGGTGTCACCGCTTCGAAAAATGTCCCAGCCGACACAAGCCGGCTATCGAGCAAAGAAGTTCTATTGTATGCATCAAAATACAAAGTAAACCTGTCGCCAGACAATATTTTTATTAAGCCGCAATATTTATCGGTTTATTTTCCAGGTCAGCAAAAATATTTATTACGTTCTTTGTTTTTTATGCTTTCGGTATCAGGAGCATTTTTGATCGTAATTATCTTTTCATTTGTTTATACCGTTTCAACCATTTTTAAACAAAAAAAATTATCTGAAATAAAAAATGATTTTATCAGTAACATGACACATGAATTTAAAACCCCTATCTCTACAATATCATTGGCCTGTGAAATGTTGACTGATAAAACTATCGAAAAATCGCCGGAACGCGCACACAACTACGTGAAAATGATCAACGATGAAAATAAACGTTTGAGTTTATTAGTGGAAAACATTTTACAAACAGCTATACTTGATAAAGGAGAATTTAAATTAAAAATGCAAAATATCGATATTCATACATTGATCGAGCAAACAATAGATAATATTAAATTACAGGTGGAAAATAAAGAAGGGGAAATTACAACTCAACTGAATGCAATAACACCAATAATTAACGCTGACAGGGTTCACATAACCAATGTTATTTTCAACTTGATTGATAACGCATTAAAATACTCGAATGAAAAACCAAAAATCATTATAAGTACCCGAAATGATGAAGCGGGCATATTTATTGCTGTCAAGGATAACGGAATTGGAATAAGTAAAGAAAATCAAAAACAAATTTTCGATACGATGTTTCGGGTTCATACCGGAAATGTTCATAATGTGAAAGGTTTTGGATTGGGATTAAGTTATGTAAAGGCTGTGGTTGAAAAGCATGGTGGCTTAATTAGTGTTTATAGTGCTTTGGATCAAGGCAGTACTTTTACAGTATATTTACCATTTAATGCGGCAAATTAATTTATTAAACATTTACAAAAAATGGAAAAAATAAAAGTTTTATTAGTTGAAGACGACCCTAACTTAGGGATCCTATTAAAAGAATACCTTGAAGCAAAAGGATATTCAACTGTTTTAGCAATGAATGGAAAAGAAGGTTACGATGTTTTTTCAAAAGACAAATTCAACATTTGTATTTTGGACGTAATGATGCCTGTAAAAGACGGTTATACACTGGCAAAAGAAATTCGTGCTATTGATAATAAAATTCCAATCGTGTTTTTAACGGCAAAATCGATGAAAGAGGACGCTATTGAAGGTTTTACGGCAGGTGCCGACGATTATATTACCAAGCCGTTTAGCATGGAAGAATTATTGATGCGCATCATTGCCATATTGCGTAGAACAGAAAATAAACCTTCAATGGATTCGGCTAAAACCGAATTTCGGATAGGCAAGTATAAATTTAATTATCAACATCAAACGATTGAAATTAAAGGGGTACAACAAAAATTGACTACCAAAGAATCTGACCTGTTAAAATTACTTTGCTTAAATGCCAATGAGGTGTTGGATAGAAATTTCGCCCTTAAAAGTATATGGCACGACAACAACTATTTTAGCGGCAGAAGCATGGACGTTTACATTGCTAAGCTTCGTAAATACCTGAAAGAAGATAGTTCGGTGGAATTGTTAAATGTTCATGGAAAAGGATTTAAATTGTTGATTGGAAAATGAATCGCTTTGTTTTATATATTTGATATTATAAAATAACAACAATGAAAAAGATCTTCATTTTATTTCTATTTCCAACTTTAATAAACGCACAAACCAATCAATCATCAGACACAATAGCTGCTCCGGCTGTTTATGAAAATATTTATAGCCGAACAGTAGCTTCTGATTCATTGGTTAGCAGTTCAGTGATCTTTATAAAAAAAGAAGTAAAAAAGCATAAACATATTTCGCATAGTGAACATATTTATATTTTGGATGGTGAAGGTGAAATGCTTTTGGGCGACCGATCATTCAAAGTAAAAAAAGGAGATATTGTGTTTATCTTGAAAAACACAACTCATTCGCTAAAAGTAACATCTGCAACACCAATGAAAGTTTTATCTATTCAGGCTCCAATGTTTGATGGCAAGGATAGGCAGTTTGTGGAGTAAATTATTATAATGGAAATGAATACACCAACAAACTATGCTTCCAAACTCGGTTCCGGTGACAGGATCAATTATGTCAATATTGGATTAATGCTGATAAGTTTAGTGGCGGCTTATATCCTTCCTTTCGAATTATTTTTATTCTCCTACGCTATTTTAGGTCCTTTACATTATCTCACCGAAATATCCTGGCTGGACAAAAAAAATTACTTTCTTAAATCGAAAAAAGATATTTGGCTATTGGTATTATTGGTTGTATTTATCACTATTGGGATATTTGACAGTAAATCCAAGACCAATTTTTTGACAGGGAGCTTTCTGTTTTCAGGATTTGTTTATGCACTTATTTTATTGTTTGTGGAAAAACTGGGCATCAAATTGATATTGGTATTTCTCACATTTATTATATCTCTTATTTTTAATTTTAATAAGTATCCCGATTTACCATTCATGCTGTTTGCCATCTGGCTGCCTACCATAATTCATGTTTTCCTTTTTACAGGAGCATTTATTTTATTTGGGGCATTAAAAAGCCGAAGCAAATCCGGAATCCTTTCATTGGGAGTATTTATAGCCTGTGCTTTTACCTTTTTTATATTTATGCCGGCAAATTTTGGAATATCTGTAACAGATTATGGAAAACAATCTTACTCTTTATTCAGAGTGCTGAACATTACTTTATATAAACTATTTGGCTTTGGTGATCTTCAAATTAATGATGCGGCTTTATATTTCGGACCAAAGGCAATTGCAGTGATGCGCTTCATTGCCTTTGCATATACTTACCATTATTTGAATTGGTTTTCGAAAACTACGGTAATCAAATGGAATGAAATATCAAAAAAAAGAATGACGGTAATAATTGTCTTGTGGATAGTGTCCGTTGCTTTATACCTATTTAGTTATAAAGTAGGATTCTATGCTTTATTCCTGTTGAGCATGTTGCATGTGTTTTTAGAGTTTCCTCTCAATCATCATACATTTATAGGAATAGGAAAAGAAATCAAATCAATGGTTAAGAAATAGCTTTCCTTTTTACTCCAACAAACATCATCCATAAATTTATCATGACCAAAACATGTGCAATATCAAGGTGATTAAAATATGCATGGAGTGAAAACTTGGTTATATTAACAATGGCAGATAAAAATAAAATTACAATTCCATAGGCAATCCAAGAGCTTTCTTTTACCTTTTTAGAATCCATAAAATGAATGACCATAATTGGAATCATTCCTATTACACCATCAACTACGACCACCAAAAAATTATGAAATATAAATACGGCAGAGAAAAATAATATAAGTTGAATGTCGTAACTTAATTTCCAAAAGTTTTTTTGAACAGAATTTTGTAAGGCAGAATTCAACGTTGCCTGCTGTGCAAAATACACCGAGAATATATTTAACGCCTGCATGGAAAGCCAAAATAATTTATACCCCAACCCTTCATGAACGGCAAAAAAAGCATGAGCAAAACTCCCTACAAAGGAGGCTAAGCCTATCATTAAAAAAAATCGTCCCCAATTCGAAGTACTGCTATTTACATTTTTTATTCGTTTGAGTTGCAGATAAAAATAAAAACACAAACCGAATATCAGGTAAGATGTAAATACTGTAACCGGTTGATGGATTGCAAGATTTCCTATATAAATTGTTGTATCAATTGTGGTTGGATCAATCATGGCGCAAAATTAATATTTTTTGTAAATAATGCAAGACCACAAGACACAAACGAAATTTTATAAACTCATTGGTTCAAAATTGCTCTCCATAAAATTCGGTAAACAAGTGCTTCCATGGTGGATCATTAAACAATTTGTAAATTTCTAAAATCGATACTTTCACTAATAAATTGTACTTTTACAACATGACAAAAGAATTTTATTTAAAACATCACTCCTTTCACATTAAAGCCATTTTTAATGCTTTAAAGGACATTTTTGAAAAAAACGAATATGCCGACAAAGCCATTGAAAAAGAAATGCGTGCTCATAAAAAATGGGATGTAAAAGAAAGAGGTTTTGTTGCCGACGTAACGTATGATATGGTACGCAATTGGCGTTTACTGTTTGCAGCAGCTGGTGCTGAAGGAAAACTTACCGATAAAACATTATGGAATGTTTTCGGAACCTATCTAGTTTTTGATGGATATCAATTACCGGAAAGCAATTATTTTAAAGGATTGAATGAAAAAAAAATAATATCGCAGTTAGAAAAATTTCATAAAATCAGAAAAATCCGTGAATCAGTTCCTGATTGGTTAGATGCATTAGGTGAAAAAGAATTAGGCAAAGACTGGGATAAAATCATAAGGGCATTGAATCAACGACCAACAACCATATTGCGTGCAAATTCTTTAAAAACAAGTCCTAAAGAACTACAAGCAATTTTAAATGAAGAGAAAATTACAGACGCTTCATTGATCAGTTGGTCGCCGGATGCTGTGGAACTAAAATTTCCGCGTAACGTTTTTCGTACCGAAGCATTTCATAAAGGATTATTTGAAGTTCAGGATGCCTCTTCACAAATGGTTTCTGAATTTTTAAATGCACAACCCGGAATGCGTGTAGTAGACGCTTGTGCAGGCGTCGGAGGAAAAACATTGCACCTTGCTGCATTGATGAAAAATAAAGGACGGATCATTGCGCTCGATGTAAAAGAAAATAAATTGCTCGAATTAAAAAAACGTGCCACGAGAGCAGATATTCGTATTGTTGAAACAAGAACTATTGATTCATCAAAAGTAGTGAAGCGATTAAAAGATACCGCCGATAGATTGTTGTTGGATGTTCCATGCTCCGGATTAGGAGTGCTGCGAAGAAATCCGGATAGCAAATGGAAATTAAATTTAGAAGAACTTGAACGTGTAAAAACTATTCAACGTGAAATACTATCGGGTTTTCCTGATATAACAAAAGTGGGTGGGAAGATGGTGTATGCCACTTGTAGTATACTTCCATCAGAAGGTGAAGAACAAGTTAAATGGTTCTTAAAACAAAATGGCGACAGGTGGAATTTACTCGGAGAAAAACGTTATTCCCCGGATGTATATCACGCTGATGGATTTTATATGGCACTGCTTGAAAGAATAAAATAATTTATTTTTTTAGAAACTGTATAAATTCTTTTCAAAAAGAATTTATATGCCTTCACACGTTCTCGACTCCGCTCGAACTGACAACACACAAGCATATCATTAAGATAAACAGCGCGCTGTCAGTTCGAGCGGAGTCGAGAATAAGCGATGGACTTAATCAACATATTTATAAAAATTAAACTTTATATTTTAAACTTTCGCGATTCATTTTTTGTTCATGTTTGCATGAATTTCGTTTTTAAAAATAAAATTTCTTTCAAAAAATAAATCTTTGGTGATCTTTTTTTTGAAGCTAAAATTAAATTGAGAGATACGTTTTAAAAATATAATGCACGAATATTTTCACAAACAAAAAAATCAGATACTCTGTATTAACTTTAAAATATGGGGTTATAGAAGGAGTTTATTAATTATAGAAATCGATTTTAAAAAAATATTTTTAAATATTTTTAATAAAATAAATAAAATAAAATAATGAAGCGCGTCGTTATCAACAAATACGTGTTAATAAAATAAAGAGTGATTTTTAATTTCGTGTAAAAAATTTTTCGTACTTCGTATCATTAATAATTAAAAACAAAAAAACCATGGCAAAAAAAGTAGCAAAAAAAGCAGCTCCTAAAAAAGCAGCTCCAAAGAAAGCAGCTAAAAAAGCAGCTCCGAAAAAAGCAGCTAAAAAAGCAGCTCCGAAAAAAGCAGCTAAAAAAGCAGCTAAAAAGAAAAAGTAAGAAAGAGGGCTCTAAGAGCCCTTTTTTTTTGCCTTTTTTCGTGCCTCCCTCCTCTTTCAATAAATTTAAAAGTTCTGAACAGCCCCAATACCGGGCAATTCGCTTAAGGTGATTTTCCCATTTACAAATTCCACTCCATCAAAGAAATTATTTTTGATCAATAATGGTCCATCCAGATCGGCATAATCAACCAGTGGAGAAAGTTGTGCTGCAGCAGAAACAGCACACGAAGTTTCACTCATACATCCGATAAGTACCTGTAAATTTAATGCTCTTGCTTCATTGATCATTTTGTATGCCTCATGCATTCCGGTACATTTCATGAGCTTGATATTGATACCATGAAAACAATTTTTTACTTTATTGATATCTGAAAATCGTTGTATGCTTTCATCTGCAAATAGCGGTAAAGGACTTCTTTCAAAGAGCCATGCACCATCATCAAAATTATTTTTTGGTAACGGCTGTTCAACAAATAAAACATTTTTATCGGTTAACCATTCAATCATTTCAAGAGCACGATGTTTGTTTGTCCAGCCCTGATTTACATCCACAGCAATGGGTTTATCAGTAACCTTGCGAATGGTTTCAATAATTAATTTATCATTTTCTCCGTTTAATTTTACTTTGATAATTTTATAATCTTCTCCTTCGGCAACTTTTTGTTTTATCACTTCAGGTTCATCAATGCCTAATGTATAAGTAGTGTATGGTGTTTTATTTTTATCGCAATTAAAAATTTGCCAGCAAGGTTTATTTAATAATTTTCCTATGAGATCATGAAGTGCAATATCAACAGATGCTTTAGCAGCATTATTATCCGGAGCAAGATTGTCAATCCCTTTCAATATCGATTCAATATCAAATGGATGATAGTATTTTGTCAATACCATTGCTGCTTTATTTAAAAAAGACAAAACAGTTTCATGCGTTTCAGATAAATAAGGCGGCATGCTTGCTTCACCATAACCGACGATCCCATCATGCTCTAATCGCGTTAACACAATTGGTGTGGAAGAACGTGTGCCATGCGCGATTTTAAAAGGCCGTTTAAAATAAAGTGTATGTGGTGCAAAGGTGAGTTTCATTATTTTAGTTTAAAGTTCAAAGTTAGAAAGTTTAAAGTTGGCTGTAAATTCCTTATTTTTGAAGAAGTAAATGTATGAAAAAACAATTGCGAACTTATCCGAAGAGATTAACTGAATCGAAACAGTTAGTCAACTTTCTAACTTTGAACTTTAAACTTTAAACTATTAATGAATATAAATGATCTTTTAAAACGTGCAATCAATTTTGAATTTTTATCTGCTGATGAAGGCGTATTTTTATTTAAAAATGCAGCCACTGCCGATCTGATTTTTGTTGCTAATGAATTACGAAAAATTCAAAAGCCCGATGGAAAGGTTACCTGGCAGATCGATCGTAACTTAAACACCACCAATGTATGTATCGCGAATTGCAAGTTCTGTAATTTTTATCGTATACCCGGACATAAAGAATCGTACATCACCGACATAGAAACATATAAAAAGAAAATAGAAGAAACATTTCAATTGGGCGGCGACCAACTTTTATTGCAAGGTGGTCATCATCCAGATCTGGGATTAAAATTTTATGTTGACCTGTTCAAAGAATTAAAAAGTTTGTATCCCAATTTAAAATTACATGCACTGGGTCCACCGGAAGTTGCACACATCACCAAACTTGAAAAATCAACACATACTGAAGTTTTAAAAGCATTAAAAGAAGCCGGAATGGATAGCATGCCGGGTGCAGGTGCCGAAATATTGAATGATCGCGTTCGCAGATTAATTTCGAAAGGAAAATGTACCGGACGAGAATGGCTGGATGTAATGCGTGCAGCGCATCAGTTAAATATTACCACATCAGCTACTATGATGTTCGGACATATCGAAACGATCGAGGAACGCTTTGAACATCTTGTATTGATACGTGAAGTACAAAATGAAAAACCAAAAGACGCGAAAGGATTTTTAGCTTTTATTCCCTGGCCTTTTCAGGATGATGGTACTTTATTAAAACGTCATAAAGGTATTACGAACAATGTTACCGGAGATGAATACATACGGATGATCGCCATGAGCCGGATCATGTTGCCCAATATCATTAACATACAAGCCAGTTGGTTGACTGTTGGCAAAGAAGTTGCTAAACTTTGTTTGCATGCAGGGGCGAACGATTTCGGCAGTATAATGATAGAAGAAAATGTAGTGTCTGCGGCCGGTGCACCTCATCGGTTTACCGCAAAAGGAATACAAGAATCAATTATTGAAGCCGGCTTTCAAGCACAATTGCGAACCCAGCAATATGAATTCCGCGAACTCCCTTCTGATATGGTTGAACAGATAATCAATTATTGATTTTTTACTTTCTTTTAAAAATTGAATTAGTATAATCACATAAAATACTTTCATCCGGCATTGGATTAATTTTAAAAACAATTTAATTTAATGAACAATAAAAAGGATCAATAATTTATATTTAGTTTAGATTTTAATCATTATAAAAAAACAGAAAAATGAAAAACTCAAAAATTACAATCGGGATAGCAATTGTTTGCTGTGGACTGCTTCAACAATGCGCTATTATCCGTCCGGGCGAAATAGGAATAAAACAAACGCTTGGTAAAATAAAAGGAAACCCTTTAGAACAAGGAGTTAAATGGTATAATCCATTTGTTAGCAGAATAGTCAGAATTAACGTACGAACAGTAGAGTGTTTTAATACTCTTCCATTGCCAACCAAAGAAGGATTAAGCGTGACTACTGAAATTAGTTTATTATATCATGTGAAGCCTGAATCTGCCAATAATGTGTATTTAAAATTTGGTTCCAATTATCAGGAAGTAATTGTGTTAAGCAATTTCAGAGCAACAGCACGTGAAATAAGCGCTCGCTTTTTTGCTAAAGAATTATATTCTACTGAGCGCGATAAAGTAGAAAAAGCCATTGCGGACGAACTAAGTTCAGATATTAACCAATATGGTTTTGTGGTAGATGCTGTATTATTAAAAGACATACTTCTTCCACCACAACTGGTACAAGCCATACAAGATAAAGTGAATGCGGAACAATCGAGTTTAAAAATGGAATTTGTAATTGCTCAGCAAAAAAAGGAAGCAGAACGTAGAATTATAGAAGCAGAAGGAGTTAAAAAAGCGCAGGAAATAATTAATGAGTCGCTTACTGATAAATTATTACAATATAATAATATTGAGATGCTGAAAAGCCTTTCAAATTCTCCTAATTCGAAAATTATTATTACAGATGGGAAATCAACACCATTTTTTACAAATGATCTGAAAAATTAAATGACCAACAGAAAAAAACTTAAAAGAATGCAAATAAGAGATTTTAGAAAAATATTTTAACAAACATTAACAGAAAAATTTTAAACCAAAAAACGCTCTTATTATTTAATACTTTACATTTGCACTTGTATTATTATCAATAGAACTAAGAAATAGTTAATTAATTAATTTTTATAAATTTAGCTGATAATAATCAATTTTTCGACTGATTATTTATTAAAATAAAAGAGAAACAATATAGAATGAAAATTAAAATAAGAATTTGTTTTTTGTTTATACTGATTTTATCAAACACTCACTCATTGAGGTCGGCCGACACGCTCAAAATTAATTTTTATATAGCTGACAGTGTTTTTTTAACCAATAACTTATCATTACTATCGGCAAAGTATAACATAAGTACAGCAGAAGCCTTAAAAATTCAGGCAAAAGTTTACCCGAATCCTTCCTTATATTATGAGAATAGTTTAGTCAACAAATACACCCGAACTGATTATGCTACCGATCCTACGAGAACAGGCAGCTCCGAAAACGTTGTTCAGGTAAATCAACTCATACAATTGGCGGGCAAACGCAACAAGCAAATTAAGATCGCCGACATTAATATTAAACTTACCGAAACAGATTTTGAAAATTTACTTCGCACACTGCGTTTTCAATTGCACAGTAATTTATCGCAACTCTATTACAATCAACTTTCACTAAAATTATTGGACGAAGAGAATAAGAGTATTGATAAGCTAAGTGGCAATATAGAAGAGCAAGTTAAAAAAGGATTTATTTCGATGAGCGAAGGCATACGCATTAAATCACTATTATTAGAAATAGATAAACAACGGATCGACTTTGCAAATACAAATTTAGATATAACCGCAGAAATAAATACCATATTAAATTTTGCTCCGAATACTTTTATGAATGTAGAAATGAAGTCTAATTCTAACATTAATTTATTACCCATTAATACTTATTTAGACAGTGCCAATACGTATAACCCGGATGTAAAAAAATCAAACTATTTAATTGATGCCGCCAAAGCTCAATATAATCTTAATAAAGCAATGGCTGTTCCGAACGCCAATTTGCAACTAACGTATGATAAAAGCGGAAGTTATATCAGAAATTATTACGGATTCGGAGTCGGGATAGATTTGCCCACCTTTAACCGAAATCAGGGAAATATAAAAGCCTCCGGATTTCAAATCAGCCAAAGCGAAAATGACTTTAAATTGCAACAACAAACTGTTTCATCAATACTTTATTCTGTTTATCAACGCAGTGTAAATAATGAAACTATTTTAAAAAACTACAATAACATTTACGAGGCACAGTTATTGCAAATGATGGACAATGTATTAGAAAGTTATCAAAAAAGAATAATAACTATTGTTGATTTTACCAACTACTACGAAAGCTATAAACAAAGCTACTTAACTCTTTTACAAATCAAGTCATCGTTATTTTCAAACATCGAACAACTCAATTTTTTAATTGGAAAACCGATAATAAAATAAAAAATATCTTATAAAATGAAAACCAAATTATTATCAGTCATCACAATATCTATTCTGTTTACCGGATGTAGCCACCCCACTATTGATTCAGATAATAATAACCGCGCCATCCTTGATAGTTTAATAAAACAATCTAACCTGGTTGAAGTGAAAAATCTACCGGTTATCAGTACACTGGATTTATCAGGAAAAATCAGCATGGACGAAAATAAAAGTCCTCGTATTTTTCCACTGGCAAGTGGTATTGTATTGAAAGTAGCTGTTGAATTAGGTGATCATGTTACGAAAGGACAACTTTTGGCAACTGTGAAAAGCCCTGAATTAATTAGCGCACAACGTGACTTTAGAAATGATGAAGCAGAAGTTTTAAATCAGGAAAAAAATATAGAAGCAGCCAGATCACTTGTTAAAGCAGGCTTAATTAGTGAAAAAGAATTTGTAATTACTCAAAATCAATTGCAAATTGCAAAAAATAACGTAGAAAGAAGCAAACAATTATTAAGCGTATACAACCAAGCCTCAAACAACCCTGATGAATTTAATATTTTTGCCCCCATTGATGGTTATATCATCGAAAAAAATATTTCCCCAAATTCTCAGTTCGAGGACAGTCAAGCCCAAAGCCTGTTTACTGTATCCGATTTGAATGAAGTATACGCAGATGCCAATGTTTATGAAACAGACATTAATAAAGTGCATTTAAATGACAGCGTTGACATTACAACTTTAGCATATCCCGATAAAGTTTTCAAAGGCGTTGTTTCCAAAATCATAGATGTACTTGATCCAAAAACAAAAACAATGTGTATAAGGGTAAAATTAAAAAACAACATTTATTTAAAACCGGAAATGTATGCTCAAATGAGTATTGAATATAATTCGGGACAAATTATGAAAGCAGTTCCTAAAAGTGCTGTAGTATTTGACAATTCACTTAATTATATTGTTTTACAACAGGGCGATAGTGCAGTAGCTAAACATATACAAATAAATTCTACCGGCAGTTTTTATACTTTTTTTGAAGGCGATATTAAGCCGCATGATAAAATATGTACCAAAGATGCTTTATTAATTTACAATGCAATTAATGATTAGAAGCTGTCGGAAGGATTGCTAACACTTGAAGGTAGAAGATCTTTTTGATTCGCTTAATTGCTGTAGAAATTATTTTGAATACATTTTGAACAAATCTTAGAATATGAATAAACTAATTTCATTTATAATTGGATCGTCTCTAAAAAACAGAGGTTTAATTTTATTCATGACATTTATACTTGTTATCATTGGCATAATAAGTTATCAAAATACTCCTGTAGAAGCCTTTCCGGATGTAACCAATACTCAAATTACCATTATAACACAATGGTCTGGAAGAAGCGCTGAAGAAATAGAAAAATTTGTAACCATCCCATTAGAGATCGCATTAAACCCGGTAGCAAAAAAAACATCACTACGCTCTACCACTTTATTTGGCTTAAGTGTAGTTAAAATTATTTTTGATGATGACGTAGATGACATCTATGCCCGCCAACAGGTAAATAACTTGATAGGGTCTGCCGATTTACCCGATGGTGTTGATCCGGAAATTCAACCACCTTACGGACCAACCGGAGAAATTTATCGTTATACGCTTCAAAGTAATAACCGTTCACCTCGCGATTTAAAAACTATACAAGATTGGAAAATAGAGCGAAAATTAAAAGCGGTGCCGGGTGTAGCCGATGTTGTAAGTTTTGGTGGCGAAGTTAAATCATATGAAGTTAGTTTAAATAGAAACACCTTAAGCGATTATGATTTAACTCCTTTAGATGTATATGAAGCTTTGAGCAAAAGCAATATTAATGTTGGTGGCGATGTAATTGAAAAAAACAATCAAGCATACGTGGTTAGAGGTTTAGGTGTTTTATCTCAGGTGAGCGATATTGAAAATGTAATTATTGATTACCGCAACAATGTACCTATATATGTAAAAAATATTGCGCGTGTTTTTGAAAGCTCATTGCCACGCATGGGGCAAGTTGGTAGAGATACCATTGATAATTGTGTTGAAGGCATTATCGTAATGCGAAAAGGTGAAAACCCGGACGCTGTTATTGAATCTGTAAATGCTAAAATTGACGAACTCAATGATAAAATTTTACCAAACGATGTAAAAATTGTTCCATTTTATAATCGCCAGACTTTAATAAAATTTTGCACCAAAACAGTTACGCATAATTTACTTGAAGGAATATTGCTGGTAACCACCATTGTATTGATATTTATGGCGAACTGGCGAACAACTTTAATCGTATCGATTATCATCCCTTTGGCATTATTGTTCGCGTTTATGTGTTTGCGTTTAAAAGGAATGAATGCCAATTTACTTTCTTTGGGTTCTATCGATTTCGGAATTATTATCGATGGCGCTGTTGTAATGGTAGAAGGACTTTTTGTGTTATTGGACAAGCAAGCCCATACCCTCGGAATGGAAAAATTTAATGTCCGCAGCAAACGCGGTATGATTAAAAAAACAAGTGTAGAACTTGGTAAAGCTATTTTCTTTTCAAAACTTATCATTATTACCTGCTTAATTCCAATTTTCTCTTTCCAGAAAGTAGAAGGTAAAATGTTTTCTCCATTAGCATACACATTGGGCTTTGCATTGTTGGGGGCATTAATTTTTACGCTAACATTAGTTCCCGTTTTAGTATCTTATTTATTAGACAAAAATGTGAAAGAAAAACATAATCCCGTTGTAGAAGGATTACAAAAGGGCGTAATGAAATTATTTAATTTCTGCATGAAATTTCGCCGCCAGACACTAATTGTAAGTGCCTTCGTTATCAGCTTAGGATTTTTATCGTTTAAATTTTTAGGGTCTGAATTCTTGCCTCAATTAAACGAAGGCTCTATTTATGTGCGCGCTAATTTACCTTTAAGTATTTCACTCAAAGAAGCCGTAAAATTAAGCACCAATATGCGTCACGTTTTTGATAAGTACGAAGAAGTAAAACAAGTAATGAGTCAAACCGGCAGGCCGAATGATGGTACTGACCCGACCGGTTTTTATAATGTTGAATTTTTTGTTGATTTATTGCCTAAAGAAGAATGGAAAAGTGGTCGAACTAAAGCACAACTAATTGCAGCAATGCAAAAAGATTTGGTAAAATATCCGGGCATCAATTTTAATTTTTCACAACCCATTATGGACAATGTGGAAGAGGCCGTAAGTGGTGTTAAAGGAAGCTTAGCTGTAAAAATTTATGGTGATGATTTAGAATATATCGAAGGCCGGGCTAACAAAGTATATGAGATATTAAAAAATGTAAAAGGTATTGAAGACTTAGGCGTTATTAAAAACTTAGGTCAGCCCGAATTACGAATTGAATTAAATCGTAAACAAATGGCATCTTTTGGTATTAACACCGCCGATTGCAACTCAGTCATAGAAATGGCCATTGGCGGCAAAGCGACTACACAATTTTACGAAGGCAATCGTAAATTTGATGTGCGAATTCGTTACGATGAAAAATACAGAGCCACCGAACAGGAAATTGGGAATATCAGGGTGCCAAGTTTAAGCGGTGCTAAAATTCCATTAAAAGAAATTGCACATATTTATACCAAAACAGGACCTTTATTATTGTTCAGAGATGACAACAGACGATTTATCGCAGTAAAATTCTCTGTACGAGGCAGAGATATGGGAAGCACCATTAATGAAGCACAAACAAAAGTTAGCAAATTGGTTAAGCTGCGCAAAGGCTGCGATATGAGCTGGAATGGTGATTTTGAAAATCAGCAAAGAGCAAGCAAGCGTTTAAGTATTGTTGTGCCAATAAGTTTAATATTAATTTTCTTAATTTTATTTGTGCTGTTTGGAAATTCTCACGATGCCTTATTGGTATTAATAAATGTACCATTTGCAATCATTGGCGGTATTTGGGCTTTATTATTTACCGGTACAAATTTTAGCATATCAGCCGGTATCGGTTTCATTGCTCTATTCGGTATTTGTATTCAAAATGGTGTGATTTTGATTTCGGTATTTAAACATAATTTAAAAAACAATATCCCCATAATGCAAAGCATCACAGAAGGTGTACTTTCAAGAGTTCGTCCTGTAGTAATGACAGCACTGATGGCGCTAATTGGTTTAATGCCCGCCGCCTTAAGTACCGGCATTGGCAGTGAAACAAGCAAACCCCTTGCTATTGTGATTATTGGCGGCTTGGTTACAGCAACTATTTTAACCCTATTGGTTTTCCCAATTGTATTTTATGGATTTTATAGAAGAAAGATTTAATAGACTTTGAGTCTGTTTATATTTCAGACATTTTTCTTTCAATCCCCTCATCCTTCCCTCGTCCCGACCTTTTATCGGAGCGAGGGATTTTTTTTATTGAATCGTTTTTGTTTATTCTAAGCTATGATTGTTATCATAATAGGAACTGATATTTCTCATGAAAAGAATATTATGCAAAAAGTAGTTTTGTTGCATAATAAAAATCACAACGATAATAAAAAACCAATCAGCTTAATAATATGAAATTTTTAATTATTTGTTTTTTAAGTTTTATCATTTCGAAAACAATTTATTCTCAAACTGGAGAAAACGAATGGGTTGCCCCAAAATCAGCAGATAATTTACTGAATCCACTTGCCGGTTTACAACCTACATCAGAAGCAAAAGCCTTATATCAATCTAATTGTTTGCCTTGTCATGGCGACAAAGGTAAAGGAGATGGCCCTATAGGCGCATCTTTAGATCCAAGACCATATAATCTGACAAAAAAAAAGGTAGATAATGAAACCGACGGTTCTATGTTTTGGAGGATCACAAATGGGCATCAATCAATGCCAACATTTAAAAACACTTTATCTTCAATGCAAAGATGGCAGATTGTTATTTTCATACGATTATTAGAACAACAAGCCGACGAAGAGGCAAAATGCAAACAAAAAAAATAAACTATTTATCATTTATAGAATCTGAAAAGATCAGCTCTTACTTATGGTTCTTACATATTTTAGTATGAAAATTTCAATGAAAAAAAAGAGTTACTTAATTCATCTTTCACTATTATCAGTTCTGTTCTGTATTACTCATTCAGTTATTGCACAGCAGGATTCATTGACTATAAAAAATTCTGTAACGGACTCTACCATATATTACAGACTAGCAAATCTCGAACAGGAAGTAGCCAGTGAAAAAAAGGGAGAGAGCCATTTTATGGTAGTTGGTCTTGCTACAATGGGATTTGTTTTAAATAAAACTACTACCAACATTAATGGTGTTAGTACGATCACAAAAACAAATGGCTTTCCTGATGCCGATAGGTTTGAAATAAGTCCAATGATGTTATGGCGACACGGAAAACATTTACTTATTGAGTTTGAGCCTTCTTGGGATGGAAGTGCTTTAGGAGTGAATTGGGGAGATGTTTCTTATTTTGTAAAGCCCGGATTTATTGTAAGAGGCGGTTATTTGGTTCTTCCGTTTGGTATCTATAACAAAAGACTTGCAGCAGGCTGGATAAATAAATTAGGCTCCGACCCTGTTGGTATTTCAGATTATTTACCATCAAGTGATTTTGGTGTTGAGATCGAAGGGGGACTCCCTATGGGAAATATGAAATGGAGTTATGATATCAGCTTAACCAATGGTAATCAGTTATTAAAAGATGGTACTATTCAAAATGCAGGCATTGTTGACAATAACAAAAATAAAACGGTTACCGGAAGGCTATCCCTGTTGCCTTTTTCTAATTCCTGTTTAGAACTTGGAGTTTCCGGATTGTATGGTGGTGTGGGCGATGTTAATTCAATATATCAGAATGCCAAAAGTGAAATGTATGCTTTTGATCTGAACTTTGTAAAAAATATTTCCGGTATTTTGTTGAACGCAAAAACACAATACAACTATACAAGCATCAGTAATGAAAACTATGCGAGCCCGGTTGATTCAACCCCTTATAGCTTTTCCAATAAAACGAATTCATTTTTCAGCCAACTCTCTGTGCGTGCAACAAAAGCTCCCGGCATCCTTAATAAATTTGAGTTAGCAGCTCGTTATGTAAATTATACTACACCGGTAAACTCCATCTGGGGAGCAATAACCAATGAATACGATGTGGCAATTGACTATTGGTTTACTTGGAGGTCGGTAATAAAAATTGTTTATGAATCCCAAAAAATAAATGGAACAGTTCCAATTAATTTAGGAGGCTATGAAAGCAATAGTACTCAAAACAATCGATTTATTATTCAGTATTCAGTTCAATTTTAATGATGAAATTAATGAAATCTACAAACACATTATATAAACGTTTTGCGATTGCGGGCATTGGCTTATTTATAATTATCGTACTGTTTAGCACAGGCTGTGTTGAAAGCAAAAAAATAGCGATGAAAAGCGGAGTTCAGCTATGGGCTGAAAACTGTCAGCGTTGCCATAACGCTCCTTCACCAGGCTCGTTTTCAGCAAGCCAATGGGAAACAATAGGAATGCACATGCAAAGCCGGGCATTACTAACCGAAAACGAAAAAAATAAAATTGTAGCGTTTTTGCAAAGTAGCGGTAGATAAAATAAAATATTTAAAATAGATATGAAAGTCCGCATTTTTAATAACAGATTAACACGTTAAATCATTTAAACTAAATTATCATGAAAAAAACTGAAATAAAAAAAATTCTTGTTCCTATAGACTTCTCAGAAACATCTGAAATAGCAACAACGGAAGCTATTACATTAGCCAGATTATTAAAAGCAGATCTTTTTCTAATACATGTAATAGAATTTAACGGATACCAATTTTCTGTTGTTCCGGAAATGCAAACAATACTTCCTTCGCTTCTTGAACTTGAAAAAGTAGTGGAGAAAAAAATGGAAAAAATTCAGGAGAAAATAAAAAAAACATTTGGGATAAAGCCTGAGATATTTGTTACTACCGGAGATGCCTATTCGGAAATAATTAGTTTTTCCGAAAAGAAAAAGATTGGCCTCATAGTAATGGGAACTCATGGTATCTCGGGTTATCAGGAAATGTTTATTGGAAGCAATGCGCAACGTGTGGTTACTCTTTCAGATATTCCTGTTTTGACAATACAAAAGAAAAAAAGCAAATCCGGATATAAAAACATTTTAATACCCATTGATAATTCATTGCATAGCAGAGAAAAAGTAAATATGGCAATGATTTTTGCAGATTTATTTGGAGCTAAAATTCATTTAATCGGTTTTCCTGATTCAAAAGACAAACAAGAATTGAATAAATTTAAAATCAAATTGGAGTCCGTCGAAAAAATTATTCGTGCGGAAAAACTGCCTTATGTAACCAGCATTATTCATGGAAACAGTCTTGCAAAGTCTGCCATGAATTATGCCACCAAAAACAAATGTGATCTGATTGTTATAAACACCGGACACGAATCAAAAATAACCGGTATTTTTCTTGGAGCATTTGCGCAACAAATCGTAAACCATTCCAAGGTTGCGGTATTGAGTTGTAAACACACTCAAAGTGAGTTAAGCATAGAAACTCCGGGCTTTGGTATTTAATAAATTGCTTGTCATTAACAGACAAACGTAAAAAATATTTTCAAAAATATTAAAGCCTTTACATACGGTGATGCATACGCACCCTGCGATTCAGCAGGGCGCCGTTTTCGCTTCTTTGCAGACCATATCTGAAAAATAGTCCATAAAAATTTTTACTGACATCATTTTTAACACCACTAAAATCATAATAGCCGGTAACTATGCCAACGCCACAACGCTTTCCAACCTGAGCAAATACGGTATAAGATATTTCTAACATGATCGGGGTCTTTGAATTAAAAACTTTTCCAACACCAATAGAAATTTCATTGCTGAATATACCATACTGAGAGGCATCCATCGTTGCTCTGGCCTCAACATATTTATTGCTATCCGTTCGCTGATTCATTCGTCCATAAACCAATCCAACATCTAATACCCCAAACGACCTTCCGGCTTCTATATTTTGAGAAATTTTATCCGTTAATAGTCCGGCACCTGTATATAAAGATACCGGCATGGTTCTTCCATACCATGAACTTTTAACTTTAACAGCTGTATCTGAAGTTTGAGAAAACGTTTTTATAAAACAAAATAGCAACATAAAAAAAAGAATTTGCCATTTAAGGTCTGTCTTTTTATAAAAACTACGTTCCGACTGTTGAATGCTTATTCTCATAGTTTAATTTTTAGTTCAACAAAAGAATTGATTTTTTTGTCTATAAATCACTGTGAGGATTTTTATTATTATTTACTTTTAAACACCCGGGGTGAATGAATTATATAAACTCCGGATCCTATGATAAAATACATCGTTAAATATGAATTTTCTTATAAAGCCTTTTTAAAATATTTACGTTTATTTAAACGGTTAAAAAAATAACAGGAAAAGGATAAAATGTTCCTGAATTTAATGCTATTATTTACCAAATAAGAATTAAATGAGGGTCTTTAGAATAAAATCTGTAATTTTATGTTTCCATTTTTTTTGAATATAAAAATGAAAAATTTTCTCCTTTTATTATTTGTTTTAATTATTGGTGTTACCCATGCCTATGCAACGCACAACCGTGCAGGGGAAATTACCTACCAGCTTATATCCGGATCTACTTATAGAATTATTGTTACTACCTACACAAAAGAGTCGAGTGTTTCGGCAGACAGGTGTCAATTAACTGTTTATTTTGGAGATGGTGATACTGCTATTGTCAACCGCATTAATGGTCCGTTAGGAGGCACGTGTGATCCGAATATTGGCAATGGTGTATCGTTAGGAAACGATGTAAAAGAAAATATATATACAGTAATACACACCTATCCCGGAAGCGGAAATTATACTATTACAATGGAAGATCCTAATCGAAACGATGGGATTTGCAACATTCCCAATTCGGTGCAAGCATCCTTTTTTCTTCATTCCGAATTAATAATTAATCCATTTCTTGGTCCAAATAGTTCGCCAACATTATTAAATCCGCCAATTGACAATGCTTGTGTGGGTCGGTGCTTTGAGCATAATCCGGGAGCTTATGATATTGATGGAGATAGTTTATCATATAGTTTAACAACCTGTTATGCCAACGGAGTGCCTATTTTGGGTTATACCATGCCACCCAATATGAGTATTAATGATATAGACCCTCTGAAAGGGGATCTTCATTGGTGTGCTCCTCCCCCAACATGCCAGGGCGGTCCAACCCCGTGGTATGTTAATATAGCCATTCTGATTAAAGAGTACCGGCGACTTCCCGGTAGTAGCGTACGTTATTACATTGGTTCCATTTTGCGAGACATGCAAATTAATGTTGACGCTTGTCCAAATACTCCACCTAAAATAAAAAACATCAATGATACTTGTATTGTAGCAGGATCTAATTTAAGTTTAAATGTTACGGCTACAGATGCCGAAATAAATATTGTAAGTCTTACTGCAACAGGCGGTCCTTTAGAAACAAATCCAAGGGCAACATTTATATCTTCTCCGTCATTTAGCCCTGTAACAGGGGTTTTCAATTGGAGCCCGAATTGTACTCAAGTTCAGTTTTTACCTTATTCGGTAACATTTAAAGCAACAGATAGCGATTTTAATAATCCATTAGCCGGCTTTAAATCGATTTTTATACGTGTTATAGCACCGGCTCCAAGCAGTTTAACAGCAACGCCCAGCGGCGCAGGTATAACATTGAATTGGAATAATGCATTATGCAATAGTACATTGGGAAATAATCCTTTGATTGGGTATTCAATTTACAGAAAAAACTCTTGCGACCCATGGAAACATAGCGCTTGTGAAACAGGAGTACCAAGCTCTATAGGTTATACTTTAATTGGTTCTACAGCTCCTACAGTTACTTCATTTATAGATAATAATAATGGACAAGGTTTAATAAGTGGAATTGATTATTCATACATTATAGTTGCTAATTATTCCGATGGTTCACAAAGTTATGCATCCATAAATGTATGTGCAAAATTAGTTCGCGATGTACCAATTATTACTAATGTAAGTGTTATTAGTACCGGAACCAAAGATAGTATTTGGACGCATTGGGTGAAGCCAATAGCGACATCCGGCAACCTTGATACCATTGCAAATCCGCCACCTTATGAATATCGTTTAATGAAAGCACCGGGGTTCAATCCGGCAAGTAATTCATTCACACAAGTTGTAAGCTATTCATATTCTTCATTCTCGCAATTAACAGATACCGGGTTTGTAAGTACAAATTTGAATACACAAGACTCGGCATATACGTACCGTGTAGATTTTTATTCAAATGGTAAGTTAGTAGGAGCTACCAATACTGCTTCTTCAGTATTTTTAACAACATCGCCAGCTGCAATCGGTAAACAGATAAATTTATCCTGGCAGGAAATTGTTCCTTGGTCGAATTACCGGTATAAAGTGTATCGCGAAACATCGCCCGGCTCCAATGTTTTTACTTTTCTTGATTCAACAGTTACACAATCTTACGCTGATACCGGATTAGTAAATCACAAAAAATATTGTTACAAAATAGTAAGCATAGGTCAATATTCTGATGCTACAATACCTCGCCCCTTATATAACCATTCGCAGATACAATGTGGCATTCCAATTGACAAAACACCTCCTTGTCAGCCTACTTTAACTATGAACAATGATTGTGAAAGAATAAAAAATTCACTTTTCTGGACCAATCCTAATACGTATTGTAGTAACGATGCCCTGAAATATTTTATCTATTTTGAATTCACAAAAGATGGCCCATTACAAGTGATTGACAGTGTCTTGAATATAAATACAACTACCTATTCGCATCAATTTTTATTTGATGGAGCAACTTCTGTTGCCGGTTGTTATGCTGTTACAGCGATGGATTCAACCGGTAATGAAAGTCCTGTTATTACTAAACAATGTGTAGACAATTGCCCTATTCATGATTTACCGAATATATTCACTCCCAATGGCGATGGCATGAATGATTTTTTCAAACCATTAATTCCTTACCGCTATGTTAAAGACGTTAATATTGAAATATACAACCGTTGGGGAACATTGATGTTTAAAACTACCGATCCGGATATTATGTGGGATGGCAGAAACATCAGCAATAAAAAAATGTGTCCGGATGGAGTCTATTTTTACATCTGTACTTTTAACGAAATACGTGTTGATGGCATTACGCCACATGTTTCAAAAGGATTTATTCAGCTCATCAATGACGAAACAAACCAAAGCAAATAATTAATTTATGTTTTCAGGAATTATAGAAGACCTAGGACAAGTTGTTGCTTTGCAAAAAGAACAAGGCAACTTACACATCACTATTAAATCAAGCTTTACAAACGAATTAAAAATTGATCAGAGCATTGCTCATAACGGCGCCTGCATGACAGTGGTTGAAATTAAAGATACTACCTACACAATAACAGCCATTGAAGAATCACTAAAAAAAACCAATTTAGGTTTACTAAAAGTAGGTGATACTGTTAATTTAGAACGTTGTATGAAACTGGGCGACAGGCTTGACGGGCACATCGTTCAAGGTCATGTTGACCAAACTGCGGTTTGCAAAAAAGTGGAAGAAACCAATGGTAGCTGGATGTTTACGTTTGAATACGATGCATCTCAAAATAATATTACCGTAGAAAAAGGATCGGTATGCGTAAACGGAGTTAGCTTAACGGTGGTGAATTCAAAAGATAATTCTTTCTCTGTATGCATTATTCCTTATACATTCGAGCATACTAATTTCAAAAATATAAAAGTGGGAAGCATTGCGAATTTGGAGTTTGATATTTTGGGGAAATATATTTCTAAGTTGATTGAAAAGGGGAAATAAATACTTTACTGGTTTTTAAATTAGGGGGATTGGTTTCGCTAATATATATGTTAGTAGCAATAAAGCGGAAGAAAATTGGTTGAAATATAAAAACGGAGAAAAGCCTGTGGACACCGATGGATGGAAAACTAAATAATAAACAATGAAAAAAATAAAAACGTTTACCCTTTGTATTTGGCTCTCGGTGACACTTTTGATAATTGTGACAAACTCTTGCAGCAAAGACAAAAGCTACTGTTATGACGAACAACTTTATAAACAACACAAAGATAATGGTTGCACAACAGACTGTCCAGGCGTGAAGGGTTGCGATGGAAAGACATATTGCAATGAGTGTGAGGCAAACAGACAAGGCATACGAGTACAGAAATGAAATGTAGTTTCTACTTTGTCATGGACTCACAGACTGCTAGATATTTGCCGAATTCCTTTTTGTAATTATTTATTCCTGACAGGGTGCGGCAGTGTATTGCATCGGTATTTATTTATTGCAGTTGTTTCGGACAGCGCATTGTGGCTAATCTAAATCTCCACCACTCTATCGCCAGACCGTAACTAATGCTAGGTATTACGAACTGTATGTTGAAATTTTAAAGCTACTAACATTTGCTAAAAAAAATGCGGAGCGATTGAAAGTTGCAAACGCAAATTTCATCGGCAGAAAATGTGTTGGCGTTTGCCATTCACAGCGGAATTATTTATAAATTGTATCGGTTAAGAAAGTTTAGTGCCATTTATTCCGCACATTTTCTAGCTGCATCGTTAGCGGCAAGGCAAGCAAAAAAGAAGTGTACAGTAAACCCAATATGTTAAAGTGAATTCTTAAGAATTAATTATGAAATGGAATGCGATTTTATCTGTAATATTTATTGTAGGTTACATAATCTACTTTTTCATAATTCTTATCCTACTTTACATAAGGTACCAAGACTTTTTATTATTAAAACTAAAAGAAAATCCAAAATATGAAGAGGATTTAGGCAGACTTTGGGTTGGTAATGGAGGAAAGTTGATGGCGGGAAATTTTCGTTTTCGTTCTCCTTTACCAATTGTTGATAATACCAAAGACAAAAGAATACAAGAAGCAATTAATGATCATAATAAACTAATTAGAGTATTTTGGTATTCTGCATTAGGATTAATACCATTATTAATATTATTAAACATCATTAATTAGCCAAACTAAAAAATAAGAAACGTTTAGTATTGTGCAGCTCGACTTCTGTGTATAAGAAAGACCGGACGTGCTATAGGTTATAAGACACTGGATATGAGAAACTAATTATAAGTGTAACGAATTGTATGTTGAAGAATGCCCACGCCGCTAACACCCCGTTAAGCGGAGCGTCCCGCTCCGTTTTATTTAACAATGCCTCGGGCCTTATAGCCATGACAAAAAAGATACAAATAATAAATACACCTGATAAATTTTTTATAGAAAAAGTGCAAAAAGGTTTAGACGATTCCGCAAATAGTAAAGTAAATACAAAAGAACAAGCGAAGAAGAAACTGGCGAAATGGTTAAAGTAGTTTTGGCTAAAATCAAAAAAATTAACACATCATTAAATCCACGCCTTAAAAGGCGTGGCTATTAAAAGCAGTCAATATTGGAAGCATTTTTTATTTGCCACGGTCTTTAGACCGTGGTTTTAAAAGAATCAATTATATTGGGCTTTAGCCAAAAGTTTATAAAAAACTCTCAATTAATTTTCAAGTCTTTAACGTTAAGTTGTAACGAAACCTTCCCGTTAAATTCATTTTCTTCAATAGCATAACAAGCGCTGAATATTTTTTTGCGGAGCACATCATCAAAATGATGTGCCTGAGCAAAAGCAATAGCAGGAAAACTTTCTTTCGGTTTTTTGGCTGATTGAATATCCATTTTCAAATGATTGTTGCCAACAATACGCACCGCGCCTTTATCCACCAGGTTTTTACTAATAAATATCGGCGACATATTGCCCGGACCAAAAGGTTCAAATTGTTTTAAGATGCGGAAAAATTTAGGGGTGATCTCATTCAGTTCTATTTCGGCATCTATTTCTATTTCCGGGATAAGCATATGTTCTTCAATAGTTGAACTTACCACCTCTTCAAAGCGTTGTTGAAAGGCTGCAAGGTTTTCTAATTTCAATGTTAATCCTGCAGCGTATTTATGTCCGCCGAATTGTTCCAACAGATCAGAGCACGCTTCAATAGCATTGTACACATCAAAATCTTTTACCGAACGTGCCGAACCCGTTGCTTTTCCGTTAGATTCGGTAAGAACAATAGTTGGTCGATAATACTTTTCTATTAAGCGCGATGCAACAATTCCTATTACTCCTTTATGCCAATCCGCATGAAACAATACTGTTGATTTGCGATCAGTTAATTCTGCATTGCCATCGATCATGCTCAACGCGTGTTGCGTGATACTTAGATCGAGCGCTCGGCGTTCGGTGTTGGTTACATTAATACTTATGCCCGATATTTTTGCATGATCGTGGTTGTCGGAAACGAGCAGTGCAACGGCATCACGACCGGTTTGAATTCTACCTGCCGCATTAATACGCGGACCAATTGTAAAGACCAATTCATTGATCGTAATTTCTTTTTTGATGTTCGCCAGATCTAAAATAGATTTGATCCCTTTGCGTGGATTTTTGTTGATCTGTTCCAAACCAAAATAACACAGCGTACGATTTTCACCCGTTATCGGTACCAGATCCGAAGCAATGGAAATAGCGGTTAGATCCAGATATTGTGTTAGCTCATCAAAAGCAATATTGTTTTTTTGCGCGTATGCCTGCACCAATTTAAACCCAACGCCACATCCACAAAGCTCGTCAAACGGATATCTGCAATCACTTCTTTTAGGGTCTAGAACAGCAACCGCATTCGGCAATGTTTCGCCCGGACGATGGTGATCACAAATAATAAAATCAATGTTACGCTCATTGGCATAATCTACTTTATCATTCGCTTTAATGCCACAATCGAGAGCAATGATCAAGGTAAAATTATTTTCTTTGGCAAAATCTATTCCCTGAAATGAAATTCCGTAACCCTCAGCATAACGATCGGGAATGTAATAATCAACTAGTCCTTCCGTACCAATGCCGGTCAATACCGGAAGTTTTTTCAAAAAAGAATATACTAATGAAACGGCTGTTGTTCCATCCACATCGTAATCGCCATACACTAAAACTTTCTCATTATTTTTAATGGCCTGCACCAAACGTGCGATCGCCTTGTCCATATCCTTCATCAAAAAAGGATCGTGAAGATCATTAAGCGTTGGTCTGAAAAATTTTTTTGCTTCTTCGAAACTGGTAATTTCACGTTGAACCAACATGTTTGCCAGAATCTTATCAATGCCCAACTCCGAAGCCAATCGATCAACTGCCACTTCATCACTTTTTGGTTTTATACTCCAACGTTTTTCCATTAAAAAAAAAGACTTATATATTTAATTCGTTATGATTGTAATAAAATTTAATCTATGTTAGGAGCGTCATTGCGAGGAACGAAGCAATCTCAATAATAGTTTGACGTGAGATTGCTTCGTTCCTCGCAATGACGCTCTTAATATGAATTTATGATTAAAAAGATTTTATTTTATCTGTGTTTATCATAACCATCTGCGTTCTATTCCTTATTTTTTCAATTCCCCGTTTTTGTATATTTCGGTTTTAACAATTTTACCTGTTTCATCAAATTCTTTCCAGGAGCCTTCTTTAAGGCCATGAACATATTTTCCGATGATCTTATCTTTCCCATTTTCAAAATAGGAATGATACTCCCCTTCTTCCAAATTATTTACTGAATTTACAATGGATTCAAGGTTTCCGCTTTTATAAAATGTTTTCTGAGGACCCTCCAAAACACCATTCTTATACTGATACTCAACACTTACTTTGACATTGTCAAGAGTCAATATATCTTTTGGATAATACCATTTCGACGCGCCATCACGTATATTGTTTTTATAACTTATTTCTTCTTTAACTCTTCCATCCGCCGAATAATAGGTACTGCTGATACCATTCAACTTTCCCATTTTGTATTCGGTTTTGGAACGAAGTTTTGCCCCGGGGAAATAGATTATACTCACACCGTCTAGTGTATCATTTACATAATAATCTTTTTTGCTAATGTACCCTTTCAGATCCATTGTAATGCTGAGTCCATTCCGTTTATCATTTTTATATTCGTCAATATTACTGATAAGATCACCTGCGTGATGATCCATCCAAACTCTCGGTCTATTATCATTTCCGTCCGGATACTCCCCAATCCATAGTCCTTCCCTTTTCCCGTTTATGTATTTTCCGAGATACTCTATTTCATTTATTTTTTCTTTCCAAAGTCCTTCTTTTTCACCCTCTGCATTTACTTTGTTGGTATCGGAAGGCATGCTCTTAAAAGCAAAGCCTGACATGGTCATGCTTAAAATTGCAAGTACGAATACGATCACTTTTTTCATGGTTATTTTAGTTTAAAATTATTCTACAAATTTCTGATTTTAAGAAAAAAATATGCAAAAAATTGCTGTTAAAATTTGTTAAGGTCATAACCATTTTCTTCTTCGGAAATAGATCATCAAGGAGATCATAATGGTAAGCATTGCAATCCATGTAGCGGCATAGCCCCATTTTGAATGCAATTCGGGCATATATTCAAAATTCATTCCGTATACTCCGGCAATAAATGTTACGGGAACAAAAATAGTAGTAATGATAGTCAATACTTTCATCACCTCGTTCATCCTGTTGCTCACACTCGACAAATAAATATCCATCATGCCCGATAGCAGATCGCGGTATGTTTCAACAGTATCAATAACACGCACCACATGATCATGCACATCCCGCAAATAAATATCAGTACTTGGTTTAATTAATTTCGTTTCGCAACGTTCCATATTATTAACTAACTCCCGCATGGGCCATACGGCTTTGCGGACAAATATCATTTCACGTTTCATATAATGCAGTTGTTGCATTGTTTCTTTGGAAGGATCTTCGATTAACTCTTCTTCCAGCAATTCGATCTTATCTCCGATCTTTTCAAGTATATTAAAATAACAATCTACAACGGCATCTATCAATGCATACGCTAAATAATCGGCGCCCATTTTTCTGATTCGCCCTTTTCCTTGCCGGATACGATTGCGAATTAAATCGAATGCGTCACCACCATGCACTTCTTGAAAAGAAATGACCATCCCTTCTAACAATACCACGCTCAATAGTTCAGAATGCAATTCAGTATCGTAGGAAATCATTTTCATGATGGATACCACGTAATTATCGTAATCTTCAAATTTGGGCCGTTGACTCGTATTTACAATGTCTTCAAGCGTAAGCGGATGAATATTAAATCGCTTTCCGATCGCTTCGATCAACTCCACCATATGAATTCCATCCACATTTATCCATCTCACCAATTCAGGATTAACGTAATCCATGCATTCAGACAGATCATAAAACTCCTTTTCAATAAATTCGGTTTCGTTGTATTCAATAAGTGAGATCTTAACTTTCTCTGTTCGTTCTTCACCTTGATATACAACGGTTCCCGGAGGAGCGCCAATTGTTTTTTTATGATCTACCATGATATAAAATTAAATTTTCTCTTCATTTTCATCATCGTTAATGGAATCATTTTTTTTATTCCCCCTTTCAAAGGGGGCAAGGGGGATTATTTTATTGCCCTCCATTTTATTTCCTTCCACCACAATCACAATTTCCCCTTTCACTGTTTTTGTTTTAAAATAATCGGCCAGTTCCTGCAATGTACCTCTTTTATTTTCTTCAAACATTTTTGATAATTCACGGGCTACGGATGCTTTTCTATCGGCGCCAAAAAATTCAATGAATTGTTCCAAAGCCTTTACCAATCGGTGAGGCGATTCATAAAATATAATGGTGCGAGGCTCATTAACAAGAGATCTTATCTTTGTCTGACGTCCTTTTTTTTGCGGTAAAAATCCTTCGAAACAAAATGTATCACTTGGTAATCCTGAGTTTACAAGTGCCGGGACAAACGCTGTTGCTCCGGGTAAACATTCCACTTCAATTCCTTTTGCAATGCATTCCCTTATCAATAAAAATCCCGGATCAGAAATACCCGGAGTTCCGGCATCTGTTATCAATGCTATCTTTTCACCGGTCGCAATTCTGTCGGCGATCATCGCAACGGTTTTATGTTCGTTGTGCATGTGATGCGCAAACATCTTTTTTTCAATATTCAAATGTTTCAATAATATGCCCGACTTACGCGTGTCTTCCGCTAAGATCAGATCTACTTCTTTTAAAATACGTATCGCCCGAAGTGTTATGTCTTCGAGATTTCCGATTGGTGTGGGTACTATAAAAAGTTTCAAAGTTGAAAAGTTAAAAGTTCAATACTAGTTCTGAAGTCCATCCCCAAATTTCGTTATTAATTTGAACAGATCTTCAAATTCATTCAAAGGTAATGTTTCTGCTTTATCATAAATATCATGGTACGCTTTTATTCCACCCATCGTATAAATAAAAAATGCTTTAACGCCATTTTCTGAAAAAAAGTAATGATCACTGATGGCTGCTTTACCTCTCACCTTAATATCTTTAAGATATTTATTTTCTGAATTTATTTTTGCCAGATCATTAAACTCTTTTTTAAAAACTGAACCATTAACCACCGTGATGCCCTCTTCACCGGTTCCCATAATGTCCATGTTCAATAAAAACTTAATGTTTTTTAAAGGGAACAAGGGATGTTCGGTATAATATTTAGAACCCAGTAAACCTACTTCTTCGGCACCAAAAGCTATAAAAGCAATGGAACATTTAGGTTTATTTGCAGGTATTGAATAATATCCGGCAAGGTTAAGCAACATCGCGCAACCGCTGGCATTATCGTTTGCCCCGGGAAAATAAATATCCTTTCCCATTTGTCCGAGATGATCATAATGTGCAGAAAAAACAATGAAAGAATCGGGGTATACCGAACCTTCCACATATCCTATTATATTTTGAGACTCATGATCAGGGATAAATTTGTTTTGGATATTCACAGATATGCTTTTTTCATTCCCACTAAAAGAGCTTCGTAATATTTCCATCAAGAGATATGATACCTGATACGTAGAAAATTCTGCAGTTAATTTATCTTCGACAAAAACTACTCCTTTTGCTTTGGCCGAAATTGCCCCAAATACATCCATTAAATTCCCAACATCCCCATTTTTTAGATCAAGATTTGATTTATCTATTAAGACCACCTTATCAGAAAAATTTGTTTTGTAAAATCTTCTTAACAACTTTTTGCTTTTCAGAATGTTTGAATTAAAGTGTATAATTTCAAAAGTTCCGGACAGTCCTCCTGAACTTCCCTTTAAAATATAATCTTTCCCGGCAATTAATTTTTTGCTATCAATCTCAACACTCATTGCACTTGGAAATGTATTGATCGGGAAACTAAAGTTCTGATAATAATTATCGGTGAACGATCTCAATCCAAATTTTTTAAACTCATTGCTGATATAACCGGCTGCTATTTTATCCCCTTCATTTACATATCCTCTGCCGTGCATATTTTCGGAAGACATTGTATCAACTACGCTTCTGGCATATTTATAAATTGCGGTCTTATTAATTTCTTGAGAAAAAAGAGAGGAAAAAACGAAATTGAAAAATAAAATAAATACGGTATTAATCCCCCCTGCCCCCCTTTGAAAGGGGGAATTCATTCTGTCACGAATTGGTTTTGTATCGATCAATTGAATAATTATTTTTGAGCTGAATGATAACAACAATTTTTAAGTAAATTTGTTCAACAGGTACATTCCATAAAGTTACATTTATAATGCGAATTTTGAAATGCTATTTGTAAACATTTTTAGACCATTTATTAAGATCTATGTTTCTCGAAAATACCATCCATCCATATAATAGAAAAGGCTCCATTGAAGTTATTTGCGGCTCCATGTTCTCCGGAAAAACCGAAGAGCTTATCCGCAGGCTGAAGCGTGCGCAATTTGCAAAACAAAAAGTGGAAATTTTTAAACCTTCTGTCGATACACGTTATCATGATGAAGATGTAGTTTCGCACGACAGCAATTCTATCCGGTCAACTCCCGTGCCTTCATCAGCAACTATTCTGCTGCTTGCCAGTGATGTGCAAGTGGTTGGTATTGACGAAGCACAATTTTTTGATGCCGGACTTGCAGCAGTCTGCAACCAGCTTGCTAACAGCGGTATTCGGGTAATTGTTGCCGGACTTGATATGGATTATTTAGGTAACCCATTTGGCCCTATTCCGGAATTATTGGCCATTGCCGAACACGTTACTAAAGTTCACGCAATATGTATGCGTTGCGGGAATTTAGCAAATCATTCGCATCGTATCACTGAAGAAGAAACATTGGTGCAGCTTGGCGAAACATCCAACTATGAGGCGCTTTGCAGAGATTGTTATAAAGAGCAAAAAAAATAATTTATGAATTATACTATTTCAAATATATCAACTATTGTTAATGCAATACCGCGAGCTAAATTTTGGGGAAAGAATATAACCATTCGCGGAACCGGTAATATTGATAGTATTATTAAAGACCTTTTGATTGACAGCCGTAAAATTAATAATCCTTCCACATCTTTATTTTTTGCCATTAAGGGCGATAGACACGATGGACACGCATATATCAAAGAGTTGTATGAAAAAGATGTTCGCAATTTTGTGGTTTCTACTTTGCCGAAAAATTATACTCAATTTTCTAAATCCAATTTTATTTTAGTAAAAGATACATTAGAAGCATTACAATTATTATGCGCTAATCATCGCCAACAGTATAAGATCCCGGTTATCGGAGTTACAGGAAGTAATGGAAAAACTATTGTCAAAGAATGGCTTTATCAATTACTTCGAGAAGATAAAAATATAGTTCGCAGTCCAAAAAGTTTTAACTCGCAAGTGGGAGTTCCGCTATCCGTATGGCAGATGAACGAAAATTACGATTTAGGAATTTTTGAAGCAGGCATTTCTAAACCTCATGAAATGAAACTGCTCGAACATATTATTCAACCAACAATAGGACTTATCACGAATATCGGACAAGCGCACGATGAAAATTTTGAAAATCAAAAACAAAAAGTAAATGAAAAATTAAAGCTGTTTGTGCACTCTGAAGTGATTATTTATTGCAGAGATTATTTGCTTGTTCACGAAGAAATCACCAACAGCAAAATACTTAAAGAAACTAAAATATTTACATGGTCAAGAAAGTTGCGCGCTGATTTATTAATTGGCAGAATCACTAAAACTGCCACAGACACGGAAATACAAGGGATTTATAAAAATAATTTTATAAACATCAGCATACCACTTATCGATGAAGCAAGTATTGAAAATGCAATTCATTGTTGGGCGATGTTGCTTTATCTGGGTTACGAAAACAATATCATCGCCGAAAGAATGCGCTTCTTAAGCCCTGTTGCTATGCGCTTAGAGTTAAAGGAAGGCATAAATAACTGCTCCATTATCAATGATAGTTATAATTCCGACTTAAGTTCATTAGCTATTGCCTTGGATTTTTTAAATCAACAAAAACAACATCCCAAGAAAACACTTGTACTTTCTGATATTTTACAAAGCGGACAAAACAACGAAGTGCTTTACAAAGAAGTAGCGGAACTCATTCATAAAAAAGGAGTAACACGTTTGATAGGTATTGGAGAAGGGATCTCCAGTCAGCAACATCAATTTAATATTGAAAAAAGTTTTTACAGATCCACTGCTGATTTTTTACAACAATTCAACAACTCGTTTTTTGTTGATGAAACTATTTTGCTGAAAGGTGCCCGTGTATTCGGTTTTGAAGCCATCAGTACAATTATTCAGCAAAAGGCACATGAAACAGTTCTGGAAATAAACCTGAATTCAATTGTACATAATCTGAATTATTACCGTTCCAAACTAACCTCCGACACCAAGATCATGGCAATGGTAAAAGCATTTTCCTATGGTAGCGGAAGCTTTGAAATAGCCAATATATTGCAGTTTCATCGTATTGATTATTTAGCTGTTGCCTATGCGGATGAAGGCTTTGAACTTCGCAAATCAGGAATCACGATGCCCATCATGGTAATGAATCCGGAAGAGCAAAGTTATGATTCCATGATCCAATACAATTTGGAACCGGAGATATACAGTTTCAGAGTATTGGGCTTATTTGAGGAAACATTAAAACGCAGCGACAGAAAAAACAGCGCGGCAATTCCTATACACATTAAGCTGGACACCGGAATGCACCGCTTGGGGTTTGACGACAATGAAGTGAATGAATTGATAGTGCGTATCAAAAATAACAAACATCTTACTATCAGATCTATTTTCTCGCATCTGGCAGCAACCGATGAGCCTGAGCATGATGATTTCACCTGGCAGCAAATAAAAAAATTTACGGAGATGAGTGAAAAAATAAGATCGCATTTCTCTTACCCGATCTTACAACACATCCTCAACTCCGCCGGCATCTCCCGTTTCCCGGATGCTCAGTTCGATATGGTTCGCCTTGGCATTGGCTTGTATGGCATTGGAGCAAATACATCGGAGCAAGCGCAATTGCAAAATGTAAGCACTTTAAAAACAAGTATCTCACAAATAAAAAATATTCCTGCTAACGAAACCATTGGTTATAACAGAAAAGGGGTTTCTAACCGCGACATTCAGATCGCAACGATACCAATAGGTTACGCCGATGGATTGAGTCGTAAACTGAGCAACGGCAAAGGAAAAATGATTGTGAAAGGCAAGCCCGCGCCCATCATTGGTAACGTATGTATGGATATGTGTATGATAGACATTACCGATATTAATGCAAACGAACAGGATGAAGTAATTGTATTTGGGGATGCTTATCCCATTGCTGAAATTGCGAAAGATGTAGGAACCATTCCTTATGAAATACTGACCAATGTTTCGAGAAGAGTGAAGAGGGTGTATTACCAGGAGTAGAAAAATTTACCACGGAGGCACGGAGGACATGGAGAAACACAGAGGATAAATAAAGAACATAATAAACGTATAAATTTAATTCGCTATTATGAATGATACAAAACGGTACTCAAATTCTTTCCATCTTGTCTCCGTGAACCTCTGTGTTCTCTGTGCCTCCGTGGTAATAATTATATTTATATTAAATTGCGGATAAATTAAGATCATGATTCAAAAAACCGTATTAATTTTTGTTTGCCTGTTACTATTCGCTTGTTCTAACGAAAAAAAAGTTGACATCCCGTCCAACGTTTTATCCAAACAAAAAATGGCTGAAGTAATGCTTGATGTCCATTTACTAGAGGCTGCCATGAGTTTAAATACATATAATACCGATATGGCAACAAGTAAAAACCCCGCCCCTCCTTTTGATGTATTTGCTAAATATAAAATCACCAAAAAACAATACAATGAAAGTTTTGATTTTTACACGCGACATCCCGATCTATTAAAAGATGTGTATCAACTGGTATTGGAAAATTTAAGTAAGATGCAGGCGGAAGTTATGAATAAAAAAGAAGAGAAAAAGGTTATGATAGATACTGTAAAGATTGTTCCTCTTAAAAAAGAAAAGAAAATCAACCATCCTAAAAGGAAGAAGAAATAAACAACAATAGAAAGCAGTCGTAGTCAGAATAATGAATAAATATAAAGACTCCAATAAGCATAAAAAAACAGCAGACCAAAAGAATATTACCCACAATATTGAAAAAGGCAATACGAATAACTGGCCACTGATTGCTTTAACTATTGTTATTATTATCACTTTCTTCATCTATTTTAAAGCACTCAAATTTAATCTTCTTTATAGTTGGGACGATCAAGTATATATTCGCAATAACGTAGACATCACCGGTTTAAATTGGACAAATATTAAATTGTTTTTTACTAAATTTTACAGTGGAAATTACCACTTTATGGCTTGACATCGAACTTTTGTGTAAAACTTGACGACTTAACACGACAGATTTTAACACTAAAAACATTAACTTAGCGACATATATTTTAAGACAGAAATGAAGCAAAAATTAACGATAAAAACTTCATAAAAGAAGCTCAGAAATTTTGCGACACAAACAGAGCTTGGAAGAATTTAAAAACACAAAAATGGATTACTACAGAGAAATAGAAATTAAAATTGCCAAAAAATATGGAACAGTCGCTAATGGAACTAAAAAATCAATCGGTGATTTCTTCTTGAATGATAATAGCAAAAAGCCTGTGAATGTAAAAAGTAACAATTTGGATAAAAAAAATTACTCACCAAATATCATTTCTGCAAAGAGACTTATCCAATGGTTAAAACAAGATGGAAATGAGTTATATTTTACTTTTGTAAGTTATAAAATAACCGAAGAAAGAATTAAAATTGTAACCGTTTCTGACTTAGTACCATTTTATAATTTAAGTTGGAATTGCCTAACTATTCAAGCGCAAGGTTGGGGAATTATCCAAATGTGTAAACCCTTGGACATAGATATGAGTCAGGATGTGAATGACTTCTTTAGAGGAATGAAAAGCGCATATGAAAAGTATATGGATAGAGAAGCGAAAAAAGTAGACGAGATAAAAGCAATGATAAAGGATTTTTAGTTATATCTCCAAGATTATAAATGACAATAAACAATAGTAGAGATGAAAGTATTTGAAGCAAATATTACTCATCAGGTTTCAGATTTCTTAAATGACAATCTGAAAAAGATTACATCTTTTGAAAAGGCAAATCAAAAAATGTATGATGCCTTCGGCATCATACATTTTTTTGATAATAACGAAGAATTAGAAATGCTTAAAGAAGTGATTTCTGAAACTCACAATATTGTTGAAGAACCTGACAGAACAGAGTATGGCGACTTTCAAACTAATTCTGACTTAGCTAATAAAGTTACTTTGCATTTAGCAGCAAAAAACATTTCGCCTGAAATTGTAATTGAGCCAACTTGCGGAAAAGGAAATTTCATTATTGCATCATTACGTAACTTTAAAAACATTAAAAATGTTTTCGGGGTTGAAATTTACAAACCTTACGTTTGGGAGACTAAGTTCAACATAGTGGATTTTTTTCTTTCAAATCTAAATGCAAACAAACCCGAAATTGCAATTATCCATTGCAACGTTTTTGATTTTGATTTTAAGGGAATAGCAAAAAAACACTCAACAAAAGATGTTTTAGTAATTGGAAATCCACCTTGGATAACTAATTCAAAATTGGGTAGTCTTAATTCAACTAATCTTCCTAAAAAAACAAATTTCAAAAATCATAGTGGCTTAGATGCAATGACAGGCAAAGGTAATTTTGACATTGCTGAATTTATTACGCTAACTATGATTGAGACCTTTAAAAATATGAAAGGGAATTTATTGCTTTTGGTTAAAAACTCGGTTATCAAAAACATTTTGCTTGACCAAAATAAAAACCGTTACAAAATTTCATCTATTGAGAAACATTGCATTGACAGCAAAAAAGAATTTAATGTTTCCGTAGAAGCAGCTTTGTTTTATTGCCAACTAAACTCACTTCCGACATATGATTGCACGGAATTTGATTTTTACAACAATCAAACTTCTCAACTTAAATTTGGTTGGCTAAACGATAAATTCGTTTCAAATATTGACACATATATTCACACAAAAGAAATTGATGGTGAATGTCCTTTCGTTTGGCGACAAGGGTTAAAACATGACTGTTCAACAATAATGGAATTAGACAAAGTGAACGGACATTATGTAAACGGGTTAAATGAAGAAGTAAAATTGGAAGACGGCTTAGTTTACGGTATTCTCAAAAGTTCTGACCTTAAAAACACGGTAATTGATCAGACAAGAAAGTTTACGATTGTTACCCAAAAAAAAGTTGGACAGGAAACTAAATATATCAAAACCGAATATCCTAAAACTTATCAATACTTGACACAGCATCAAGCAAATTTTGATGCAAGAAAATCAAGTATATACAATAACAAACCTTTATTTTCAATATTCGGTATTGGCGACTATTCGTTTAAATCTTTTAAAGTAGCCATTTCGGGACTTTACAAAACATTTCATTTTACACTTATTCTACCACAAGACAATAAGCCTGTAATGCTTGACGATACTTGTTACTTAATAGGTTTTGACAAAATCGAATTTGCTGTTTACTCTTTAATTCTTTTGAACTCAGGCACGACAGTTCAGTTTTTACAATCAGTAACTTTTCCTGACGCTAAAAGGACTTTTACAAAAGATGTTTTAATGAGAATAAACCTTTTAGAATTAGCAAAACAAATTGACAAGGCAAATTTGCAAACAGAACTTGAAATGCTAAACGAAAAGTATAAACTCAATTTGACATTGGACTTGTGGGACAATTTTATAAACGAAATGACACCTGTAAACAATGGACAAATGGCACTTAGCTTCGTTCGTTAGAACAGTCTATTGTGTCTTCTTCGACTCAATAAAATTGCTCAATTCCTTTTTAGTGGATTCAGAATTAAGGCCATTGATCACGTTTGTATAATTGCTTTTATCGGAAGTATGATCATACGCAAATTTGGTAAAATCTAGTTTCGAACCATCCAAAGTAAGCATTTGCATCACATCAGTAATTTGTGTTGGAGACAAACAATTGTTTTGAGCTATTTGTTTGGCAACTTTTAATTTTGATACTTCTGATGCAGCCGGAACGATAGCACTTTTAGCAGCGGCAAAGGCAGCTGTTGTCATGGCCACACCGCAGCCACTTGCAGGACTTATGGTTGCACTTGCTAAAGTATTATTGGGTTGGGTTACACTTGTACTGGTTGTTTCTATTTGTCCGCTTGCAGGTTGTGGTTGAAGTCCGCCTTTAATGGGATCAGCCAAACCGCCAATTTTCGGATTGTTCAATGTTACATCATCAAACAAAATAAATTGCCATTGTGCATTATTCTTTTTCATTTTATATGTAAGTTCATGCCCTGCTATAACGTTAACTGTTCCATTTGTTGAACCTAAAGTTATGTTCTCGAAATTAACTGTTATTGCAGCACTTGGCGCTTTGAGTCCGGTAATTTCAACATTTGCCATCGGAGTTTGATTTTGCTTGACTCCATTAATGCTCACGCTAATAAGTTCTCCCGATTCACTGGAAATTATCACATTTCCGGTTTGAGCAAACTGCACAATCGAATTAAAAATAAGACAGAGAATAAGTATTTCTTTTTTCATAACATCTATAGTTTATTAGTTATTCAAATTTATAAAAAAATATTTTACAAAAAAAATTCAATTGTATTTTTCGAAAAAATTTTAAATCGGCTATATCTATCATCCTCTGCCATGACCATGGTCATTAGAAAAATTCCCATACAGTTCTACTTTTGCATTTGAAAATCAGAAAAAATTAATGCGTTTTTGCATTGATATTTTTTGCAAAACACATTCTTAAAATGTAAACAGAACCTAAAAATAATTTAATTCCAACTCTTTTAATTAACCAAAATAAAAAAATAAAAATAATGGTTTCGAAATTATAAAACCTTTATAGATAAAAAGAGCTGCCATTAATTTTACTAGTTCCCACAGAACAAAAAATTTACTGACTTTTGTGTTATACGTATTAATTATGTATATTTGTACGTAACAAATTAGTATGCCATGGACACCAAATTAACTCTTAAACTTGAACAAACAATTATTGAAAAGGCAAAACACTACGCAAAATCACGTAAAACAAGCCTTTCAAAATTGATTGAAAACTATCTTCTTAATATCACGAACGAAAAAGGAAAAGAAGAAAAGATAACTCCATTAGTTAAAAGCTTATCAGGAATAATAGATCTGCCAAAAGATTTTAATCCTAAAAAAGGGTATTCTGATTTCTTAATTAATAAATACAAATAGTGGAAAAAGTATTTGTAGATACTGAAATTGTTCTTGACCTCTTAAGTAATCGTGAACCTTTTTATATTCATGCTGCTTATTTGTTCTCAGAAGCAGATAAAAATAAAATAAAAATATTTGTTTCGTCTTTATCATTTTCCAATTTAAATTACCTGTTATCCAGACAATATTCCGCCGATCAGGCAAGGAAAAAATTGCTAAAATTCAAAACACTGGTAACGGTTTTGGCTGTTACAGACAAAATTGTTGAACTTGCTCTGGCATCGAATTTTAAAGACTTTGAAGATGGGATGCAATATTATACTGCCATTGAAAATAATATTAAGACCCTTTTAACCAGAAATTTAAAGGACTATAAATTCGCTGAAATATCGATCATGACCGCAGAACAATTTTTGAAAGGTAAATAGAAGATTGACAAAGTATAAAAAAATAGGCTACCCAAAAGGATAGCCTATTTTTTATTTTTATAAACTCTATTTTGACTAGTGAAATTGTTCAGCTTCAGTAGAACCTGCCAATGCAGTAGTAGAAGATAAACCTTGTTGACACACTTGTTGAACAGCATCAAAGTAACCTGTACCAACAAATGATTGGTGTTTAATTGCTTGGAATCCTTTAGACTCTAAAGCAAATTCTCTTTGTTGTAACTCAGAGTAACCAGCCATTCCTCTTTCCATGTATGCTTTACTTAATTCAAACATAACAGTGTTGTTAGCATGGAAACCGGCTAATGTAATGAATTGGAATTTGTAACCCATTGCAGCTAAGTCTTCACGGAAAGAAGTCATTGCTTTAACATCCATATATTTAGCCCAGTTGAATGAAGGAGAACAGTTGTAAGCCAACATTTTACCGGGATATTTAGCGTGGATTCCCTGAGCAAATTCTTTTGCCATACCCAAATCAGGATTACCTGTTTCCATCCAGATCAAATCAGCGTAAGGAGCGTAAGCTAAACCACGATCGATACCTTGCTCTAAACCATTTTTAACATAGTAAAAACCTTCAGGAGCACGTTTTCCGGGGATAATAAATTTATGGTCACGAGCATCAATGTCAGTTGTAATTAAATTTGCAGCTTCAGCATCTGTACGTGCAATAACCAATGTAGATGTACCACAAACGTCAGCAGCTAAACGGGCAGCTGATAATTTATTGATCGCTTCTTGTGTAGGAACCAATACTTTTCCACCCAAGTGACCGCATTTTTTAGCAGATGCTAATTGATCTTCCCAATGCACACCGGATGCACCTGCTTCGATCATTTGTTTCATTAATTCGAAAGCGTTCAAATTACCACCAAAACCTGCTTCAGCATCAGCAATGATAGGCACCATCCAATCACGTGTCGGCTCACCTTCCATGTATTCGATTTGATCGCGACGCATCAATGCATTGTTGATACGTTTAACAACCATTGGTACAGAGTTAGCAGGATACAAACTTTGATCAGGATACATTTCTCCTGAAAGATTTGCATCTGCTGCCACTTGCCATCCTGAAAGATAAATTGCTTTCATCCCTGCAGTAACTTCTTGTATCGCTTGATTTCCTGTAAGTGCACCTAAACCTGCAACCCAGTCATCAGTATGTAATTTTTTCCATAATTTTTCAGCACCATTTTTAGCCAAAGTATATTCAACAGGTACGGAACCGCTGATATTAATTACTTCTTCGGCAGTGTAATCTCTTTTTACATCTTTCCAACGTGGATTAGTTGCCCAATCTTTTTTTAAAGCTTCCGCTCTTTCTTTTTTTGTTGCCATCTTGTTTGTGGATTTTGGATTGTTTTATTATTTGTTTTTGTTGTATTATTAGTTGATAAATCGGTATGCCGCTACAGTTAAAAATTCTTCGAATGAATCATTCACTACTAAACGGTTAAACAATGCTATTGCCTGAGGAAACTTTCCGGCCATATATCTTTTTACACCTACGTATTCTTTGATATGTACAATTTCTTCATCTCTGAAATCCTCGTATAAACTGTGGTTGATCACTCTGCCATCATCTAATTTTGCTCCTGCTTTCAACCATTGCCATACTTGGGTTCTAGAAATTTCCGCTGTAGCAGCATCTTCCATTAAATGGTGAAGAGCAACAGCACCGTTTCCGCATAACCAGCTTTCCAAGTAAAGAATTCCTACATTGATATTCATTCTCAATCCGTCTTCAGTGATCGTTCCTTCCGGAACCTGCACCAAGTCTGCCTCTGAACAAACAAAATTCTCTAATTTTTTTGTTTCGATCTGATTAGCTGTTGGCATGTGTTGATTAAAAATACCCAAAGCAATTTGAACCAAGGCAGGATGCGCTACCCATGTACCATCATGTCCATCAGTAACTTCTCTTGTTTTATCAACGATCACTTTATCTATGGCTTTTTGGTTTGCTGCTTCGTCATCTTTGATCGGCACCTGTGCCGCCATTCCGCCTATTGCATGCGCTTTACGTTTGTGACACGTTTGAATTACCAATTGCGTATAACTACGAATGAAAGGAGAGGTCATTGTAACCTGACTTCTTTCAGGAAAAATAAATCCTTGTCTGTTTCTGAATTTTTTAATGAAAGAAAATATATAATCCCATCTTCCGCAATTGAATCCTGAACTGTGATGACGTAATTCGTATAAAATTTCATTCAATTGAAAAGAAGCCAATATCGTTTCTATCAATACTGTTGCTTTGATGCTTCCTTGCGGAATTTTACAGTAATCCTGAGAAAACACAAAGATGTCGTTCCATAAACGAGCCTCTAAATAACTTTCTAATTTTGGTAAATAGAAATATGGACCGCTACCATTGTCAAGTAAATATTTTGCATTGTGAAAAAAGTATAAAGCAAAATCAACAATACCACCGCTTACAGGCTCTCCATCAATAATAATATGTTTTTCCAATAAATGCCATCCTCTCGGACGAACCAATAAAGTAGCCACTTTCGGATTTAATTTATATTCTTTACCTCCTTTGTTGCTAAAAGTAATGGTTCTTCTGATAGCATCCTTAAGGTTGATCTGACCTTGAATATTGTTAGACCAGCTCGGAGAATTACTATCTTCAAAATCAGCCATGAACATCTTAGCCCCTGAATTCAATGCATTGATGATCATTTTGCGATCAACAGGTCCTGTTATTTCAACACGTCTGTCTTGCAAGTCAGCAGGAACAGGGTCAACAGTCCAGTCTCCGTTACGGATATCAGCTGTTTCCGGTAAAAAATGCAAAGCTTTACCGCTATCAATATCTTCCTGAACCTTCTTTCGGTTTTCTAATAAGGTATATCTTGTTGCATTGAATTTTCTATGCAATTCTCTTATAAATGTTAGGGCTTCCATCGTTAGGATAGCCTCAAACTCAGCCTTGTAAGGGCTTGTAATACTCATACCTTCAGGTGTACTGAATGTTTTCGGAGTTTCTTTGGTTGAAGTTGAGTTGCTCATAGATATTACTTTTTAGTAAGGCAAATATAGCAAATTTTATTTAACAGAGAAAATTTCGCTAAAAATTTTTATTTCTTTAAAAAATGCATTTTCATTCGATGTTAAATTCATACTTTTGAATTATGATTTCGGATAGTGATGGAATACGTTTAATTTTCGGGCTAAAATTAAAAGCCCTCCGCCAACAGCAAGGTATGAATTACCAAGCTTTGTCGGAAGCTACAGGTATTGCTGTTTCTTACCTGCACGATATTGAGAACGGTAAAAAATATCCAAAAGGCGAGAAAATCATTGTTCTGGCAAAAGCCCTTCAGGTTGATTATGATTACCTGGTCTCACTTACCGCCAAAAAGCGTTTGCAGCCCATCATCGACTTTATGAATTCCGACTTTACTTCCACAGTGCCATGGGAACATTTTGGAATAACTCCTGCCTCGCTATTAAGCATGTTTGCTAATATGCCGGATAAAATAACTGCTTTTGTAAGTACTATTTTAAAACGAAGCCGCCGACTACAAACCAGCAACGATACTTTTTATACCTCTGCATTGCGCAGCTACCAAGACTTACACGATAATTATTTCGAAGATCTGGAAAAAGCCGTAACTGATTTTCGTGAAAAAATAAAATTGAAAATTCATTTACCGCTGGAAGTGGGTGTTCTGGAAAAACTGTTGTTGAAATTATACGGCATTAAGGTGGATCGCAAGGGCATGAGCGGGAAAGAAGAACTAAAATATTTACGTTCTTTTTATGCCGAACACAAAAAGATATTATATGTTAACCAAGGCCTGACGATTGCTCAGGAAAAGTTTTTATTAGGCCGGGAGCTTGCTTTCCAGCACTTGAAATTAAGTCCGAGACCTTACGAAACAAATGTTCAAAGCTTGGCATCATTCGAAATATTACTTCATAATTTTAATGCCTCTTATTTTTCCAATGCATTGTTGATGCCCGAAAAAACGATCATTGAGGACATTCACAGTGTTTTTGCAGCCAACAAATGGAGCAGCCAAACATGGTTGGACCTAGTTGCTAAATATGAGGTAACACCCGAAATGCTGATGCAACGCCTCACCAATATATTGCCGAAACATTTTGGAATTGAACAACTTTTTTTCCTGCGAATGAGAGGCGAAGTGGAAAAAGATTATTTTGAAATTACAAAAGAATTACACCTGTCCCAATTCCATAATCCTTATGCTAACGACCTGCAGGAGCACTATTGCAGAAGGTGGTTGGCAATTGATATTATGAAGGATGTTGACAAAAAAGTAAAAAGTAAAAAGTTTCGTCAGCCACTTATTCACGCACAAATTTCGGAATACTGGCAAACGGACAGCCGTTATTTTTGCATCACTTTTGCAAAACCACATTCCGCCGATTCCGACGTGATCATAAGCGTTACGCTTGGTTTACTCATCGATCAAAATTTACTGCAAAAAGTCGCCCTTTTAAACGACCCTTCTATTCCAATAAAAACGGTGCATACCACTTGCGAACGTTGCGGTATCATGGATTGCAAGGAAAGAGCCGGAAAGCCTATCATTATTGACCAACAGGAGAAAATTAAAGCAATCGAGGAAACGTTGCAGAAGTTGGATCAGTAAGGTAAACCCCAAAAGACCAATAAAATTGGATGAATAAAAGATTATTGTGATATGATAATGACCGAAAAAAAAGCAAAGAGTCCTTTATCAAATAGTTTTTTTTTGGTCGCATTATTGATATTGGTACTCGTCACTTCTGCCATTTACATGAAGTCTTTAAACAACCGGTTTACCTGTTGGGATGACCAACTTTATGTTGTGGACAACACGGACATCCGCACACTTCACGGAGATAGCGTTTATTACACCTTGAAAAAAACATTTACAACTTACTCCGTTGGAAATTATCATCCCCTTACCATGTTAAGTTATTGTTTGGAATATGATCTGTTCAAGCTTAGATCCAAACCCTACCATGTTACCAATTTTGTATTACATACTTTAAATGTTTTATTGGTATTTGTATTTATTTGGTTACTCGCTAAGCGGCACTGGATAGCATTTATAACAGCATTATTATTTGCCGTGCATCCCATGCATGTGGAATCTGTTGCCTGGATTTCGGAGCGGAAAGATGTGTTGTACGCTTTCTTTTTTTTATCCGCATTATGCACTTATTTGCTGTATTTGCAAAAGGAAGAAAAAAAGAAAGTGTTTTATTGGCTAACCTTTTTGTTATTTACGTTCTCTTGTTTCTCAAAAGGAATGGCGATCTGCTTTCCCTTTGTTTTATTTGCGATCGATCTTTTTTTATCGCGGGGGATCACTCGCAAAACTTTTGTAGAAAAGATCCCATTTTTAATACTCTCCATAATCTTTGGCTATATTGCTATTCAGGCACAAAAAGCTCTGGGAGCCCTAGACAATATTCCTTCTACGTCGTTCATAGAAAAACTTTTGTTGGCTTGCTATGAGTTAATGATGTATGGTTGGAAATTTATTTTTCCCATTCATCTGTCCATGTTTTATAACTATCCGATTAAAATTAACGGCTGGTATCCTTCAGCCATTTACATAAGCCCTTTCATATTAATACTGTTTGCCGGACTCATTTATAAATATCAAAAAAACAATAAAGAAGTATTGTTTGGTCTTGCCTTTTTTGTAATTAATATATTTATCGTTTTAAAAGTAGTACCGGTAGGTAATGCTATAATGGCCGACCGATATTCATACATGTCTTATATCGGTTTGTTTTTTATTCTTGGATACTTCATAAACAAAATAGCAGATCTGCCATCTACCCAACAAAAACAATTAAAAAACTTTGTTGTGATCGTGTTTTCTTTGTATTCTATTGTATGTTGTTATTTATCATTTCAACGTACAAAAATTTGGAAAAACAGCATTAACTTATTTACGGATGCTATCGAAAAACAAGAAGGAAGTGCATTTACCTTCACCTACAGAGGGATCTCTTATTTTTATGATCAGCAATACAGCAATGCCTTGAACGATTTTAACCAGGCCATTAAATTAGATAGTAACTATGCTGAAGCGTACCGTTCAAGGGGTTCTTTTTATTATATCATGCAAAATAATAATGCAGCTTTGATGGATTATAACAAAGTTCTAAAGCTTGATCCACATCAATTGGAATGTTTAATAAAAAGAGCTGAAATATTTTTAACACTTAAGCAGTACAACAATGCCATTGCCGACTATACCACTATTATCCAACTAAACCCTACTTACGCAGCAGCATACTACTTTCGGGGGGAAGCATATTTTAATTTGCACTTAAACAAATTTGCTTTAGATGACATCTTAAAAGCCAAAAAATTGGGTTATCCGGTTGACAAAAAAATGATAGAGTTGTTATCATCTTCCATATAATATTCATTACTATTCTACTCGGCCCCTCATAGGAGAGAGGAAAAAATTCAGATAAAAATATTAGTTTTGTTAACTGCCCACAATTAAAACTCCAAAGAAGTAAGATGGCTAAAAAGAATGAAAATAAAAAACTTCATCAATTACAATCGACTGCTATTGTTGATAAAAACAACCTTAATAAATTCATACTATTTGCGCTAGTTGCAATCATTATTACAACCATCATTATCTATTTCAAGGCTATAAAATTCGATTTTATTTATAATTGGGATGATCAGGATTATATCATTGATAATGCTGATATAAAGCACTTAAATTTTGAAAATGTCAAGCGATTCTTTAGCAGCTTTTATAATAGCAATTACCAACCGGTAACCATGTTGGTATATGCCATTGAGTATAAATCAGGCAATGGCAATCCGTCTGTTTTTCATTTACTCAATATTATTATTCATTTACTGAACACATTTCTGGTATTCAAATTAATACGTAATATTTCGCCCAAAAATGCCATTGTTGCTTTAATTACCGCCACATTATTTGCCATTCATCCCATGCATATCGAATCAGTTGCCTGGGTTTCCGAATTAAAAGATGTTCTTTATTCCTTCTTCTTTTTAATTTCATTACTATTTTATACCCACTTTTTAAAAACTAAAAAAATTAAAGATTTAACTCTTGTCATGTGTTTCTTTTTGCTCTCTTGTTTAAGTAAGTCCGCGGCTGTGATATTACCATTCGTTTTATTGTCTATCGACTATTATTATGACAGGAAGCTAAGCTGGAAAATGGTTATAGAAAAGGTCCCTTTTTTTGCGATCTCTCTGCTTTTTGGTATTGTAGCGATACATTCTCAGGGGAGTGCAATTAAAGAAATGGCCCCGGAAATGTCCATTCTTGAACACATGGCAATAATTTCTTTTTCCTTTTGCAGTTATCTTATTAAAGCTGTTTTACCATTCAAATTATCTGCCTTGTATCCATACCCGATTGAACTACAAGGCACCCTTTCAATGATTTATTATTTATCAATATTGTTATTAGTTGCGATTTTTATTGCTGTTTGGTTTTCAAAAAAATGGGGAAAAGATATACTGTTTGGCTTTATCTTTTTTATATTCACAATAATACTTGTTATTCAATTTGTCCCTGTCGGCGCAGCTTCTATGGCCGATAGATATACCTATATCCCTTACATCGGATTGTTTTTTATACTTGGAAATTTTTTCGCTTTTATACAGGAGCGGTATCTTGCTTATAAAAACATTTTGTCGGGAATTTTAGTAATATGTTTTATTGCATATTCTACATTTAGTTACAGCCGTGTGAATATTTGGAAAAATGATGAAACGTTGTTCACCGATGTGATCAACAAATATCCTTATTGTAGTATCGCTTATCTAAACAGAGGAACCTATTTTTTTAACTACCTAACTCCTTCTTCTGCCAATGTATCTGATAAGAACAGCTATATGCAAAAAGCAATAATTGATTTTGAAAATGCTTTGAAATATCCATTATCCGATGCTAATAAAGCAAGAGCTTATCTAGGCATAGGAAAAATCAATGGATCATTAAACAATTTTGATAGCGCCATTCAGTATTTGACAAAATGTATAGCAATTGATGCAAGCTACCGGCTAAACGCGTATATGGAACGAGGTAGTATTTATTTGAACCATTACGCGGGAAAAGCATTTTTAAACGATACAGTAAAAAGGAATAACTATTTGCATAAATCCATCCAAGACTTTGAATCATCTTTAAAACTCCCAAGTAAAGACAACTTAAAAGGACTCATTTATTACAACTTAAGTATGGTGCAATCACAATTAGGCAATGTTAAAGATGCAATAACCAATATTGATTTTGCGATAAAATTTAACCCTAATGATTTGAACGGTTACTTCAGCAGATGCGGGTATAAGATTTCCATTGGTGATTACAATGGTGCTATTGCAGATTGCAATCTAATCATTAAACTTGATCCTCAAAATGGCAAAGCATATTTCAGTCGTGCATATATTGAATATGAAATGGGCGATTTTAAGGCTACAATAAATGATATATCTTTAGTTTTAAATATCGACAAAAACAATTCAACAGCATATACGCTGAGAGCAAATGCATACAATAACTGCAAAAACTACAAAAATGCCATAGATGATTATAACAAGGCAATAGAACTAAATCCAAATGATTTGGTAGCTATTGATAATCGAAATAAAATTATTCTCTATTCAAAAAGATAGGTTCCAAATTGTTGTTTTATTTATCTCTTTCAAAACAATCTACACGTATCTTTAATAGATTGTCCAGCAGAAATAAATTTGAAATCAGGGAAACGTAATCCAAGGGTTACTATTTTAACTTTTTGTTTTCTTGCAATACTTTTGCATTCTGTGAATTCACAATTTTCTTACCAGTTTTTGCTTCAATTTCTTTTCGTGTATTTCCAGCAATAGTACCACCTTGATGAGCAATAATTTTATTTTCATTCAATGTATTCGGTTTCTTTTCTTTTGATATTTCCGCAGTAGTGGCTTCAGCAAGCATATTTAGGACTAACTCAAGGTTAGTCATATTATCACGAAGATTTTCTTTTTTCAGATTTTTATGTTTTTTGTATTGCTTTACTGTTTTGCCACTCCACGCTTGTGTAATAATGTCAGTTAGGGTTGCAAACTCCTGTCCTTTTTTTACTCCTCTGCTTTCCCACTCATCTGTAAGGTCTTTTCGTACTTCAATACTTTTTAATCGTTGATTAATCCATTCTTTGCTATATCCGAGAGTTAAATAATTTTCCATAGCCCTGTCTATGCTCAATTCAGGATTTTGTGATTCTTCTATCCGTTCATAACCGACTTTCGCTAACCATTGTTTAAAAGGTTCGGCTTTAGGCGATGGAACTGACTGAATTAAACGAAGTATTTGTTCTGTATCCGCTACATCGGTAGCTCGAAGTTTTCCATCTTCTGCTTGCATTTTCAACTGTCCCAAATTATGGGACAGTTCACCCCCTTCCTCATTTAGCTTTGTTTTTAAAGCATTCCAATACTTCCTTGGCCGTGGACTATCGGTTAAAACTTCGACAATATCAATTACGGAAAAATACCATTTTTCTTCTTCTTCGTTCCATGAAGAACGAATTTTTTTGCTTTCAAATAATTTTATGTTGTTCATTGAAATATTTTTATGTTGTCTTTAGCTTTGGTATGTTGTTTCCATCTTTCAAAAACAATCTACAAGTATCTTTAATAGATTGTTCAACCGGAATAAATTTAAAATCAGGAAAAGTATTTAAAATTTTTTGGTTGGAATAACGATTTACTTTATGTGCCGAATTGGCTGTTTCTTTGGTGATCAAAGGAGCATCACCGGATAAAAAACAACGAATTTTTTCTGCCCTCCAGGAAAAACTGCTCAGCATTTTTCCTGCCTTTATGTTTGGTATTGGCTTACCAAACTCCTGATGCATCAAATCAAAAAAGTGCTGAAAAGATCTGTTTTCCGAACACAATAAAAAACGCTGATTCTTCATTTCACTTTTCATCAGCAAAATCATCAATGTCGAAACATCCCTCACATCAACAAAACCCGTTGCGCCGTTGGTATAATATTTAATGCCTTTATATCCTTTACTAAACATATTGGAACTGCTTTGTTGCCAGTTTCCTCCGCCAATAATTAAGGCAGGATTTACAATTATCATATCCAAACCTTCTGCAGAAGCCCGCCAAACTTCCCGTTCAGCAGCATATTTGCTGATGGAGTAATTAGAATTTTCAGGTGATGATTTCCAATATGTTTCTTCATTGGCGAGTTCGCCTTTTTCGGCATTGCCAATTGTTGCGATGGAACTAATGTGACAGAATTTTTTTATCCCTTTTGCCAAAGCTGCATTTACCAGGTTGGCAGTACCTTCAGCGTTTATGGTCATCATCGCCTCTTCGTGTTTTGTTTCGAACGATACCATCGCAGCACAATGAAACACTTCGGTAACGCCTTCCATTGCATCCATCAAAGAATATACATCCAATAGATCCGCATCTATCCACTCAATATTTTTTAACAAAACTTCCGAATCAGAAGTATAGTAATCAAACACTTTTTTAACATTTGCAACATTGCTTTTACTTCTTTTAATTGCACGAACCTTCTCACCCGATCTGCATAGATCGAATAATAAATGTGTGCCAACTAGACCTGTACCGCCTGTAACTAAAATCAAAATTGCTTTTTTAATACCTGCGAATTTACAAAAGAATAGAACGCAGATGACGCTGATCTTTAATATAAAAAATGATTTTTTGTATTTATCATAAAACTAAAATTTTATAGGGTTTTTATCCGTTTTCTAATCATAACAATCTGCGTCATCTGCGTTCCATTTACCAGTGAACTGTCCAGTTCCATAACCTTTATTATCTTTGCAGGAAATGCGTGAAATTATTTATTTCTATACCGATAAAAATGAAAAAGAATTTTGTTGAAGAATTGAAATGGCGCGGCATGTTGCACGATAGGATGCCTGGCACGGAAGAGTTATTGAATAAAGAAATGGTGACCGGTTACATTGGTTTTGACCCAACTGCAGATTCCTTAGGTGTTGGCAACATGGTGCAAATAATGACCTTGCTGCATTTTCAACAGTCGGGACATAAACCCTTAGCATTGGTGGGAGGCGCAACAGGAATGGTGGGCGACCCTTCAGGAAAATCAGCTGAAAGAAATTTACTGGATGAAAAAACATTGAATTATAATTTAGCTTGTCAGCGCAAACAATTAGAGAAATTCCTGGATTTTAACTGTGGTGCTAATTCTGCTGAGATTGTCAATAATTACGATTGGTTTAAAGGGTTTAGCTTTTTGGAATTTATTCGCGATGTGGGTAAACATATCAGCGTAAACTATATGCTGGCAAAGGATTCGGTAAAAAGCAGATTAGAAAATGGGATGTCGTTCACTGAATTTTCTTACCAGTTGGTGCAGGGATACGACTTTTATTATTTGTGGAAGAACAAGGGTGTGAAGCTACAAATGGGCGGTTCCGACCAATGGGGAAATATAGTTACAGGAACTGAATTAATAAGACGCAAAGGTGCGGGTGAAGCTTTTGCGATCACGACTCCACTAATTAAAAAGGCTGATGGAAGTAAATTCGGTAAAAGTGAAAGTGGCAATGTTTGGCTGGATAGAGCTAAAACTTCACCTTATAAATTTTATCAATTTTGGTTGAATGCCAGCGATGAAGATGCTAAAACATACATTCGTATTTTCACTTTATTTACAAAAGAAGAAATAGAGGCTTTAGAAACAAATCATCTTGTATCTCCCCATTTAAGAGTCTTACAAAAGGCGTTGGCAGAAGATATTACTATCAGAGTTCACTCCAAAGAAGATTATAAGAGAGCATTAGCAGCTACTGAAATTTTCTTCGGCAAGGGTACTTTAGAAGATTTGAAAACGGTTTCACGTATGGCGGAATTCCATGATATAATGGCTGATGTTCCAACTTTTGATGTTAATCGAAATGACATAGTAAATAAGGTTAATATTATTGATTTGCTTGCAGAAAAAACAAAAGTATTTTCCTCAAAGAGTGAAGCAAAAAAATTAATTCAAGGTGGCGGAATCTCTGTTAATATGAGCAAAATTACCGATATCGAACTTTTAATTGACGAAAATTATCTTTTGCCCAATGAATATATTTTAATTAGGAAAGGGAAAAAGGAGTATATAAAATTAAATGTATTATAAAAGATAGAACGCGGATTAGACGGATCAAACGAATTAACACGAATTTTTAATTAATTTTTATTTGCGAGAATTCGTCAAATCCACGTCATTCGTGTTCTATTCTGCTTAGCTAAAATTGAACGCATATATTGAATTAACAAAATTTTTCAAATATTTTTTATCCGTGAAAATCCGTCAAATCCGCGTCATCCGCGTTCTATTTCTTTCCCTATTTGTTACGCAAACAGCCTTTGCTCAGGGCAATTTACTGAGTATGCATGACGCTATTCTCAAGCAAAAAACAAGTCTTGCTCCTGCAAAACTGCAACAATTAATGTGGGTGAAAGGCACAAACAATTTCTCATACATTGACACCAACGATAATTCTGACATATTAATTATTGGTCTTGCTGAAAGCCGTAAACAGGTGAGGAAAATTGGAACAACATTATCTCAAATAAATGATGCATTAGAACATGAACATTTTACTGCTTTGAAAACATTCCCAAAAATTCAATGGAAAAATGCCAACCAATTCACATTCGAATGGGAAAAAAAATTATTTGCCTTTGATGTAAATGCAAAAACAATTGTTGTAGAGGCGAACCGAGATCTGGGTGAAGGAGCTGAAAATACGGATATTGCAGACAAAACAAATTATGTAGCTTATACAATAAAAAATAATTTGTTTGTATCTGATGGCACAAACCAGCTGATCGTAACCAACGATGCCGATTCAAATATTGTGAATGGAAAATCAGTACACCGTGAAGAATTTGGCATTACCAAAGGAACATTCTGGTCGCCGAATGGTAATTTACTTGCCTTTTACAAGATGGATCAAACAATGGTAACCGATTATCCCATCATCGACTGGACCGTTCGTCCGGCGAAAGCCAACACCATTAAATATCCCATGGCCGGTGATACCAGCCACCAGGTGATAGTTGGCGTTTACAATGTGAATAGAGGCAAAACTATTTTTCTGAAAACGGGCGAACCCAAAGAACAATATTTAACCAACATTGCCTGGAGTCCGGATGAACAAAGCGTTTACATTGCTGTTTTAAATCGTGATCAGAATCATTTAAAACTGAATTCTTACAGTGCAATTACTGGTCTTTTTGAAAGAACATTGTTCGAAGAGACAGATAATAAATACGTTCAGCCCTTGCATCAAATGGTATTTGTACCCAACCATGCCGATCAATTTATCTGGCAATCGGAACGCGATGGATACAATCATTTGTATTTATATTCTACCAATGGAAATCTTCTTAAGCAACTCACCAAAGGCAACTGGACGGTAACTAATTTTATGGGCTTTGATGAAAAAGGGACAAAAGCTTTTTACACCTCAACGGCTGAAAGCCCAATTACACGTAATCTTTACAGTGTTGAATTTAAAAAAGGAAACAGTACAAAAATTACTTTAGGCGAAGGCACTCACACAGGTATGCTAAGTGGGAACGGAAATTATATTATTGACAATTTCCAAAGCATCACTGTTCCCAGAGAAATTGCTATATACACCACGAAAGGAAAAAAAATCCAGGTGATCAAACAATCTGAAAATCCTTTGAAAGATTATAAAACAGGAGAACTAAGCATCTTCAAATTAAAAAATTCAACTGCAGATGATCTGTATTGCAGAATGTTTAAGCCCATTGATTTTGATTCAACAAAAAAATATCCTGTCATCGTTTATGTATATGGCGGACCGAATGTTCAGCTAATAAATAATACCTGGAATGGTGGTGGAGACCTTTGGTTTCAATACATGGCAGAGCGTGGCTTTGTTATATTTACATTGGATAGCAGAGGAAGTGAAAATCGCGGACAAGCATTTGAACAAGCTACCTTTCAGAATTTAGGGAAAGTTGAAATGCAGGATCAGATGGTGGGAATAAATTATCTGAAGAGTTTAAAATTTATTGATGAGAAACGAATGGGTCTGATGGGATGGAGTTATGGTGGCTTCATGACCACATCCATCATGACACATTACCCCGATGTATTTAAAGCTGCTGTTGCAGGCGATCCGGTGATAGATTGGAGTTATTATGAAATAATGTATACCGAGCGCTATATGGACACACCACAAACAAATCCAATCGGATATAAAGAAACCAACGTTATCAATTATGTGGATAGTTTAAAAGGTAAACTATTATTGATTCATGGTACTTCCGATGATATAGTTGTATGGCAACATAGTCTATTATTTTTAAAAGCATGCGTGGATAAAGGGAAGCAAGTAGATTATTTTGTTTATCCCGGACATGATCACAATGTGTTGGGCAAAGACAGGGTGCACTTATTCAATAAGATCACTGATTATTTTATTGAGAATTTGTAGAATTATCAAAAGCCATCGCACATATTTCGACAAGCTCAATATGACATCACGCACCGTCAGTCCGAGTTTGTCGAAGACTTTGTGTTTTGTATAACAAACTATTAGATAAGTTTTCTCGAAAAGCCTACCTTTGCGGAATAAAATATTTGGTTTCGTAGTTCAATGGATACCCGCCCGACTGAAAGACGTCAGTCGTTCGGGCGGGGAATAGAAGTTACTGTATCATGGAAGATAAACATTTCGTATATGTTCTTTGGAGCAAAGAATTCAGCAGAAAATATGTTGGTATGACTGAAGATACAGAGAATAGGTTGAAAGAACATAATTCTGGCAAGACAGTTTCCACTAAAGCATTTATTCCTTGGAAAATAATTTACACAGAAAATTTTGAAACAAGAGCCCAAGCAAGAGTAAGAGAAAAGTATTTTAAAACTGCGGCAGGAAGAAAATTCTTAAAAGAAAAATTATCTTTACAAAATTAATTGGTTTCGTAGTTCAATGGATAGAATAGAAGTTTCCTAAACTTTTGATCCCAGTTCGATTCTGGGCGAGACCACCACCTCTAAAACCATTGATATTAAAGGGCTTTGTTTTTCATCTCCACAGGAACATCGAACTTTTTTTATTGAAAAACAGACACATCCCTTTATATTCGCTATAAGAAGCATTTTATTACAAAATAATAAACTGACCAATTTACACCAAAAAATATATTGTCAATTAGAGCCGAATTTGCATACTAAAAGCAGTTTTTTTATCTAATCTTGTAGTTACAATTTCGTTTTACAAATTTCATTATCTAAAAGAAACATCTTTAAAATCACGTGAAAAGAGTAATAGAACATCTATATTTAATTTTTGTATTAATGGTTTCAACTACTACATACAGCAAATACAATTGAGATGTTAATCAACGTTAAAAAGTTCTACAAATATGCTTTGGCATACTTCTTGAAAAAGTAATAGTATTAACTAAAAATAAATAATATGAAAAAGTTGTTGATAATAGCAATAGTAGGAATAGTTTCTCAGGTTGCTACAGTAAATGCTGCAAATCCTCACTGGAGAGGTTGTAGGTCAGGTCTTGTTATAAGTATTGGGGTGCCTCCAATAGGTTATTATGGAAATGGTTTTGCATATCCATATAATGGGTATCCAAATCAAGTAGCTTATAACAATGGGTATAGAATTGCACCAAGAGGATATTGCAGAGATGGAAATAGAGGCGGTAGAGGATATTATGGACACGGAAACAGAAGGTAATATTCAGGTTATCGGATTTTATTTAATTCCGTTTTAATAATAAAGTAAAATTAGAAAGGTCTCACATTGTGGGACTTTTTTATTTTTATAAAATCAATAAAATACTAATCGTTTATACCACTACCGCAATAATCTGAGTGCAAGAATATATGGAATTGAATCATATATCAAATTTGTATTCTGAAAATTGGAGACGAATTGAAGAGGAAAAAGAACAAATCGTTCTAAATAAACATGGAGTCGAAACCATTAAGAAATGGGTTGAAAGAATTAAATATTTTAAAAACTCCAAGAATGAATTCGAGTGACGAAGGAAAACGGTTAGCGGTGTTAGAAAAAGAACTAAAGGATATTATCGATTTCTTTGAACATAACAAATAATTGATTGATGAAATCAAGTTATTCTTTAGAATTTTTCAAAAATACCCAAACCGAAAAGCGCAAAATCATACTTTACAGGGTCTTTTATATCTAATAGTCTAAGACTTGCATCTAACTCTGCTACTGCCCTAGCATCATTTTGTGTTCTGTTTAATAAACCTAATTTTCTTGCAATGTTTCCAGAATGGACATCTAATGGACATGATAATTGTGATGGCTTAATTGATTTCCATAAACCGAAATCAACACCTTGTTTATCTATTCTTACAAGCCATCTCAAATACATATTGATTTTTTTTGCTGCTGAACCACTAAAAGGGTCAGAAATGTGTTTAGTGGTTCTTAATGGATGAGGAATTTCAAAAAAAGTTTTTTTAAAATGGTGAATTGCTGATTGTAATGAATCTTCATTAGCATGTGTAGCAAATACCTTTTCTAAGCCTCCTTTTTTCTTGTAGATGTGTTTTAAAGCGGTAATAAAATAAATTAAATCAATCTCATTGAATGTGCGATGAACATAGCCTTCAAACCTACTTAGTTGAGTTTTTTTGTGAGACATTATAAAATCATAAGGAGATTCCCCTATTAAGTCCAACATACGGTGACCATTTTTAACAATCATCTTTCTATTGCCCCAAGATATTGTTGCAACTAATAAACCAGCAATTTCAATATCCTCTTTTCTTCTATACCTATGTGGAACACTTATTGGGTCAGATTCGATAAAATCAAATGTATTGTATTGATTGACTTTTTCATCTAAGAATTCCTTTAACTCCAATTTGCTTAACATTGAACACCTATAATTTAGTTCTAACAAAAGTAGTTATTTGGGATTATTAAGCTGCTATTATATACTCCCTTAATTAACTGTATAAATATATACATTATAATCTCAGGAGAGTTATCATGTATCAAGAGTGAGGAACTCTGTCATATCAACTTTGAGTTCCACCGGTTTAGAATTTTGCAGGATTGAACATTTCTCATATTCTTCTTTCGACTCCAGATATAATAACATTTGATTTAACAAATCGCTAATACCAATCTCTGTATAGTCCAATATTGTGATGGTTGATTTGCTTAGGTTTATGTTACACATGATAAGAAAAAATCAAATCATTGATTCTAAATCAACATGGTTTGAAACTTTTAAATCTTTAGCTGCTTAAAATAAATTTAGACTTGAATTTTTAACATTTATGTTAAACAAATGCGACAGAACCCAACTAAACGCCTATACCTGAAAAATTAAATCAACCCAATGTTAAATATGAGATAAATCATTTCAAAAACTGACTAACATCATTAATGTAATGAATAATCAGAGATATACTTGTATTGTTATTTTAGATAATAATAAGCTAACTATTACAGTTAAAGGCTTATTTAACGGGATTAAAAATCACCAAACAATAGTAATAGTATAAATCGAATAAGAGTTTGGAATGATTAAAAAACTAAAATCAGGTGAATATAGAATTTATTCTATTAAAATAAACCAAAAAACAAACAAGCGAAGGAATCTTGGCACTTTTAAAACCTTAGATGAAGCAAAAAATCACGAACGACAAATTGAATATTTCAAACAAATTAACCATTAAGCAAAAATTAAAATAGCAATTAATTTTTTAATAAATACATGACAATATACATACAACTTCTTTGGCTATTTATACTGGCAATCCCTATTGCATGCATTACATGGACAATAACTAAAGAAGAAGTTTTTAAAGAACCACGCGAATATTGCACCGATAAATGTAAAACCGGTAAAACACTTTTAAAACGTAAATTCTTTTATTTGTTTACGTGCGAGTATTGTTTTAGTCATTATGTGAGATCATCAATCAAAAAGTTCGAGATTTGGTTGGTGGACTCCACACCTGAAAAAAGCATTCAGTTTTTATCCGGATGCTTTTGTATTCGAAAAGCAATGTTTCAAAATGTTTTACTTAATGGGTGGTTGATTCAATATCATCCAATACAATCCGAGTTCTTTGATTGCCTGAAAAAAATTATCGCTTTCAACAGGTTTTACGATATAACTGTTTGCACCAAGAGCGTAACATTTTTTTATGTCCGGATCTTCTTTAGATGAAGTAAGTATTACAATTGGAATAGATTTAAAGTCAGGATCGGATTTTATTTTTTCCAGCACTTCCATTCCCGATACTTTTGGCATCTTAAGGTCAAGTAAGATCAACTTCGGATGTTGTTGAATATCCCGTGAGGCATAAGCCCCTTTGCAATAAATAAAATCGAGTGCTTCGGCGCCATCTTTCACATGATGGAGTTTGTTTGTAAGTCCGCTTTTGGTAAGAGCGCGAATGGTAAGCATGGCATCATCCATACTATCTTCGGCAAATAAAATTTCAATGTCATTGTAATTCATAGTTTTTTATTTAAGGATTAATTTTTGGTAAGCTGAAATAAAAACACGCTCCTTCGTTTAGTTTTGATTCTGCCCAAACTGTTCCGTTATGCCGATATATTATTTTTTGAACAATTGCGAGTCCCACGCCTGTTCCTTCAAATTCTTCCTGAGAATGTAATCGCTGAAAAACCCCAAAAAGCTTATTATAGTATTGCATATCAAACCCAACTCCGTTATCTTTTATATAATAAACAACAAAATTATCTTTATGATACGCGCCTATTTCGATTTTAGGTTTAGGTTTATATTTCGAATATTTAATGGCATTGGAAATTAAATTAACCCATACTTGTTTAATGAGTGAGTGATCTCCTTTTGCAGGTGGCAGGATATTTATATCAAATTCTATTGTCCTTTCAACATCTTCTGCCACTATTTCTTCGCTAATCGATCTAACCAGAGTGGTTATATTTATTTCCGAAACTGTTACTTGTTTTCTTCCTAATCTTGAAAATGCAAGTAAATCGTCAATCAGCTCACCCATTCTTTTTGAATTATACATAATGGAATGAAGAGCCTTTGTTCCATTAGAATCAAATTTTTCGGTATAATCTTCTTCCAAAATTTTTGCATATCCGCCGATGGCTCTCAGCGGAGCCCGTAAATCGTGAGAAACAGAATAGCTGAATGATTCTAACTCTTTATTTGTATTTTTCAATTCCTTGTTTAATTCAAATAAGGCAATCTCCTGTTGATGCTTATCGATAAAAAACTTAACCTTGTTTATTAATATTTCAGGTTGGAAAGGTTTTGTTATAAAACTAAATGCTCCTTTTTCGTATCCTTTAAAAACATTCAAATTATCAGTATAAACAGCCGAGATAAATATAAAAGGCAGGTGTGCCGTTTTTTCTTCTTCACGCAATATACCGGCAAGTTCGTAACCATCCATTTCCGGCATTTGAATATCTAATAATGCCAAGGCAAAATCATGAACTAAAGTTGCTTTAAGCGCATCATTACCACTTGTTGCTTCTATAAGTTCAATATCCAGATCTTTAAGAACCTTTCTTAAAGCAAATAAATTTTCCGGCTTGTCATCTACAATTAATATTTTAGGTTTTCTATTCATGCATGATACTTTTTAAGTCAAAACTTTTATCACCTTTTCTGTCCATCCTTACTAATTTATAACTCTTACTTACTTAACCATACACGCATCAATGATAGTAGCCGTTCTATATCAACTGGTTTAGTGATGTAATCATTGGCTCCTGCATCAATACATTTTTGTTTATCATCTTTCATAGCTTTTGCTGTGAGTGCAATTATGGGTAAGTTCTTAAACTTCCTCTGAGATCGTATTCGTTTCATTGCTTCGTAACCGTCCATTTCCGGCATCATAATATCCATCAATACCAGATCAATGTCAGCATGTGTATCCAAGATATCCAATGCTTTTTGTCCATTTTCAGCCTTTACTATTTCCATTCCGCGTTCTTTTAATATTTTTGATAGTGCAAATAGATTTCGCATATCATCATCTACCAATAATATTTTTTTAGAATGAAACATCGCTTCTTTATCGTACAAATTATTGATGATTAATTGTTTTGACTCCGGTAAATTAGTAATCGTCCTGTGCAGGAAAAGAGCAGTTTCATCCAATAATCGTTCTTCCGATTTTACACCCTTTATGATAATACTCTCGGCATATTTTTGTAGTTCGTTGTTTTCTTCTTTGCTAAGTTCCTTACCTGTGTAAATAATAATAGGCGGAATGTTATGGTCTTTTATATTCTCTAGTTTATGGATAAGGTCAAACCCACTAATATCCGGCAAACCAATATCTAGAATAATACAATCGATGTGATTCTGCTGATACATAGCCAAAGCATCTTTGCCCGTTCCTGCTTCAAAACATTTTACATCACCATTCCCAATAAGTTTACGCATAGCTTTCCTAGAATTTTCATCATCCTCAATGATGAGAAGATTTTTCATTTTTCTGCTGACAAAATTTTCAATTCTGTTAAATGCTTCTTCCAGATCTTTTTTATTTACCGGTTTCATCAAATACTCAATTGCTCCTTCTTTGATTGGTTCCAGCGAACGTTCTTTTGCCGAAATAATATGTACGGGTATATGTCTTATAGATGGATTTGCTTTTAGTTCAAGCAGTACTTGATGTCCGTTGATGCCCGGCAGACCCATATCAAGAATGATTGCTTGCGGTTTGTATTTTATAGCAAGTTGTAAACCGTCTTCTCCGGTTGCTGCCGACAAACATTTAAATCCTTTTTTGTTGGCTTGCTTTAAAAGTATAGAAGCAAATTTTAAATCATCCTCAATGATAAGTACTACTTTATCATCCTTGGTTATTGTATCTCTATCATCTTCCATCGAAGGGTAATTCAGATATTGGGTATCATTTTCAGATTTATATAAAACAGGTTCTTTTAATGCGTCTGTTCTAACAGATTCTTGTTCCTGATGTATTTCCAACGGAACAATTACTGAAAAAGTAGATCCTTCATTTAATTTACTCTTTAACTGAATTTCAGCTCCTAATAATTTTGCGAGTTCGCGTGAAATAGAAAGACCTAAACCTGTACCGCCATACTTTCTAGATGTCCCTCCTTCAGCCTGTTGAAAAGCTTCAAATATTGCTATCTGTTTGTCTTCCGGTATCCCTATACCTGAATCGGCAACGGAAATAATTACCGTACTTTCTGTATATCGGTTGATACTTATATTTATGCTTCCTTTTTTAGTAAATTTTATGGCATTGGATAAAAGATTTTTCAATATCTGGTTTAAACGTTGAGAATCAGTGTAAATAGATTCGGGCAATTCTTTATCCAATTTTGCATTTAGCTTCAATCCTTTTTGTTCAGCTTGATGTTTAAATTCACGAATGAGCTCATCTTTAAAATCTCTCAATGACACTCTTTCAATATTTATTGACATTTTTCCTGCTTCAATTTTGGAAAGATCAAGAACTTCATTTATTAATATAAGCAAATCGTGACCACTTTTATAAATTATTTCTGCACTTTCAACCTGGTCGCTATCTAAATTTTTATTTCTGTTTTCAGATAAATCTTTTGACAGGATAAGCAAACTGTTAAGTGGTGTCCTTAATTCGTGTGACATATTTGCAAGAAATTCAGATTTATACTTGCTGCTTATTTCTAATTGTTTTGTTTTTTGTTCAATGTCATTTTTTGAAGCTTCGACTTCTTTGTTTTTTTCTTCCAATGATTGAGTTTGTTCTTCTAATTCTTCATTGGTCATTTGTAATTCCTCTTGTTGCTGTTTCAGGTTTTGTGTTTGCTCTTCAAGTTCTTCATTCATTTGTTTAAGTTCTTCCTGTTGTGATTGAAGTTCTTCACTCTGAACTTGTGTTTCTTCAAGCAACTCCTGAATTTTTTTTCTTGCAACAGCCGAGTTAACACTTATTGCAATACTCTCCATTGAACCATTAATGAATTCTTTTTCTGTATCAGTAAATGGTTTTAATTTCCCCATCTCTATTACTCCAAGTGTTTTGCCTTCAAACAAAAAAGGGATAATCAGCAGATTTTTTGGTTTGGCATTTAATATAGAAGATGTAATGCGCATTTCTTCTTCCTGTATATTGGTAAGGGAAATGAGCTTTTGTTCACGGGCAACCTGACCAATCAGCCCTTCGCCTAAAGCAAATTTTTGTTTTCTATTTTCAGGAGATAAAAAAGCATATTCACCGGAAAGCACTAGCAAGTTTTCTTTTTCATTTAACAGATAAACAGCGCCTATATTAGCTTCCAGATAAGGAACTAAAAAACTAATTGTATTGTTTGCCAGTTCTTCAATACTTTGATCGCCTATTAATTTTTCATTGAGTTGGTTTTGTCCTGCAGTAAGCCAGTTATGTTTTTCATTTGCTTCCGTACTTTCTCGTAAGGAACTAGTCATCTTCCTTAACGAAACACCTAATGAGTCTTTATCAGACCGTGGAATAAAATCAACCGAATAATTACCTAAAGCAACACTGTTTGCGTTTTCAGTCACTTCCCTAAAACTTTCATTAATATTCACTAGAGAATTGAATACGGGTCTTAGTTCGTCTTTTGCATTATCTTCTAATTTGTTATTTGCAAATTCTCTACTTGCAATTTTTTCTGCCTCAGCAGCAATAAACGAAATCCTTTTGGTAATGCCTGCAATAATTATATAAGATATAATTATTGCAAATAATATACTTGCAATAATTAGTGCAATAATCAGATACAAAGCAGAACGATAATCCACACCGTTCTGTATTTTATCATTCTGCATGCTTTTTTTATTTTTTTCAACAAGTTGACTTAACAAATTGGTTATAAGATCCCTTGTTTTCAATCCTTTATTAAGCGATAACGCAGTTGCTCTTTCATTTTCATACTTTAATGTAAGTGCGATAATACTATCCAGATACGGTTTATAACTGTTCCAGGCGATAGTAAATTGGCTTAATATTTTCTTTCCCTCTTCATCGGATAATGCTTCTAATTCATTGGTTTTTTTAGAAATGGAGTCTTGTGTTTTGTAAATTCGGTCTTTAAAATAAAGCATACGCGTCTGGTCTAACTCTAGAATAATGTTTTTTTCTTGCCTAGCAACTTCTAATATACATATTGATATTTCATTAGAGAGATCTACTTTTCTGGATGATATATCTACCACCTTCAAAAATCTATCATTGGATTCAGAGAATTTAATTATCATAAAAAATGCCGTTGAAATAAGCATCAGTAAAATAAGAGTAAACCCCCCAAATAATTTATTTTTTATTGTTAAATTCATATTGATATATTTTAATTTTTTTTGTTCCGTTTTATGAGTAAGTCTGTTATATCTTCCAAAGATAAAATATAATCCGGTTTAATAGCAGCAATAGTTGATGCAGGCATATAATCAGATTCAGCTGTTTTTGGATTCTGAACAATTGCTAAACCACCACATTCTTTTATTCGTTTTATACCATTTGTTCCATCGCTGTTTGAGCCTGTAAGTATCACTCCAATCAAATTGTTTCTACATCCATACTATCCTCGGCAAATAAAATTTCAATATCATTGTAATTCATGTTTTTTAAATTTAGGAATTAATATTAGGTAAGCTGAAATAAAAACACGCTCCTTCGTTTAGTTTTGATTCTGCCCAAACTGTTCCGTTGTGCCGGTGTATTATTTTTTGAACGATGGCTAATCCAACGCCTGTTCCTTCAAATTCTTCCTGAGAATGTAATCGCTGAAAAACCCCAAAAAGCTTATTATAGTATTGCATATCAAACCCAACTCCGTTATCTTTTATATAATAAACAACAAGATTGTCTTTATGGTATGCGCCTATTTCAATTTTAGGTTTATGTTTATGTTTCGAATATTTAATGGCATTGGAAATTAAATTAACCCATACTTGTTTAATCAATACCTGTCCGCCATTTGCAGACGGAAGTTCATGTATTACAAATTCAATTTCGTTTGAATTTCCATTCATTTCTTCTTCTCTCACTGATTTAACAAGAGCGGTCATGTTTATTTCAGAAGTTGTTACTTCCGTTCTCCCTAATCTTGAAAATGCAAGTAAATCATCAATCAGCTCACCCATTCTTTTTGAATTGTACATAATGGAATGAAGAGCTTTTGTTCCATCAGAATCAAATTTTCCGAAATAATCTTCTTCTAAAATTTTTGCATATCCACTGATTGCTCTCAATGGTGCTCGCAAGTCATGTGAAACAGAATAGGAAAATGATTCTAATTCTTTATTCACTGCTTGTAATTGTTCTTCAGTTTTTTTTCTTTCGGTAATGTCATTAAAGAGAAGTGCGACCTGCAAGTTCTTCGGTTTTCCTAAACGAAAGGCATATACATCATACCAACGGTGCAACTGTTCAGCACGATTCTCAAATCGAGCCGATTCACCTGTCAACGCGATCTTTCCATAGATTTCAAACCAATATTCTTCGTGATCGGGAGCAAACTCACGCATGCGTTTGCCAACAGCATCACGAAGTCCGGTTTGCCTTTCAAACGATGCATTGATCTCCAGAAAACGATAGTCAACGGGTTTTTTCTGCTCGTTAAAAATCATCTCTATAATGCAATACCCTTCATCTATTGAATTGAAAAGCGAGCTATATTTTTCTTCACTTTCTTTTAATTGTTGAATATTGTTCTCTAACTGAGCAGTACGCTCAGTTACTCTTTTTTCCGAATCAACATTCAACTGTTTTATCTCCTTAATATTTTTTGCCTGTTCAATACTATAGCGGATTGATCTTTCTAACTGGCTTGCTGATATGTTTCCTTTCACAAGATAATCGGAAGCTCCAAATTTCATAGCTTGTTTATCAACTTCAATATCATTTTGGCCGGTGAGAAGAATAAGAGGAACGTCGCAACCGTTTTTTAACGCTTCACTTATCAATTCAAGGCCATTATCAGCACCAAGGCGGTAATCCACAAGATATACATCATGCGTTTTTTTCGAGATGTGCTTTAAACCATCATTATATGACTGTACCCAATCAATTGAATATTTATGATGGTGAATTTCTGCAAATAAATCTTTAGCAATGATAAAATCATCTTCATCATCGTCAATCATTAGTATATTAATTTCACTTTTCATTTCAATTTTTCTATCGGATTTATACAATTTCAAGCCAGTAACAATGGGCCGAAACTTAATCCACATTTGGATTAAAAAATTTTCAATTTAAAACATAAATTGTATGGTGAAAGTAGTTTAAAAGTATTTGATTCAAAAAAATTTATTTTTGTGATGTAAGAAATTCGACCTCTTTTTTTTGCTCTTCCAAACATAAATCTTGACAAAATTGTTAGCAAAACAATTGATAATATTATATTTTTAGTTTTACTAATGCTAAGAGTCAGAGATTAAGGCTAAAACAATTATAAAAAAATAAATGTTTTTAGATGTAAGAAAAACAGGATTTTTGGTATTATTTTCTAATTATAATTTGGCTATTTAATTATAATTTGGTTATTTAATTGTAATTTGGGTATTATTAAATGATTTTCTACATATGAAATATAAAATACTTCATCTTGAGGACTCAAGCAGTGACGCTGATTTAATTAAACGATCGTTGCAAAAAGCCGGTTTAAACTTTCAGTATTATTTCGCTGACAACGAAAAAAGTTTCAGAATGGGGATTTCAGAATTTAAACCAAATGTAATTCTTTGCGATCATTCTCTTCCTCAATTTGATTCCTTGAAGGCTTTGGAAATTTATAAACAGACGAATCTGGAAATTGCCTTCATCCTTGTTACCGGTAGCGTATCTGAAGAATATGCTGTTGAAATGATGAAAAAAGGAATTGATGATTATTTGCTAAAAAACAATATATTACGTCTTCCTCAGGCAATTGAAAATGCAACTAACAAAAGGGAAAAAGAAAGATTACGTAAATTGGCAGAAGCCAAATTAGAACAAAGCGAATTGCTTTTAAACAAGGCGCAACAAATAGCTCATATTGGTAGCTGGGAATTAAATCTTCAAACCGATAAGAAGATTTGGTCAAACGAAATATTCAAAATTTTTGGCCTTTCATCAGAAGAAATAGAGCCTTCACAAGAAAAGTTTTTATCCTTTGTTCACCCGGAAGATCTTGGTTTTGTAAAAAACAACATAAAACTCGCTTTTAAAGAGTTGCGTAACATGTCTTTCTATAATCGAATTATTCCTAAAGATGGTACCATAAGGCATATTTATTATGAAAGTAAATTTGAATTCAACAAGCAGGAAAAACCAATATTATTACATGGAATTATTCAGGATATAACTGAAAAAGTATTAGCAGAAAAAGAAAAGGAGTTTGACGAGACAAATCTTTCAGCATTAATAAATAACACAACTGATTTGATCTGGAGTGTTGACAGAAATTTCAACCTAATTACTTCTAACGAAGCTTTTGACAAGATGATTACACACGTTTCGGGGAAGTCAATTGCAAAAGGTAAAAACATTCTTGCCCCCGGGTTAAATGACGAACTATTAATTCGTTTTAAAGGCTTCTATGAACAGGCCTTCTTGGGAGAGATCTTCACGAAAACTGAACGTTATAATTCCTCCTGGTTGGAGATTTCTTTTTATCCGATTCGTGAAAGAGATAAAGTTGTTGGTACAGCTTGTTATTTACGAGATATTACCGAACGCAAAAAAGCAGAAGAGGAAATTTTACAAAAAAATGAGCAATTAAGATACCTTGCTTCCCATTTGCAATTCATTCGTGAGTTTGAACGCACCACTATATCACGGGAGATACATGATGAGCTTGGGCAACAACTTACCGCTTTAAAAATGGATCTTGGTTGGATCCTGCACAAACAAAATAATGCAGAAAAAGTTGTTGTCGCAAAATTGAATGAGATGCTGAAGATGAGCGATGATATAATCAATACCATACGAAGAATTTCATCTGATCTGAGACCAGCTATAATAGACGATTTAGGTCTTATCCCAGCTTTAGAATGGAAGTGCAATGACTTTGAAGAAAAGATGGGAATCGCTTGTAAATTTGTTTCAACCGTTAAAGAAAGAAGATTTGAAAATGATTTCGGTATTAATGTATATAGAATTTTACAGGAAACACTTACCAATGTGAGCAGACATGCAGAAGCTAAATCTGTCACGGTTTCGGTTAGTGAAAATGAATCCGAATTATTTTTAGAAATTACAGATGACGGAAAAGGGATCAGTAATGAAAAAATACATACCGGAAAAACACTTGGTATTCTTGGAATGCAAGAAAGGGCTGCCTTGCTTGGAGGAAAATTAATTATTGAAGGAACAAAAAATAAGGGAACCCATACTAAATTAACATTACCTTTTAAAAATGAAAATATTAATAGCTGATGACCACGAATTGGTAAGGAGCGGTTTGGCGAGAATTATTGCAGAAGAGTTTTCTTCATGTACCATACACGAAGCTGAAAACGGATTACAAGCAGAGAAAATGGCAAGATCAGGGAAATGGGATCTCATTATCAGTGATATGTCTATGCCCGATAAAACCGGATTAGACGTTTTAAAGCAATTAAGGTCAGAAGCAATTAAAATACCGGTACTTATTTTAAGTATTCATCCTGAAAATCAATATGCATTAAGAGTGCTTAAGGCTGGAGGTAACGGGTATATTACAAAAGATTGTCCAAGAGCCGAATTTATAAATGCTGTAAAAATTATTCTTAGTGGTAAAAAATACATTTCAGCAAATGTAGCCGAAAAACTTGCCTCTCGATTTGATGATGAAATTAACAAAGAGCAACATGAGTTAATTTCTGATAGAGAATTACAGGTACTGAAATTAATTGCCTCCGGAAAAACTGTTTCTGAAATTGCCGATGAATTAGCATTGAGTATTGCTACTATAAGCACATACCGCCACCGACTTCTCGAAAAAATGAATTTTAAAAATAATGCAGAACTCACGCATTATGCTATCACCAACCATTTAGTTTAATACTTTTTATTTTATTGTTTCAGTTCGTTAGTGCAAAACTATGCACTTTCAGTACAAGACTTTTAGTTTCTACAAAATTTACGTGTTGCCGTCATTGCGAGGAACGAAGCAATCTCCGTCAGCGTAAAGTATTATTTAGAGATTGCTTCGTTCCTCGCAATGACGTGGTAAATTATTATTTTTTAAATTCCTTGTCATTGTTTTAATGACGCAATTATCATTTGTCTGAATTACATCTTTATCATCTTTCCAACTATTGTATGCCTTCTGAGCCCATTCTACATTTGTGCTGTAAATTTTTTGAATTTATTACAAAAAATAAAAAGGAAGCAATTCAATATTCTCATTTCATAAATAAACCTTAAAAACAAGAAAGCCATGGAAACAAAAAAAACAGTACTCGCAGGTATCACAAATACAATATTCCAAAAAGCAATTGTATTGATAGTATTATTCAGTTTATCTTTTTTCTCTTTTGGACAACAATTTAAAAAGACTAAACTATTTTCTTTTCAAAATGATTGTGTAGATGAGTTGACATCATTTCAATGTGAACAAAATGATAAAGAAGAACTTGTTGTTGTTTGTGATAGGATGGGAGAGGAAAGTTTCTCAAAAGTGATAATTATAAAAAATGCACGCAAACGTATTTATGTATTAGATATCTCCGGAAAGTTGAAACCAGGGGTTTATAAACTTGTGGCAACATCAATGAAAATGAAAATGAAAGAAATTAGTTATAAGCAGGTAGTTGTAAGAACATTTTAAATCAATAATCTTTTGAAAATATTTTTATATCAGGTTTTAATTTTTATCAATAGTTTATGAATGATTTTGGAACTTATCGATCCTCTCAGTTGCTTTTTGTCATTGTTTGTATTACACATTTATCATCTTTTCAACTATTGTATGCCTTCTGATGTGAATCTACTTTTGTTATGTTAGTTTTTTGAATTTTAATAATAAATAGAAAAAATTATTCCATAGATAAACTTTAAAAACAAAAAAGCCATGAAAACAAAAAAAACAATATTCGCAGGCATCACAATTACTACATTATTAAGGGAATTTGTTTTGATGATACTATTCAGTTTAGCTCTTTCTGCTTTTGGGCAAAGGATAAAAGAGAATGAGCAAAATTCTTTTGGGAATGAGAATGTGGATGAATACGAACTGACTTCATTCAAATGTAAATACAGGGAAGGAAAAATCTATATTATGTGGACTGTATTGGAACCTTTGGAGGAATGCATCTATAGATTGGAACGATCTGCTGACGACAAAACATACAATACAGTATATGCAATAAAAGGTGCCAGATCTCCAAAAAATATAGAGTTGTTGAATTCATTTATTGATAAAGAACCTTTGACTGATAAGTCATATTATAGGATCAGACGATTTACGAAAGAAGAATCTATGCTTAGTTCTCCCTTTATTATTAATGGATTTACAATGCTGGCTAATCAATAATCAAAAAGTATTTCAAAAATTTAAAAACTCAACCAATGATTCAATATATATTAATTATCGAGAACAATCCGGTACTCCAAAAGCAAGCAGGCTTATTGTTGGAAAAGGAAGGCTTTATTGTAAGGTATGCAGAGGATGTTGAATCGGCTTTGACCATGTTGGTAAAAACACGTCCACTTTTAATATTGTTGAGTTTGACTTTTCATAAAATGAATGGATTCACCTTAATAAAAATTCTGAAAAATGATGTCGATACGAGCACAATCATTTGTGTTGGTCTTATCGATTTTATGAAAAATAATTTTCAGGATAAAATTATAGATTCAGGATTGGATGGATATATCAGCGTTCCAATTGACGAAACAACATTTGTAAAAGCAATAAAGTCCTATTTGAAAAAATAATATTTAATACACACGAACATGGAAACATCAACAATAAAAGTTAACACAGGCAAAGGCAAATTGTCTAAATTTTTTCGCTTGAAAAATCGCTCATTCAAAGTTATGTTAATCTTTATCATGCTACTTTCTATGACAAATGCAATTGCACAAAATAACGCCAAAAGCAAATATCGCATAACAGCTTATCAGAAAGGGAAAAATGAGGTAGTTAGTTTATCCAATGAAGTTGAAATAATTCCTGCTGCAACTTTTTATATACCCAGTGCTTTCACTCCTAATGGTGACGGGCTGAATGAAACTTTTGGCCCTAAAGGTGAAGGAATAACAGAATTTAACATGCAAGTTTTTGATCGTTGGGGCAATTTGATCTTTGAATCGAATAATCTAAAAATTCAATGGGATGGCTATCATCACGAAGAAAAGGCACCCACCGGCACTTATGTTTATAAAATAACTGCAAAGGGTCAAGGTTATAATGGTGGGAGCCAAAAACTGATCAATGAAACAGGCACTGTAACGTTAGTTTTATAGCATCAGTTAGTGAAATTGAGAAAAAGAACAATCATAAAAAATCCTTAATAATAAAATTTAATCTTAAAATAAAATGACAAAAAAAATATACAAAAGAATAATAGGAACAGTTCTTTTAAATCTGATTTCAATTTTTTCAAATGCGCAAGGTCCGGCAGCATCTTTCAAAACAGATCAAACCATAGGTTCTTCGCCACTTACGATCCAATTTACAAATACATCAGTAAATGCATCTTCGTATTATTGGGATTTTGGGAATGGAAATATTTCTGTTTTAACGAATCCTACAAATGTGTATTCCAATACAGGAACTTATATAGTAAAACTCATTGCCATATCAGCAAATGGTCAAAAGGACTCGGTAATATCAAGCAATTTGATAACAGTTTCAGCGAATGCTATTTCTAATTTTTATGCTGTGAATACGAGTTCTTGTCTTGATGGAAACAGTTTTTCCTTTGTAAATACAAGTTTAAATTCAACGACTTGCCTTTGGGATTTTGGTGATGGAAATACTTCTACACTTCACAATGCAACTCATAGTTATTCATCACAAGGCAATTATACCATCAAACTGATTTCCTATAATAGCTTTGGATACGCAGATTTAAAAATCATGACGAATTACATTCATGTGACTCCGAAACCTGCTAATACTTTCACTGTTAATACTACAACCTCCTGTAACTTAAATCAAATTTTTAATTTTACTTCTACTGCTCCTTCTGCCAATTCATGGCTTTGGAACTTCGGTGATGGAACTATTTCAACACTTTCAAATCCACAACATTCATATAATAATGCTGGAATATACTCCGTTTCACTGATTACAAGTAATGGAGGCGGTTGTGTCGACTCACTTATTAAAAATAATTATATTTCAATATCTGATAATCAAATACCTTCATTTACAGCAAGTACAACAAGCGAATGTACCCTATTACCAATTTCATTTACAAATACTTCAGATGATACTAAAAGTTGTTTATGGGATTTCGGTGACAGTGGTACTTCTACGCTACAAAATCCTTCTCATATTTATAAAAATAGCGGCAATTATAATATCAGTTTAACAGTAACTACTAACAGCAATTGTACTTATACAACCACCTTAAAGAATAAAATAAGCATACAGAATAATGCTGTTTCAAATTTTTCTTTAAATAACAAAACCGGATGCGCTCCTTTAAATGTTCAATTTACTAATTTGTCGAAAAATGATTCAAGCCGGCTATGGGAATTTGGTGATGGAACTACTTCAACACTTCAAAACCCATCGCACATTTATACTGAAAATGATAAGTATACAGTTATATTGCATTCATACAGTGCTTCTGGGTGTTCATCTGTTTATACGCAAACAAATGCGGTTATAATTTCGCCACCTGTTGCTGATTTTAGTGCCAATATTGGGTCGAGCTGTGGCCCAATAAAAGCTAGTTTCAAAAACTCTTCTACCAATTCGGATCAGTGGTTATGGAATTTTGGTGATAGTACAACTTCTACTCTTAAAAACCCTGTCCATACTTATAATTCTGCCGGTGATTATGATGTTACTTTGATTGCTTATGATGTACAAGGTTGTAGTGATACACTAACGCGTAATTCATTTGTTGAAGTAAATAATTCTGTTGACAATTATGTGCCACCGCCAACAATTACCGGTTGTGTTCCTTTGAATGTTTCATTTGAAAAGGCAACACAAGGTGCTATTTCGTGGCTGTGGGATTTTGGTGATGGTACTACATCCAAATTAAAAAATCCATCGCACACATTTATTACAAGTGGCTCTTTTACGGTTTCCTTAACAATACAATTGAATAGTGGATGTACTCAGGTTTACCCGAAGTTCGAAACATTTGAAGTGCAAGGAGGTTCGGCTGAATTTACATTTACCCGAACAGCATGCTCTCCTTATGTTGTAAATTTCAAGGATAGTACAAATGCTAAAGCGACTTCTTGGTTTTGGGATTTCGGAGATAATTCCACTTCTATACTTCAAAACCCAACACACACCTATCCTACAACAGAATTTTATACTGTTATTCATAAAACTATAACACCTATAGGTTGTAAAAGCGAAATAATTCAAAGCAACTTAATCCATTTTACAGCTTGCGCTCCACCTGCTATTTCAAGTACTCCTCCTCCCCCGTTTTTAAAAGGAGGTAGTTCGCCTGTCAATATTATACAGAACGGCGTGATAACTGGTGCTATTCACCCATTAAGTGGCTGCATCCCTCTATTAGTCAACTTTCACAATATTATACCAAACACAATATCATGGTTTTGGAATTTTGGAGATGGGACGACAAGCACCTTGGAAAATCCTATACATAGTTATATTAAGGATGGGAATTTTGATGTAATGATGATTGCGAAAAATGCTATTGGAAAAAGAGATACAATAATTTATTCCAAATACATACACGCCTCCGGTGTTACAACTAATTTCAGTTTTACTCAAAATAGCAATTGTGTGAATACTACATTGGCATTCACTGATTCATCAAAAAATGCAATCTCGTGGTTATGGAATTTTGGTGATGGAGCAACCGACACACTAAAAAACCCGACTCATGTTTATTCAGGTTCAGGGAAAAATTACACGATACAATTAACAACATCTAATGCGGATGGATGTTTAGCTTCTATGTCAAGTAATTTTTCTAATGTTCTTGATAATCCTGTTGTAAAGGCAAATAAATATGTGGTGTGTAACAATCAATCTGTAAATTTTACTTGCTCTTCCTCAAATTCGGGATCTTACCAATGGGATTTCGGTGATGGTACAACTTCAACGCTTAAAAATCCAAGTCATATATACCTGACCGATGGTAGTTTTCAGGTTATCTTAAAACTCACTAATAGTAATGGTTGTACTCGTAATTTTTCTTTACCACATCCAATAGTTTCACAGAATCCTATTGCCGATTTCACATCCATATTAAAAAGCGGATGCAATTCAACAGCTGTGAATTTTTCAAATTTATCCATAGGAAGTGCTCTTCCACTTTCGTCCCATAGCAGATGGGATTTCGGGGATGCATCTCCAACACAATGGATAGAAAATCCAATGCATACTTATACTCAACCGGGAACATATCATGTTAAACTTTTAGTTAATAATGATAAAAAATGCATAAATAACACTATGAAAATAGTTAATGTATATCCAACAACTGTTGCTGATTTTTCAAGTTCACAAAATACTACTTGCTTTCCGATCACAGTAACATATAACGATTCAAGCACTAAAGCTGTTTCTTGGTTATGGGATTTTGGTGATGGCACTACTTCTATTTTACAAAATCCTATTCACATATTTACTGTATCACCTACATCTGGTGTAAAACTTATAATCACTGATGCTAACGGTTGTCAAGCTAATATAACAAAACCGAACATTTCTATTTTTAACACTGATTTTTCCATATCTAAAACAAAAGGTTGTGCTCCAATGAATGTAACCTTTTCCGACCTATCTATAAATGCGAGTGAGTGGCTGTGGAATTTTGGTGATGGAACTATTTCAACAATCCAAAACCCAAGTCATATTTACTTGAACGAAGGAATTTATCCGATAATTTTAATCTCTAAAACCGTCACCGGCTGTTTGGATACAATGACCTTTAATTCTCTCAATCTAAACAAGCCGACGGCAAATTTTATATCTAAAAATCCAACGAACTGTTCACCCACAGTTGTTTCATTCACAGATCTGTCAACAGAAGCTACTTCGTGGCTATGGGATTTTGGAGATGGTAGCTCTTCTGTAAATCAACACCCGGCACATATTTATAATATCCCCGGATTATATACTATAAAATTAATTGTCAAAAATAGCGAAGGTTGCACCGATACTTTAACCCGTATTGATTATATTAAAGTACCGGGGACTATAGCTAATTTCGGTACTTCAGCACAACAATTTTGCGCACAATCAGTCATTCAATTTACTGATTCTTCCATCAATGCATCAAGTTGGAATTGGAATTTTGGAGATGGTAATTCATCTTCACTACAACACCCCGCTAACCACTATCAAAATCCGGGACAATATTCCGTTTCACTTATTGTGCGTGATTCATTCGGATGTACATCAAGTTTCACTTTAGCAAATCCTATTATAGTAAATCCTTTGCCTACTTCAAATTTCACCATTTCAGATACAGTATTTTGTTCACCTTTTTCTGTGTCTTTTTACAATCATTCACAAAATAGTTTCACTTATTTATGGGATTTCGGAGATGGCGATACTTCAACTTTATATAATCCTTCCCATACATATTTGAACTCAGGAACATACACTGCTTCTTTGATTGCTACAAATGAATTTGGATGTTCCGACACGAGCAGATATCATTCTATTACTGCAAACAAGGTTCCTGTTATTGATTTTACAGCAAATGTAACAGAAGGATGTTCCGAAATGAGTATTTCTTTTATTGATGCATCCAGTTCTATTTCCAATGGAAATTATTTTTGGGACTTCGGTAATGGTAAAACCTCAATAAAACAGAACGATAGTACTACATTCATTAATCCTGGTAATTACACTGTTTCTTTAATAGTTTCAGATAATAAGGGATGTAGAGATACAGCTATAAAATCTTCATTTATAGAAATCGCTGATTTTAATCCTCCGGCTGAATCAAACATATTGTGTGCTACAGTAATATCGGATAACACTACCTATCTGATATGGGAACCCAGCAATGCAAGCGATTTTGCATATTATAAAATTTACAGAAAAGATATTCTGACAGGAGATTATTTTTCTATCGGAATAATAAATGATATTTCTATTGTGAGCATTTCTGATACGAATTTGAATACACTGGCTAATTCATATTGCTATAAGGTTCGAACTTTCGACAAGTGTGGTTATGCGCTTCCTTTAGATAGTTTGCTGGAGCATTGTACTATCAATATAACTGCCAAGGGCGTGAATGATCATATTAAAGTAAGTTGGACTCCATATGTTGGGGCAAGTCTGGGAACTTATTCAATTTATCGAATGGAAACAGCTGAAGCCACTCCTGAATTGATCGCCATAGTTCCTTCTAATGTTTTAACCGTTATAGATACTACAATGTATTGTCCCACTGATTTTTCATATCGCATTAAAGCAAATAAACTTAATGGAAATTTTATTTGTTCGAACAGTGATACTTCTATTGCAAAACCGGTTTTTAATATTTTGTCTCAACAAAAAGTTGAAATTGTAAGATCGACAGTAATTAACAATAGTGGGATTTTAACAGAATGGAACACACCAGCTATTGCGCCCAAAGCGGTTACAGAATATAGCATTTACAGATCAACTGATAATATAAATTTTTCTTTTTTAACAACTGTTACTTCTTTGGTACATGAATATATCGACAATGATGTAGATGTAAATGCAAAAAATTATTACTATAAAATTGAAGCAAAAAACTCATGTGGTATTGTCACTTTGGGCAGCAATAAAAGCTCATCTATACTTTTAAAGGCGGAGTTAATCAATGGTGATGTTATGTTAAATTGGACAAAATATGAAGAGTGGAATACCGGTGTGGATCATTTTATAATTGAAAAAATGAACGAACAAGAAGAATGGAAAATTGTTAAAACCGTTGATGGAAACCAATTGATTTCCGAAGTTGAATAATTGCTTATAAGATCTTATTTGGTGATTGCAAAAATGATTTGAGTTTTCAAATAAATTTTTTGTTAACATCTGGTTTGAGTTTATTTATTATTCTATAAATTGCAGTTCATTTGATTGCCAATATTAAGTTTAATAATTTATTGAACCCACAAAAAAATAAAAATCATGACCAACGCCATCGCCCACGAATACATTGAAGTAAATGGCATTAAACTGCACATTGCCAAACAAGGTACCGGAGAAAAATTAGTTGTTCTCCTTCATGGTTGGCCCGAATTCTGGTATACCTGGCGATTGCAGATCCCTGTGTTGGCTGAAAAATATACTGTGGTTGCACCCGATCTAAGAGGATTTAATTTAAGTGATAAACCAAAAGGGATCAAAAATTATAAATTGGATGTTGTAGCAAGTGATATTGCTGAACTCATTCCAAAATTAGGTTTTAAAAAAGCCTACATTGTTGGTCATGATTTTGGTGGCGCCACGGCTTGGGCGTTTGCTGCCTTGTATCCCGAACTAACAGAAAAACTTGTTATATTAAACTGTCCGCATCCTAAAGAAATGTTCATTGGTATGAAAACCCTGAAACAAATGCGGAAGAGTTGGTACATTTTTATGCACCAAATACCTTTCTTACCAGAATTATTGTACAAACTATCGTTGCCCTGGTTTTTCAAAACATTTTTAAGAGGATGGATGTACAACAAAAAGAATTTTACCGATGAAGACCTAAATGCCTTTGTTACCGCCTATAAACAAAAAGGCGCGATGACAGGCTCTTTAAATTATTACAGGGCAATGATTCAATGTAAACCAAATAAAAATGTATTCAGGAATAAAATTAAGGCTCCTACGCTATTGTTGTGGGGAGAAGGTGATAAAGCGCTCGGGAAGGAATTAAGCTATAATACCGGAAAATATATTGATGCATCGTATGAAGTGAAATACATTCCTAAGTGTTCACATTGGATACAAAACGATTGTCCGAAAGAAGTGAATGAATATTTGTTAGGTTTTCTTGATTAAACCTACCTTTGCAGAATAATAATATTTGGTTTCGTAGTTCAACGCCCGCCCGAACGTACCTTTTCGATACGGGCGGGGATACCCGCCCGAACGACTGACGTCTTTCAGTCGGGCGGGGAATATGAAGTTTCCTAAACTTTTGATCCCAGTTCATTTCTGGGCGAGACCACTTTTAAACCTAAATAGCTTGATCCTATTGATGTTTGGAAACAAAATTTATCATTTACAATCTTGTTTTTGCTCTTCTTACAACTCAAATAATAATCAAACGTGTCATCATTATACACTCGCAAGATCCACCAACATCTGCCGGACTTTAAATAACTAACCATTACCAAATTATCATCAATAGGGTCTTTCATAGAAATAGTTTTTGTTTTATATATCTATGGAAAATAACAGAAAGAATTGTTTGAATTGTATAAAAGATTGTCAATCGACCACTCCTATTGTGCTTTAGGAGTGTTTTCGTGTATTGGAAGTGTAGTATTTGAGTTGAAAATAAATGAAACTCCTGATTGCACCTGAATGGATTTAATAATAAAAACTACTATCTGAGCAGTTGTACAAATCCTTTTTTTACATTGTTTGTTCCCTTTGAATTTTTATATTCCACTATCCAATAATAAACACCGCTTACACATTGCAGCCCACTTGTTGTATTTCCTTCCCAGCCTTCATTTACTTTTGTTAGTTCACCAACTAAAATGCCCCAACGGTTAAATATTTTACAATTAAGTTCTATTATATTTTTTGTCGTAATTGTAAATACATCATTTAAACCATCATTGTTTGGAGTAAATACATTCGGCGCTTCAACTTCTATTTCACAATCGGAAAGAGAAACAGAAAGAGAGTCTCTGGCTAAGCATTGTTCGTTGTTTGCTTTCATCCAATAAATTCCGGCAGCATTCACATTGATTGAAGAAGTTGTGGAGCCGTTTGACCAGAGGTATCTAGTAGCAACTCCCCCGCTTAAAGTAACAGTTTGTCCTTCGCAAATTATTACGTCATTGCCGAGATTTATTTTCGGAGTTTGAATAACGGTAATATTTATGGAATCTTTATTGGAGCATTGTTGGGAATTATCCTGAACCCAAAAATTCCCTGAATTCAAAACAGTGATCACAGAAGTTGTTGATCCGTTTGACCATAGATAAGATAAAGCACCTGTTCCGGTAAGTGTAACCGAAGTGCCGGAACACACAGTTGTGGCTGATGCTATTAAACCTATTGTTGTTACTACTAAAGGAATTACTGTAATTGTCGTTGTATCTCGGTTAGAACAATTGTTTCCATCTGTGCCTGTTACCGTATAGGTTTTAGTAGAAGCAGGAACAAAACCTACTCCATCCGTTACTCCATTTGTCCATGAATAAGTAGTTTGGTTACTGAGCGGAGTCGAAGTGCCAGTGAGCGTAGCCGAACCGCCGGCACACACAGTTGTAACACTTGAGTTAGCAGTAACGATTGGTAAGTTATTTACCTTGATATTTATTGTGTCTGTATTAGAACAATTATTTCCATCTGTTCCCATAACGGTGTAAGTTTTAGTAGATGAAGGAACAAAACTAACTCCACTCATTACTCCGTCTGTCCATGAATAGGAATTTGCACCACTACCAGTTAGCGTAACTGAACTGCCCTTACATAATGTGGTTGCGCTTGCGTTAGCAGTAATAGTAAGTGTATTAACCTTAACAGACACTGTTGCTCTGCTTGAACTTCCGGTGGAGTTACTATCTTCAACATAATAAGTTGCGTCATTTGTTAAAATAGGCGTTGTAAAATTTGAACCCCCACCCAAGTAAGAGTAGATGCCGCTTTGTGTACCTTTGTACCAACTGAGTGTGCCTGTTCCTGTTGCTGATAAACTTGCAGTATGATTTGAGCATATAGTATCATTTGCAGCTATTGGAGGAGGTGGCGTAGTACCTGAAGATGCTAAGGGACCCCAATGTAAAGCATATAAATTGCCTGTATTGTCATCATACTTTGTTTCTACAAGATTATAAGGATTAACAAATACAGGTAAAAACGGATTTGAAACAATATGTCCGTTTGTAGCATCAATAGTACATAAATGACTGTTACTACTACTATCACTTAGTTCACAAGTATATTGTTTGTTAATTTCATCAAATGTATAGTACCCTCCTCCAAAATATAAAGCGTAAAAATTATTGATTGAATTAATGATAGTTCGATTACCTGTTGCAATATTAACAGAAACAAATTGAACACCGCCATTGAAACCCAACAATGCATAAAGATTACCAGAAGTATTATCGTACTGAAATCCTAAAATATTATTGCCTATGGAGGAGTGCTTTGAAATAATCTTTCCAGTTACCATGTCTAAGTTGAATAGGCATATACTTCCAACACTATCAACAGCAGAGAAAATATACCTGTGATTAATATCATCAGATGTTACAGAATAACTCGTTGAAGTTATATTTAAATGACTTATAATCGTAAAAGCAGCAGTAGTCGGGTTTATTGATACGAAATCTGCACCTGCCGTTGAAATTGAACTACCATAATGTATTCCATATAAAATACCTGTAGAATTGTCGAATTTTAGACCTCCGAAATTACCAGTAATTTGTGGAATAGAAACAGTGCTTCCGGTTGTTGCATTAATACTACATAAATAATAATTAGTCTTACTACTATCTAGACCAACAAAAATATATCTTCTGTTTTTTTTATCAAAAGTAGATGTTACGGTTTCAATCCATTTAACAATTGGAATACTGTCGAGTATAGTATAACTGCAAGTTGCAGGGTTTACCTGAACAAAATATTCTTCTTGTGCAAAAAGAATATTATTTGCAAAAAGGAGAGAAGCCAATATTTTTACACTCTTCTTTTTCATTGGTGTTGTCATTTTCGAACTGTTTTCGCTACTACAAATGTAAATCAAATGCGATGGACTTTATTGCAAAAATTTATACCGATGAAACATAAAATAAACCTTTTCCAAAGTTTTTAACTTTGAAAACGGTAAAAAGCAGAAAACAAAAACCTTTCCAAATAATTATTTGGAAAGGTTTTTGTTTTCATTAATGGATTTATAATTATTGTTTCACCATTTTTTTAGATTCAATAATTTGACCGTCCACCACAAGTGTATAAGTATAAATACCATTTGTTAAATCATTGGCAAATACATTCAACGCACCTTTGCCTTTTTGAATCAAATCAACCGATTGTATTAACACTGCAAAATATATACCCGTTGGGGAATATTGATTTATGAAAGCAATACTGCTTCAATAGGCTGGGATGGGACTACACAAGCAGGAATTAAATTACCAGATGGTACTTATTATTATGTACTTAAAGCAATTGGGAAAGAAGGAAAAGACTATGATAATAAAGGATTTATTCAATTAATGAAGTCATATTAAAATACTTTCTCTTTCTTTTTTCATTAAATATTCTACACCATTAATTGTAATAAAAGTTTGCATTTTGTAGGTTAATAAAAAACTGTAACCTTGTAAATACAATTTCGTTTTACAAGTTTTTATTAACCAAAAGAAACACCTTTTAAATTCCGTGAAAACAATATTAATACAGCTATATCTAATTTTTTTATTGATGCTAACAACTACTGCATACAGCCAAACAAATTTAGTTCCTAACCCAAGTTTTGAAATATATACTACTTGTCCTGATGGGGGTGGGGGGGAATTAAATTATGCGCCACCTTGGTATCCCCCTACAGCAGGTTCTCCAGACTATTTTAATCAATGTAATAATAGTTCATCAACATTTGGAGCTAATGCAAGTGTACCAGCTAATAGTAATGGTTATCAATATGCAAGAACGGGTGTTGCATACGCCGGCTTCAGTCCATCCATTCCGGATATTGAATATCGAGAATACATTCAAGCTCCTTTATTATCACCTCTTATTGTAGGTAAAATGTATTGTGTTGAATTTTATGTGTCTTTAGCAGATAGTATAAAATATGCGATAACGGAAATAGGAGCTTACTTTTCAAACGGTCCCATTATAAATATGGGCATTGCTTCCAATTTACCATACAATCCCCAAGTACGTAGCCCTGTCGGAGTTTTTTTGTCTGATAAAAATAACTGGATGAAGATCTCAGGTAGTTTTATTGCAAATGGTGGAGAAAATTACATCACTATTGGTAATTTTAAGAATGATATTAATACTGACACACTAAGTACAAACATTTGGAGTGCAAATGGCGAAACTCAGTCCTATTATTATATTGACGATATTTCGGTAATTTATGAATGCGATACAGTAAGTAATGTTATAAATATCGCTAATATTTTCACACCTAATGGAGATAACAATAATGACCAATTTGTAATTCAAGATAAAAGCCATCAAATTAAATTAATAACTATTTATGACCGTTGGGGAATTAAAGTATTTGAAACAAATAATATAAATGAACCGTGGGATGGACGAACAACATCAGGTATTCCATGCACTGAAGGAATTTATTATTACATATTGGAACTACATGATATTGCACAGAACAATCTAAAAACAAAAGGATTTATTCAATTAATGAAGTAATATTAAAATACTTTCTCTTTCTTTTTCCATTAAACATTCTACACAATTAATTGTAATAAAAATTTGCATTTTATAGGTTAATAAAAAACTGTAACCTTGTAAATACAATTTCGTTTTACAAATTTTATTAACCAAAACAAACACCTTTTTAATTACGTGAAAACAATATTAATACATCTACATCTAATTTTTTTATTGATGCTAACAACTACTACATACAGCCAGCAAAATTTAATTCCTAATGGCAGTTTTGAAGTATATTCTACCTGTCCTGATAACCAAGGAGAAGTTTATTTAGCTTACCCATGGTTTGACCCAACTAATGAATCATCTGATTATTTCAATTCATGTTGTAATAATGGTATTGCAGGTGTTCCAAACAATTTTTATGGATACAAATATTCTTTTGAAGGAAATGGATACGCAGCATTCGCAACATATGAGGGAAACGGAATAGGAGCTAATTACAGGGAATATATTGCCATAAAACTTAATGAAAGCCTTTTACCAACACATGAATATTGTTTTACAGCATACGTTTCTCCGTCAAATAATTTCAAATATTATTCGAATAATATCGGAATATTATTGTCAAAAGATACTGTCGGTTTAAGTAGGTTTTATGGTAATTATATAGCAATCAAACCAACCGCAAATAATGATACGATTATAGCAGATACAAACAAGTGGACGCAAATAGATTTAAAATTTAAAGCAACTGGAAACGAAATTTTTTTAATAATTGGAAATTTTTTTAATGATGTAAACACAAAATATATTATATCAAACCCAAATGGTTATGAAGGTGCATATTATTATATAGACAAGGTTAGCTTGACTGATTGTTCTGAATTAAACATTCCGAACATCTTTACACCGAATAATGATAATGTAAATGATTTTTTTGCAATTAATTTTTTACCCGAAAACAGTAAACTAACCATATATAACCGTTGGGGGGATAAGATTTATTACTCATCTAACTATAAAAATGATTGGGATGGAAAAAACATAACCGATGGTGTTTATTATTATTTGTTAGAAACTAACGAAAAAGTTTACAAAGGTTATATTCAATTAATTAACTAACCCTTAATCCAAAAAATATGAAACTAAAAATACTATTAAGTACAATTTGTTTATTAACATTTTTACTTGTAAAATCTCAAGTAGTTCCATATTGGAAACTAGGAGGAAATGCAGCACCACCACTTATAAGAGTAGATAATGTAAATGCTACCAACAATTTTTTCGGCACCGCCGTCGCAAATAACATCGCTGTACGTATGGGTACAGCAGGTATAAGCAGAATGTTTATGCAAAACAATACAGGTGCTACGGCTGGTTTTATCGGTATAGGTCCAAGTTTCACAGCGCCACAATCCTTGCTGCATCTTAATCTTCCAACTAATAATGAAGTTTGTTCCCAATACACGAACCTTTCTACAGGATCCGCTTTTGGCGATGGTTTAAAAGTTGGTGTTGTGAGTGGATTTTTTCCTGGTTGGGCAATAATCGACCAACAAGGGACTAAACCATTGTGGTTTCTTACTTCAGGAGTATCGCGTATGATTATAAATGGTAGCAGTTCAGGAGCAACTGAAGGGTTTGTAGGAATAGGTAATTTTCTTAATCCGGGTAATTCTTTAGAGATAAAATCCATTATTGCATCGTCAGGAACAGCTAATAATCACCCCGCATCAACTTTCGGGGCTCCCACAGGTACTTCAGGGCTTCGCTTTACAAACTTAAATTCAAATTCCGTTCCGGAAGCAAATCCCGGTAAAGGTGTACTTTCACTAAATGCAACTGGTGATGTAATTATCGTGCCAGGCGGAGGTGCCGGAGGTGTTACCTCCTGTAACACAATTGCATTAAATTTTTTACCCAAATGGTCGAACATTCCAAACAAAGAACTTTGCCAAAGCATCGTTTATGATGATGGAACACGTGTAGGTATTAGTACCACTGCACCCCAATCATTATTGCATATAAATGATGGAGCTAACGCTGTTTACACACAAGTAACAAATACAGCAACAGGCGCTACAGCCGCAGATGGATTAAAAATAGGTTTGGCAGCAACAGCAGGAGTTGCGGAAATCCGTCAACAAGAAAATGCTGATTTAAATTTTTTTACTAATAATTTCCAACATGTAACCATGTATTCCAACGAAGCAACAAACTTTGTTAATGGTGGTGGTGTGGGTATTCATCTTAATCCGGCAGCTCCGATAACAATTCCACGTGCATTGCTTCATATTGGTGAGGATATTGGCATACACGGTTTTGGTGGAGGGCAACGCCCTTGGATGCGAGTAGGTGTTTTTTGTGGGGTACAAAGCGACAATATGTATGTTGGGATTAAAGAAGAAAATGATGCCGCTGGTTTTCAAAATAATGATGCAATTATTAATTGGGCAGATGATGGTTTAAACCCTAGTTCTAAGGATTACATGCGTTTTATATTTACCACTTCAAGTAATATACCATTTGCAAATGGATCTGAAGGTTTAGAAATAGCAAGATTATCACCCACTTCGCACATGGGAATAGGTAATTTTGTTAATAATCCGCTTTTTCTATTAACAAAGGAACCCGCCAGAAGGCTGGAAATATTATCAGATAAAACGGCGGCAAATATTAATGGTGCGCCACAAGTTCGTTTGACCCATTCACAAGAAGACCCTGCAAATATAGGTAGTACAGGAAAATTTACTGAAATGGAAACAACACACTTTGGTGATCTGGCAATTACAACTTTTGATAACACACAAGTAAATACTGCTACAAGAACACTTAAACAACGTTTTGTAGGTATCAACACAAACATTCCCGGCAATACCTTAGAAGTTAATTCTCAATTTTTATTATCCACAACACTCAATGGAGCCCCTCCTGCACCCGGCTTTGGAGCATCAACAGGTGCATCAGGTCTCAGATTTACTGATTTAATAAATACTTCTATTCCGCAAGCTAATCCTGGTTCAGGAGTACTTTCTGTTAATGCAAATGGTGATGTGATTTATGTACCTGTTGGTGGTGCCACAGGAGCAACTGGCCCTCAAGGTCTCCCGGGTGCCACAGGAGCAACAGGAGCTGCAGGTACTTCCAATGCACATAACGGAGCTTCAATCAGTACGATAACGCCAAATTACGTTGCTTGGGGGCAAGATGTTAATGCAACCGCTACTCCGGGACAATTGGCAAATCCTGGACAATTATTAAGTGATAGAGAAATCCCTTTGAACGGGAAAAATATTTTTTTTACAGGACAGGATGCCGGTTATACTTATAAGAATGATATATTTATTGGTTATGATGCCCCACTAACTGTTCTTCCCCCGGAATCTAAATTCTCTGTTATTGAAAATGTAGGCAATGTTAATGCAACTACTTATGCAGGGCATTTTAGAAATATTGATGTTGGAGCGGAATTTCCAATAATCGGTTTAGCTGGAATTAGTGATGCAACGCAAGCCATAGGAGGAAATACTGGAGGATACTTCGCAGCTTCAGGATCATCAAGTTTGAATTTAGGGGTGGATGTAGAGGTTAATGCTGGAACTGGAAGTGGAACTGGAATATCAGTTAATGTTACTGGCACTGGTGGGTCTAGCAATAATGTTGGATTTAATTCAACTGCTTCGGGTAGTTCTAATGCAAATTGGGGAGCTATATTTACCGGTTCCCTTGGGCAATATGCTTATGGTGTAAGTGCAAAAGCAGCAGGTGGTACTGTTTTAAATCGAGCTATATGGGGCATTGCTTCCCCTACCGATCCAAATAGTTACGCAGGTTATTTTGATGGAAATGTTAATATAAACGGAACGGCTACATGTAGTTCTGGACAATGGACTTCTGACAAGCAATTCAAAACAAATATTGATTCCATTACTAATGCCTTAGGAATTATAAAACAAATGCAGCCAAAAACATTTAATTTTGATACTGCTAACGTTTATGGGATGAATTTCTCAAGCCAAAAACAATATGGCTTAATTGCCCAACAAGTAGAAACAGTATTGCCCGAATTAATTTCAAACATGAATAAGTCTGCTGATCTTGATAGCGCAGGAAATGTTATTCATCAGGCAATAACTTATAAAACCTTAAACTATAATGCCTTCATCGCTATTTTAATGAAAGGTATACAAGAGCAACAAAAAACAATAGACAGTTTAAGAGCAATTACAAACTTAACAAGCAAAACAACAAAGCAAGATTCAATCAATGCTGCGGTGCAAAATCAATTAACTCAACTATCTAATTCAATTAATGCTTGTTGCAATGCTCCAAAACTTCCTATAATTGGGCTTTTGAAAAGTCTTTCTGATAGTAGTAGCAACCAAACCAATGTGAACTTAAATAATTCGCAAACAATTGTATTGGCGCAAAATGTTCCAAATCCTTTTGCGGAGCAAACAACTATTAATTATTTTTTACCGGATAATATCGTTAAAGCTCAAATGTTGTTCTATGATGCGAAAGGGATGTTAATAAATTCTGTTGATCTTATCCAAAAGGGAAAAGGTTCTTTAAATGTATTTGCACAGGATTTAACAAACGGCATTTATACCTATACTCTTGTGGTTGATGGTAACATTATTGAAACGAAAAAGATGGTGAAACAATAATTTGCAAATTCAGAAAGATAATTGCAAAAAAGCTAAATCTTACTTCATAAAATTAAATCTAAAGTTAATATGAAAACACAGTAGAAGCACTGTGAGGATATAATAGTGGGCATGATTCTATTGACGTAGCTCCTGTAAAATAAATCGAACAAGACTGTAAAAGTAAAAAATAAAATATGTATAGAGGATTTAATTTGAAATTTCCGGAAGGCAAAAACTTATTTACTCATTCTTTGGTCGAGGGAAAAAAATTGTATGAGCAAAAGGAATCTTTGGTAAAAAGCTTTCTCGACAATTTCAAAAACATTAATGGAAGGCTTGATGGATCAAAGCTTCAGGCAAATTGGTTTCCTCCGGTTAAATCCGATATTTTTTTATCGCATACGCATAAAGATAAAGATCAGGCTATTGCTTTAAGTGGATTGTTCCCGAAAATTTATTTTTCCTTAAAATTGGAAGTGTTGGCTGAAATGCCCTTTAGATAGTCGTTTAACTGAACTAAAACATTGAGATCATCAATCAAAAAGTTCGAGATTTGGTTGGTGGACTCCACTACCTCTACACAATAACAATTGAAAGCATTTCTTTCACAAAGGTTTTTGTTTTTATTGGATACTGAAAATGTATCAGGACTTTAGATTGCTAAAAGCTTTTTAAATCGGATAACTCACATGATATAAAAAGATAATTTAAATCCTCAGGATATTTCATTTTTGTATTTGCTGAAAAAAGAATCAGAGGTTTGTTCTAAAAAAGGAAAAGCTTGAATTTATATCCTTGCTTCTATAATCCTGACCAGGTTGGCACCGTTTTTTTCACACGATCTTATTTTGTCTGCCCACTCACTTGGTTTGTGCAGCTTCGCAATTTTAAATCCACATTCAATAAGCGCTTTTTCAGCTTCTTCCCGATTTTGAAAATGCAGGTAAACGCCACCTCTCACAAAAATGGAAAGGATCTTAGAAAATATATTGGCAATCCTTCCTTTATTTTGTTTCTTCAGGTGAATGTCTGATAGGTAAAGTCCATTTGGAAATTGAGAAAGTGTTTGAGAAAATCTTTTCCATATTCCTCTTACATTATTTTCGTCAAAATAATTTACTAATCCTTCGGTAATAATTGCCACCCCGCTTTGATGAGATAATTTTTTTGCCAGTTCTGCAAGCGAATCGGGACCATTATCCGCTAAGGCATCAATGGTTACTATTTGATGATGCACAGAATCGATGCTGCTTCCTATTAATTGTTTTTTTTGTTTGGCCATACTTTCCAGATCTGCTTCGATGTATGTTATTTTGTCGCCATATTTTTTTGCAAATCGTAAACCCCTTGGAGAGAGGCCTGCAGCAATTTCAATTATTTGTGTTATGGTTCCTGACTCAATCGCTTCCTGCAAATGAAAGTCGATGAGTTGATGACGTGCCATTAAAAAATCTTCTAATACCGGGCCTTTTCTTGCAGATGAATACTTCATTAGGGGCTGCAATAACTTGTATAAAACAGCGCCTTGTGTAGTACGAAGACGCGCGTCTGACAATCCGTTCTTAAACCAAATGTAACCGGTATAATGTGCGGTTGGACTTATTTTAGTGCTATTGCTTGCAGGTTTACTCATGTTAATATTTAGGTTTCAAATTAAAACATTGAATACTTTTTATCAAGGGAATTCAAAGGTATGAAATTTCTATATTAGATTTTTTCGGAAAAATTATCTGATACCAAGTTTTACATGCTCCTGTATTTTTTATACTTTTTTCTAAAACTAATAACGATCATCTGAATGCCTGATGCAAATCATTTATTCATATAAATGAGCATCCTACTTTTGAATCAATAGACTAAATCAAAAATAACTCGAAAAATAAATCCATTGGTAATTGGTTCCTTTGTTGGTTCTGTAACCGGACTATTAAGCAGTTTAGGGGTTTTTTTGATTCCGGGGTTCGGCTTTTTTGTATGGTGCAGAAGCTATTATTGGCATCATTGCAGGCTTTGATCTGGTTTGGTAAGAGGAGGTATCCTAACATTATTGGCCACTTTAGGTATTAAAAAAGAATCTGTGATCCGATATGAAAAAAAATCTCAGAAGGAAATTTTTTAGTGGTCGTGCAGGGAAATCCGAAAGAGATAGAACAGGCTGAACACATACCGCATACGGAAGTGGTACTGCTTAATTAAGAGATCTCATAAATCGGATTGTACAATGTGTGAATTATGTAAATATTCTGCGAAATATGTAATAATTTTCATTTAAAATGAGGTTACATTTGCTTTGGAATTTGGCTATGAAAATTATAGATAAGAACAAGTGGATAATATTAAAAATACAGTAACGCTTCTGAGGTTTCCGTTTTCAATATTTTTATTGCCTGTATCCCTATTTTCTTTTTTTTATATTCAACCTCCTATTAATTTTCAGTTATTTCTTGTGCTTGCAATTTGGCATCTATTGGTATTCCCATCCAGTAATGGATACAACAGCTATAATGATATGGATGAAGGACCTATCGGCGGATTGGCCTCACCACCAAAACCGACCAAGCTACTCCTGCATTTATCAAACTTCATGGATATAGCAGCGATATCGCTTTCGTTTTTGATCAACAATTATTTTGCTTTTTTTGTTGTCCTTTACATCATCACTTCGCGTTTATACAGCAATAGAAATATCCGGCTCAAAAAATTTCCGATCATTGGTTTTTTAGTTGTTTTTATTTTTCAGGGTGCATGGATATTTTGCGCTAATATATTTGCTCTTTCTTCCATTCATTTATTTTCAAACCGGTCCGTTATTTTTTCTGCGATCGCATCTTCCTTTTTTATCGGAACCATCTATCCTCTGACTCAAATTTACCAACATGAAGCCGATCGTAAAGATGGCGTACAAACTCTGAGTATGCTGCTGGGCATAAAAGGGACATTCATTTTTTCTACGCTTTTTTTTGCTATTGCCACCCTCTTTGTTTATTTATCATTTTCAAACACATTAAATAATTTTTGGCTCTTTAATATTGTGATGCTGCCATCTACTCTATATTTTATATTCTGGACATTCAGATCATTTAAAAATGCCGAGCAGGTCAATTTTAAAAACACCATGGTGATGCTTGTACTTTCATCATTGCTGAACAATCTCTATTTTTTAATTTTACTTTTAAAATAATTCCGATGTCATTCATCCTCCACATATCAACAGCCGTTCCTGAATTCCGCATTGAAAAGGAAGACATGGCGCGTTTTTATTCCGAGGCATTTGCATCCGATGAAAAAAGCCGCTTCATAAAAAAGTTGAATTTCTTAAACAAAAAAACAAAGATAGATCCCGTTACAGTTGTATTCCAGACTATAATGGAAATGCTTACGAATTATATACTGATGGGGATTTTAAGCAGCCGATTGAAAAAAGAATGCAGGTATACAGAAATAAAATTATACCTCTTGCTGTAAATGCTATCAATAAATTATTGATGGAAACATCTGTTAAACCTAGTGAAATTACACACCTCATCACCGTAAGTTGCACCGAATTATTTGCCCCGGGTTTAGAATTTTTGATCGCTGAACAATTCGGACTTCAGCATACAGAAAAGTCGGCGCTGAATTTTTTAGGCTGTTATGCAGCTATGAAAGCGCTTAAGCAGGCGCATTATATCGCGCAGTCGAACCCGAATGCCTGCATCATGATCGTTAGCGCAGAACTTTGTTCTTTGCATTTTTATCCTTCAGATGTGGATGAAGATATTATTGCCAATTTATTATTTGGAGACGGAGCTGCAGCGGTAATTGTTTGCGGAGATAAAAACAAGCATGTTGAAAATAAAGTGGTTTTACAAATTGACGATATCGGTAGCGATTTCATTCCAAATACTGCCGACTTGATGACATGGAAAATTACCTCTTCTGCTTTCAGGATGCATTTGAGTTCTGACGTTGTTTCAGCCATCAAAGAAAATATTCACGATGCTATAAGTAGTTTTATTGGAAATAATAAATCGGAAATAGACTATTGGGCGATCCATCCCGGAGGTGTTAAAATTGTAGAAGCTGTTCAGGAAAAAATGCTTCTAAGTGAAGAGAATGTCGCCGATTCAATGAACATTTTGCAACAATATGGAAATATGTCATCGCCAACTATCCTCTTCATTTTAAATAGTATCTTCAACAAAATAAAAGAGACCGGACATTCTGAAAGTAAAAAAATATTTTCTTGCGCTTTCGGTCCGGGACTTAACATTGAGATGATTCGTTTTTCCTCGGTAGACAAAAATCCTGAGAATAAGTTTAACCATTCCTTTCAAGAATATGCTATTGAAATATAGATCAAACGAGAAGGAATATCTCGACAATAGTAATATTGAAACCAAGGACCTATATCGAAATTTACTCGAATTAGATATCATCAATAAACGATTAGGAGGATATAACGCTTCCAGAAAAGGATTGACTTCAATTTTAAATTCAACAAGATCGGTTCAAACAATTTTGGATATCGGGTTTGGCGGAGGTGATTCCATTAAACAGCTTGCAAAATTCTCTGATAAGAATACTAAATTATTTTTCTACGGTGTTGATTTGAAGAATGACTGTGTAACATACGCACAAGGCAATTTGAAGGGCTTAAATAACAAACAACTTATTTGCGATGACTACCGGAATATTTCAAAAGAACTTCTTGAGAAGATAGATGTGATTCATTGCAGTTTGTTTTTGCATCATCTTACGGATGAAGAAATAATTGATCTATTCAAATTCGGAAAAGCCAATCAATGTATTATTCTTGCCAATGACCTACATCGCAATTGGTTTGCATATTACAGTATTAAATTTCTTACTTCTATCTTCTCAAGATCCTATTTGGTAAAGAACGATGCGCCACTTTCAGTAAGGAGAGGATTTAAAAGAAATGAACTGATATCATTACTTGAAAAAGCAGGATTCAAAAATTATTCTGTAAAATGGAATTTTGCATTCAGGTATATTTTAATCGCAAAGGAATGAAATACGATGTTGCAATAATTGGCGGTGGCATTGCCGGTCTTTCTTTATCGATAGATCTGAAAAAGCGCGGTTATGATATTATTGTTATTGAAAAAGGCAATTACCCTCGGCATAAAGTGTGCGGCGAATATATATCCATGGAATCGCAAAATTATTTACAAAAAATTTGTCCGGCTTTAATAAATCTTAACCTTCCGGTGATAAACAATTTCAAATTGACGGCAGGTAACAATAAGGAATTTACTACAAAGCTCGACTTGGGAGGCTTTGGAATCAGCCGTTACTTGTTGGAAGAAATGTTATTTAAAGAAGCTGAAAAACAGGGTGTGAAATTTATGCTTGATTGTAAAGCAAAGGATGTTAATAGTGATGATAATAATAGTTACGTTATTAAAACAAACTCCGGCAATATAATGGCATCACTTGTTTGCAATTCAACAGGAAGAAATTCAAATTTTAAAACTACTGAAAAGACATCAGCCAATAGCACCAATTATGTGGGAATTAAATATCATATAAAACTTTCAAGAGATCCTAAACTGATCGAGATCCATAATTTCCCTGGAGGCTATTGTGGCATTTCCAATATAGAAGAAGGGTTATCCTGCTTATGTTACATCGTTAATTCAAAAAATCTCAACGAGGTAAATAACTCTATTCCTGAATTGGAAAAGACCTTTTTATTTAAAAATAGTAACCTCGAAAAAATATTTACTACTGCTGAATTTATTTTTAAAGAACCTGTTACTGTTAGCGGGATCAATTTTCTGATCAGAGAGCCCGTTACAGACAATTCATTTTTCTTGGGCGATGCTGCCGGAAGCATGGCACCCATTACAGGCAATGGTATGAGTATGGGACTTCGATCGGCATCTGTATTAGCAGATAACATAGATCAATACTTTTCTAAAAAAATTACGAAACAACAATTAGTATTTAATTACAGTGGTTTTTGGAACAAAGAATTCTCAACACGGATAAAATTAAGCCGCTATTTGCAAAAACTTTCCGAATATCCTTTTTTAACCAAAAGGACGATCGGATTATTTAATTTATTTCCCACATTAGCGAATGGCATTATCAAGCAAACACATGGAAACCCGTTCTGAGCGATCAAATTTTTTATTCTGGCAAAAATGGCTTTTCTATACCAGTTTACTTTTTGCCTTTTACGGAATTGTCTTTGCATTCTATGGAAACAATATATTATTCCTACCGTATGATAAAATGCTTACCAGTATTTTTTGGCATAGTTCTCAATTTCCATCTGAAGTAGAACCATTCCGTGCTTTTATTTATGGACCTTTGGGTGGAACTATTGCTTGCTGCTATATTTTACTAGCCTTTATTGCCCGGTATCCTTTCAAAGAAAAACAACGATGGGCCAGAAATGCAATTGTTTTGTCGTTCAGCATCTGGTTTATCATTGATTCTTCTGTGTGCCTGTATTTTGGAGTGTATCCGCAGATATTATATCATTAACGCTTTTTCCATAACTGTAAAGGCTCTTCCAATAATTTTTACATGGAAGGACTTTTCAAAAGAGAAAAAAAATCACTAAATAAAATATTTGTAATACTTTTTTTTTAATAATCGAATTTTTAATTTAAATTTATACAACTAAGTTGTTAACTTTTTTCGAAACTCTATGGCTTGGCGGGCTAAAAAAAGTCGCTACCTTCGCTATAAGATTTTGCCTATGAAGAAACTACTGCTATATCTATGTTGTGCCTTTTTGGTCGTTAAAATTCAAGCTCAGGTTGCAAATTCTGTACTTGCACCTCCTAATATTAAAATTTCCCAACCAAAGAATGACAGTGTCAAGGCAAATAGCGATGCCTCTATTGCTAAACCTACAACACAAGCAGCAACGATACCTGCTCCCGATCTTAAAAATTCTCCACCCAAAAAAGATAGCATCAATACCTTTAATGCTGTCCCGGTTGCTATAATTCAAACAGCTTTTGTTAATATACCTGATGTTAATTTTAGAAATTATCTTCTAAAAAATGACAGCATCAATACTAATCATGACTCTTTAATTACTTTCATCGAAGCCAGATCGGTTAAACATTTGAGCATAGATTCTCTTGCAATAGCTGATCTCACAGGAATTGAAGCTTTCAGCTCCCTGACTTATTTAAATTGTGAAAGCAATAAACTCAGCACTTTAAATGTAAGTGCTAACAGTAAGCTGAATTGGCTGATATGCTCACACAACGTGCTTTCAACGTTAGACGTGAGCAAAAATATGGACCTTACTGATCTGAATTGCGATTTTAACGCACTACCCATTTTAGATGTAAGTAATGATACCGCTTTAACTTCTTTACATTGCTCCCATAACATGCTTACTGCTTTAAACACAAGCGCCAACACTAAACTAGCAGATCTGGATTGTGACGGCAACCAACTCAAAGAATTAAATTTAAAAACGAATACCGCGCTCAAAAAATTAATATGCTCTCATAACTCGCTTGCTGCCTTAAATGTAAGCAACAATGAAGCATTGGTCGAATTAGATTGCTCCAGGAATCAAATCGCCAAGCTAAATGTTAGCGCCAGTACCATGTTAACTGTATTATACTGCAATAATAACCTCATAAATATATTGGCGGTGAATATGAATGCAGCACTGACAGACCTATGGTGTCATAACAATCAACTTACAACATTAAATTTGCGGGGAACAATAGGGCTAATGCGATTGTCCTGCTCTGATAATAAAATATCACTGTTAAATTTAAATACGAATAAAGCATTGACTTCACTATATTGCAACAATAATCAACTCACTGCTTTAACTGTAATCAGTAATGTAGATTTAAAAGATTTAGGTTGCTCCAGAAACCAATTCACATCATTAGATGTCAGTACAAATACTGCTTTAAATGAATTATGGTGCGATAATGCACAACTCAAATCATTGGATCTGAGCAACCATAAAATGTTAACCGGATTATGGTGTTACAATAACCAACTCTCATCGCTCAATATAAGCAATGATAGCGCTTTAATTAGCTTAAGCTGTCTTAATAACCAACTCTCATTTTTAGACCTTAGAACAAATGCAGCATTGATTTATTTATGGTGCTACAACAACCCTAATTTAAAAATGGTTTGTTTAAATTCCATTCAAATGAAATTAACAAATAATGTGAAAAGTGTTTTGGAAAAAGACGCTTCTTGTTCTTGGAGTACCACCGAATGCAGCCCTATTCAGGCTGAAGCCGATAAATCGTCAAATAAATCTAAAAAATAAATAAGCCTGCAGCAGAGTTGCAGAGTTATTTATTTTCTCACAAATGTCAGTTTGTGAAAGATGGAAATGTTTTATTTTTACCTGAAAAATTATCATATAAAATTATATTTTAAAAAATTAATATTCGCATGAAAAAATTTACTTTATTTCTAAGTATCGCTTTAACTACTTTAAACATACAAGCGCAAAATGTAACCATACCTGATGCTAATTTTAAAAAACACCTTGTTGGCAATAGCAGCATCAATACAAATAGTGATACTGAAATACAAGTAAGCGAAGCTTTAGTAGTAACCAGAATATCTGTACGCGGAGATACCATCTCTAACTTAACCGGCATCGAGGCTTTTACGAATTTAACCTTATTAGAATGTGACACCAATAATATTACAATTCTGGATTTACATGCTAACATTCATTTAGATTCTTTATCATGCGCGCAGATTTTAATTACAAGTCTGGATGTTAGTATGCTTACTTCATTGGTTTATTTATATTGCCCATATAATACTTCTCTTAACAGTTGCACTGCAGGTTCCAATACTTCCTTAAAATGGATTGATATCGGGGATACAAAAATCACTTCCCTTGATTTAAGTGGGTACTCCACATTAGTCCATTTGGATATTGTATATTGTACATTACTTGCATCAATAAATTTAAGTAAAAATACAAACCTTACTACTTTGCTTGCTCTGCAAACCAGCAACCTTATTAATTTAGATGTCAGCTTGGACACCGCTTTAACTTCTTTGAATGTTACAAATATTTTTGGAACCTCGGCAGCCAAAACAATATGCGTAAATGCCAAGCAATTGGCTTCACATGCCGGCTGGTCAAAAAAATCAAACGATATTTATAGCACTACTAATTGCCTGGTTGGTATTGATGAATTATCCTTTCCTGCAATCCCCAAAAAACTACTGCATATTTATAATTCAGTTGGACAGGAAATAACCATAGATGAAGTTTCTGAAGGTGTATATATTTATCAATATAATGACGGAAGCGTTAAGAAAATAGCTAAGCTTTTTTGATAAATAAGTTTCTGAATAGGTCAGTTCTATTATTACATCAAGCCAAAATCATAACTCCAATTCCTTCATCGGGTCCCAATAAAATTTATCAAAATTTTTGATCGTATCCTTTGTAACTTTTATTCCTTCTTTCTCCAGTAATTCCTTCATTAAAAAAGGTGTTGAAAAATGATGTTTACCGGTGAGCTCACCATTGCGATTTACTACGCGATGCGCAGGAACATATTTTTTTTGTGAGTGCGCTGCATTCATTGCCCATCCTACCATGCGCGATGAACGGGCAGCTCCCAGGTACTTTGCAATTGCACCATAACTTGTAACGCGTCCTTTCGGAATAAGTCGGACTACTTGATATACATTTTGAAAAAAATCTTCGTGTTTTTTCATCTGAAAATATAGCTGACACTAATTTCACGAATTGAACACGAAAAAAAATCAGTGTAATTCGTGTCTAAAACTTTTTAACTCCTTTTGTGTTTTCTAAATTAAAATTATTAAATCTTAAACTTCAAATAACAGATCTTGAATCCCTTTTCCGAAAACTTTTTTTCATAATATGTTTTAATAGATGTTAATGCTTCGTCGCGTTGAGTAGTATCAGCATAAAGATCATTTGTTGCATCTAATAATTCTAATTTGTTTTCTGTTATTACCTCTGAAGTATATTCATAAAACGATGCGCTATCCGTTTTCAAATTAATGATACCATCATCACTCAATATTTTTTTATATCTGTTCAGAAATATCATGTTCGTTAACCGATTGCGGATACGGGATAATTGAGGCTGAGGATCAGGGAATGTGATCCAAATTTCAGATACTTCACCGGCAATAAAACAGACATCAATAAAATCAATTCGGGTACGAATAAAAGCAACATTATTCATTTTGTTTTCGACCGCTGCTTTTGCACCTGTCCAGATGCGATTGCCTTTTATATCTACACCGATAAAATTTTTATCCGGATAACGCTTTGCCAAACCCACAGTATATTCACCTTTCCCGCAACCAAGCTCTAATATGATAGGATTGTTATTCTTAAAATAATCTTTATGCCATTTGCCTTTCAGGGGTAATCCTTCTGCTCGTGAATCTTCGAACGACAAGAAAAAACAATTGTCGAATGAACGCACCTCTGCAAATTTTTTTAATTTTCGTTTAGCCATGCATTTAGTTTAAAGTTCAAAGTTAGAAAGTTTAAAGTTGGGAACTGATAAAAACAACATTGTTAGTAAAACAAATAACTCTGAATTTTCATTAGCTATTTTAAACTTAAAAAAGTTGATTGGAAAATTAACACATTTAACTTTCTAACTTTAAACTTTCTAACTTTGAACTTAATAAATGAAACGAATACTCATTTGTCCGCTTAACTGGGGCTTGGGGCACGCCACACGCTGCATCCCGATCATTCGTTTATTGATAAAAAAAAATGCGGAAATAATCATTGCGACCGATGGCAGACCACTGGAACTTTTAAAACAGGAATTTCCGGATCTGGAATTCATTCAATTAAAAGGTGTTGATATCACTTATCCAGATGAAAATTCCATGATATGGAAAATGATTTTTTCTATCCCTAAAATTATTAATGGAATTTATAAGGAACATGAATCTCTAAAAAAAATCATTGAAGAAAAAAAGATCGATATTGTCATTTCTGATAACCGATTCGGTATGTGGAATAAGAAAATAAAAAGCATTTTTATTACGCATCAGCTAATGATAAAAATACCCTTCGCTGAAAAATTGTTGCATCACATGAACATATATTTCATAAAAAAATATGATGAATGTTGGATTCCGGATATGGAAGACGCGACTAATCTATCCGGTGATCTGGCACATAAATATTCATTGCCAACGAATGCTTTTTTTATTGGATCGTTATCGAGATTCAACAAAACCAGTATTTCCATACCGTCTGCTATTACTTACGATATAATGGTAATCGTATCCGGACCGGAACCTCAACGAAGTATTTTTGAAAAATTAGCTATTGAACAAGTGAGACAAAGTAAATTAAAAGCATTAATTGTATGTGGCAAAACAGAGATTCAACATAAAAGAGAAACAATAAATAACATGGAAATAGTATCACATTTAAAAACCGATGAGATGGAAAAAGCGATACTCCAATCAAAAATTATTATTTCTCGTTCAGGGTATTCAACAGTTATGGATCTGGCAATACTTGGTAAAAAGGCCATTTTTATTCCAACCACCGGACAAACTGAGCAAGAATATCTGGCAGAAATATTTATGAAAAAAAAGATCGCTTATTGCCAAAAACAATCGGAATTTGATCTGCAAAAAGCTTTAAAAGAAGTTGAAAATTATAGGGGTTTTGAAAATGTTGAAAATGAGAATCTGCTGGAAAAAAGAATTGAAACTTTGATAAATTAACCACGGAGGCACAGAGAAACACAGAGAAGGCTAATGAAGTATCTAAATAAAAATTTGTTTGAAACTGAACTCCGTGAACCTCTGTGCTCTCCGTGTCTCTGTGGTAATTTTTTATCCCTTTTTCAAAGTAAATGAAAACACAGTTCCTATCTCCTCCGTACTTGCTACTTTAATCGTTTGACTGTGTGCTTCAATAATGTGCTTTACAATCGCTAAACCCAAACCGGTGCCTCCTTGCTCACGTGATCTGCTTTTATCAACACGGTAAAAACGTTCAAACAAACGCGACAAATGTTCTTTCGCAATGCCTATTCCGTTATCTGCAATTTCAACAGAAATGTTATCACCTGAATCATAAAAACGAATCTGGGTTTCACCATATTCCTTGCCATATTTAACAGAGTTAACGATTAAATTTACAATCACTTGCCGTATTCTGAATCTATCGGCAACAACAAAAATGGGCTTGATATCTTCAGGTAAAGAAAGCATAATCCCTTTTGTTGTAGCTTTCAATTCTTGAGCATCCACTACATCTTTCGTCAAGGCGGTGATATCAAATCGCTCCGGTTCTATATGCAATTCACCTGTTTCAAGTTGTGAAATAGCTTCCAAATCATCAATAATGGTAATCATACGATCTACACTTTTTTCAGCCCGCCCCAAATAATTTCTGTTAATCGATGCGTCTTCTAATCCGCCATCTAAAAGGGTTAACACGTAACCCTGAATATTAAATATGGGCGTTTTTAATTCGTGAGACACATTTCCTAAAAATTCTTTCCGATACACTTCCAGTTTTTTCAGACGTTCAATTTCGTTTTTACGATCATCTGCCCAAGCTAAAATTTCAAGATCAAGGTTGTAAATGGAATTACTACTATATTCTATATTTGGATGAGGGATATCACTTTGCAAACGAAAATTTTTAACGGTTGTCAGCAACTGATCTACCTTTTTAAATAGAAAAATATTAACAAAGAGCAATAACGTTCCTGAAGTTATGAATGAAATAATTAATCCGGCAACCACCCAATTCCATTGAATATGTGACATTACTACTTGCATATAAATAACAATGCCGGTCGAAACGATCAAGGCAAGCATGACGGCTGCAATTAATAATAAAACTTTAGGTGAAATCGATTTCATTGGATTGAATTATAATGCTAATGTAGAAAATAATTCATCAATAATGATTAATCCCCCTAGCCCCCTTTGAAAGGGGGAATCAGAACAAGCCCTTTGAAAGGGGAATAAAACAATACCAATTCTAAAATTCAAATGTATAACCAATCCCCTTAACCGTCCTGATAAAATCCTCGCCTAACTTTTCACGCAATTTACGAATGTGAACATCAATGGTTCTGTCGCCCACCACTACATCACCTCCCCATACTTTATCCAAGATCACTTCGCGCGTAAATACTTTACCGGGTTTAGAAGCAAGCAGATCCAGCAACTCAAACTCTTTTTTCGGCAAATTAATTTCGACCCCGTCTTGTATCACCAAATAACGCTCACGATCAATTCTAATTCCGCCCATATCCACTTTATCACTTGAAACGCTTTCGGTTGTTCCGCTACGTCTTAACAGGGCTTTTATACGACTGGTTAAAACACGCGGTTTAATGGGTTTATTGATATAATCATCCGCACCTACATCAAAACCTGCAATTTGCGAATAATCTTCGTTGCGGGCAGTCAAAAATGCGATCATTACATTTTTTAATCCCGGTATCTCACGTATTTCTCTGCATGTTTCAATGCCATCCATATCAGGCATCATCACATCCAATATTATTAAGTGTGGATTTTCAACTTTCGCAATCGCCAAAGCTTCTTTTCCATTACCTGCGGTATATACATTGTAGCCTTCTTTTTTTAGATTGTAACTCAAGAATTCCAAAATATCCGGCTCATCATCCACTAATAAAATCTTGTATTTACTATTCATATTGTTTGTTTTTAAATTTCAGTATAAAATTATCGATAACTAATAAACACATTGTTAATTCAATATTACCAAATAATTAACAACAGTCGTACCTTTTTTAGAATTTTTCCGGCAAACTATTCAAAATAAATAATGCTTTAATACATTTTTGAATTTTTTTTAAATGTACTATAGTGACTATTTATAACAATACAATTATTGCTTTTTTACAAATTAACATTTTTTAAAAACTCGCCGTTGTAATTATCTGAGCAATCTAAAATTAACGATAAGGTAACAATTCTTGCATATTCAGATTGTAAACAGCCAATATCTTTGTAATAAAAAAATGGAACCCCAACAAAAAATATTACTGATTGATGACGAACCGGATATTCTGGAATTTCTCTCCTATAATTTTCGTAAAAATGAATTCAAGGTAATAACTGCTAATAATGGTTTGGAAGGCATTCAAAAAGCGGAATCCGAACTTCCACAAGTTATTATTTCAGATATCTTAATGCCCGAAATGAATGGTATAGATATGTGTAAAATTATTCGGAAAAATTCCGAAATGAATTCAACACCTTTTATATTTCTTACTGCTTTATGCGATGATTATAAGGTGTTACACGCCATGCTATCCGGAGCCGATGAGTTTGTAACAAAGCCTATCCGGTTTGAATATCTTTTAGCAATAGTCAATCGGGTGATGGCTGAAAAAGAAAATTAAATTGCTTTTTAATGGTCGAACGATCATAATTGAATACCTGTTTACGATTTATACAATAATTCTATCGAGCAATGAAAACGATGAAACGTATTTTATTAGTGTTTGATGACGAAAGAGAAATGGAATTTATGGAAGCCAATTTAATTGAAAATGGTTTCGAAATTTTTAAATCCAATAGCCTGAAAGAGGTGTTGGAACTAGCCATAAAAACAAGTCCTGATTTGATCGTATTAAATACGCTTAATATGGAATCTGCGGTAGAACTCTTTAATAAAGATTTTAAAAAAGAGCAATTAAAAAACACAAGTATACTTAGTTTAATAGAACTAAAAGATTATTTGTATGTATCAAGTGAAGAATATTTCATTGTAAAACCTATCCGCCCAAAACTCTTATTAAGCCTGATAAGAGGACTCATGAATCACGAAGAAGTAAGTTGGTTGCCCAGAATGACTCATATATAAAAAACATAGTATATTTACTGATGCATAAAAACATATATTTATGCAAAATATATGAAAACACTCTATCTCGTTCGTCACGCAAAATCCGATTGGGGCACAAATGGTTTAGCCGACATTGACAGACCGCTTAATTCACGTGGCTACCGTGATGCCTATTCGATGAGTAATATCCTGAAAGAAAAAAAATTGATGCCCGATCTGATTATTTCCAGTCCGGCCATCCGCGCTATTTCAACAGCCCTTATTTTTTGTCGGATTTTTAAACTAAAAACATCGGAAGTTATTATCAACGAGAACTTGTATGAAACTTCGGTCAATCAATATATCGATATTATAAAACATATTGATGATCAATTTAAAAGCATTATGCTGTTTGGGCACAATCCAATAATCAGTGATCTGGCTTCCGGCTTGATCACGCCATTAACTGAAAATTTGCCTACCTGCGCTACTGTTGGAATTCAATTTCCAGCCGATTTTAAAGAATGGGGAAAAATTGACAATACCAACGGAAAGCTTATCCTGTATGATTTTCCTAAGAATCATATTTAAAAAACTATTCGTTAAATAATTGTTAAGGTTTTTATTTTATGATTAATGCCATTGTATTTTTACGAATTTTAAGCCATAATTAGGGTCATAAATTCAATGTTCGTTCATTCAATATTAATTTATACTATTAAATCTACATCAAATGAGTAATAAAATTTTACGTAAAGAACTTGAATTAACATTGGTAAAAACCATTGAAGATGTTTTGACTAAAGCCAATCCTTTAGCCACAAAAAAAATAAAAAAAGCTACTCAAGAAGCTGCAAAATCAGTAGCCAAGAAGTTTTTTAAAACGATTAAATTAGAAGCTAAAATTAAAAAAGCTCCCTCTAAAATCGTTGCACAAAAAACGACTCTCATTCCCAAAAAGGTTGTTAAAGCCCCCATTAAAAGGATCGCACAAAAATAAAAATCGAAGAATATTTTTTCCGACCTTTGCTATCCTATTTTATGAATAGCTCATTCTGAATTTATTTGAGTTCGATTGAGTCCTTTTTGCTACTATGAAAAAAATTAGTGTATTAAATAATCGGGAATTAAGTTGGCTATCCTTCAATGAACGGGTTTTGCAGGAAGCAGAAGATAAAACTGTCCCCTTAATTGAACGTATAAAATTTCTAGGAATTTTTTCTAATAATCGCGATGAATTTTTTCGTGTACGCGTTGCCGCATTAAAGCGTGCAGTAAAATATCCTAAAAAAGCGGAAGGAATAATCGGAGAAAATCCTGAACTGCTTTTAAATAAAATTCAGAAAGTTGTTATTGAGCAGCAAATAAAGTTTGAAAATGTTTATCAAAATATTCTTAAAGAATTAGGGCGCAATAATATTTTTATAATAAACGAAAAGCATATTTCCATTCAGCAAAGCGTATTTATTAAAAAGTTTTTTCGGGAAAATATAATGCCATCGCTTTTCCCAATAATGCTCGACAACTCCTCTCAATTTCCCTATTTGAAAGATCGATCAGGCTATCTGATTGTAAAGTTGGGAAGTAATATCAAAACGAAAAAAAATAAATATTCAATAATAGAAGTACCAACCGATAATATCTCCCGTTTTGTAGTATTGCCTAAAGAAAAAGATAAAAATTTTGTTATTCTTTTGGATGATGTAATTCGTTTTTGCTTAGAAGATGTATTTAATAATTTCGGACATGATTACATCGAGGCATATAATATTAAATTAACCAGAGATGCCGAGATTGATATAGATAATGATCTGTCAAAGAGTTTTGTTGAAAAAATATCAAGAGGTTTAAAAGCCAGAAAAAAGGGTCAGCCGGTGCGATTGGTTTACGATAGCGAAATTGCGCCTGATATGCTGGCTTTAATTATGAAAAAAATTAAACTACGCAAAGGTGATAATCTTATCCCGGGCGGGCGCTATCATAATTTTAAAGATTTTATTTCCTTCCCGAATATTGGTGGCACCAATTTAAAATATCCACCAACACCGGCTCTTAAGCATCCCGAACTACCCACTTCTCAGTCGAGGCCGAAAGATCAGCCAAGTTTTTTTAAAATTTTAAAACAAAAAGATGTACTGCTCACTTTTCCATACCAATCGTTTGATCATATCATCGACCTGTTACGTGAAGCTTCTATTGACCCAAAAGTACAGAGCATATATATTACATTGTATCGCGTTGCAAAAAACTCCAATGTTGTTCTAGCACTTATTAACGCTCTTAAAAATGGCAAACAGGTAATAGCAGTAATTGAACTGCAAGCGCGATTTGATGAAGAAGCCAATATATACTGGGCAAACAAACTGCAGGAAGAGGGAGCGAAAGTAATTTATGGTGTACCCGGATTAAAAGTGCATTCAAAATTATTTTTGATATCACGCAAAGAGAGCGGGAAAATTTTTAATTACGGGTATCTCGGTACCGGAAATTTTAATGGAGATACTGCACGTGTTTATACCGACCACAGTTTGCTTACAGCAGATAAACGAATTACTGATGAGATCGTAAAAGTGTTTACCTTTTATTTAGATAATTTAAAATCGGGCACCTTTAAACATTTATTAGTGTCTCCTTTTTTTATGCGTAAACGTATCATACAGCTCATCGATACAGAAATAAAGAATGCTATCAATAATAAACCTGCTTCTATTTTTTTAAAATTGAATAACCTGGTCGATACGCAAATGATCAATAAATTTTACGAGGCAAGTGCTGCAGGTGTAAAAATTAAATTGATCGTTCGAGGAATGTGCTCATTGGTTGCAGGAGTTAAAGGCGTAAGTGAGAATATTGAAGCGATTGCCATTATTGATAAATTTTTGGAGCACAGCAGAGTGTTTGTATTTTATAATGGAGGCAATGAAAAATACTATTTATCTTCAGCAGATTGGATGGATCGCAACTTCGATCAACGTTCGGAAGTAGCAGTGCCCATTTATGACATTGCATTGCAAAAACAATTAAGATCTCTTTTAGATATCCTTTGGTTAGATAATACAAAAGCCAGAATTCTGGATAGTAAGCAAAAAAACGAATACAGACCAACCAACAATAAAAAGAAAGTAAGAGCACAAGAGGAGATATATAATTTTTTGAAATCTACGAAAAATTTAAAATATAATTGAAATTCGCAGCGATTGATATAGGTTCAAATGCAGTACGTTTGCTGCTTTCCAATGTTTTCATTAACAATGGAACTACTTCATTTAAAAAAGCAGAGTTGGTACGCATTCCTTTGCGTTTAGGAGACGATTCTTTTTTGAACGGTAAAATATCCCCGGAAAAGGTAGAAAAACTAATCACTTCAATGAAAGCATTTAAACTTTTGATTGATGTTTACGATGCAATTGATTACCGTGCCTGTGCAACATCAGCCATGCGCGATGCTGAAAACCGTTGGGATATCATTGAACGGGTTCGCAAAGAAGCAGGAATAAAAATTGAAATCATTGATGGAAAAACGGAAGCGGACATCATTTATTCCAATCATATTGAAGAACATTTAGATATCAACAGTTCATACTTATATATTGATATCGGAGGGGGCAGTACAGAAATTACTTTATACTCAAAAAACAAAGCCGTTGTTTCCCAATCTTTTAATATTGGTACCATCCGAATGCTTCACAATAAAATTGATAAAGAATATTGGAATTATTTTAAAGGCTGGGTGCGCGAGATCACTAATGGTTACAGCCCTTTAATAGCAATTGGTTCAGGAGGGAACATTAATAAAATATTTAAAATGTCGGGAAGAAAACCTGATAAATTTCTCACTACTTCTAAATTAAAAGGCATCCACGAGATGCTTGAATCCTATACATACGACGAACGAATCCAACTCCTTGGTCTTAATCCCGATCGTGCGGATGTAATTGTTCCTGCTTCAAAAATTTTATTGAGTGTACTTAAACATGCGCAAATAGAAAAAATGATCGTCCCTCAAATCGGACTTTCTGATGGTATGGTCCATCAATTATATGAAAAGGACAAAGAGAAAAAATCAGGCGGACTTCCAACAAATAATAACTCATAATCCGCTATCCTGTTTACGCCTATATTTCCAAACTATACCCGATTCCTTTAATTGTTTTAATGTATTTGTTACCCAACTTTTCGCGAAGCTTGCGAATATGAACATCAATGGTTCTGTTCCGTGCAAAAATTTCGTAACCCCAGATAAGTTGTGAAATTTCCTTACGGGTGAATACTTTGCGGGGTGAAGTAGAAAGTAAGGAGAGCAATTCAAATTCTTTTCGTGGCAATATTATTTCTTCTCCATCTTTAAAGATCAAATATCTTTCCCGATCAATCAATAAACTGGCAACCTCTTTTTTAATTGATGGTGCATTATAAATAATATGCCTTTTTAACAATGCTTTTAATCTGCTGATAAGCACCCTCATTTTTACAGGTTTTATAATATAATCATCTGCCCCTGCATTAAACGCCGCTATTTGAGAATAATCTTCATTCGTTTCAGTATGAAAAACAATTAAGGTATCTTTTAATTTTTCATCTAACCTTAGCTCCAAACAAATATCAATTCCATCTAATTCGGGCATCAATAAATCAACCAACACTAAATGTGGAAGCTCTTCCTTGCCAAGCTGTATTGCCTCCTTTGAATTAGAAGATGAAAAAACTTTAAATCCTTCTGACTTTAATGCAAGCTCGACAGAAGAAATCACTTCAACATTCGTATCAATAAGTAGTATTTTTAATTCGGAAATAATCATTATCGAAATTTAAAAACACGAAGGTATCGCTCTAAGTGGGAAGTTACATTACGCTAAGATTAACTTTACTTTAGGAAATTAAAACGAAAAATTTATTTTCTTTAAGAACCTGTTTAAATTTTATTCAAATTATTACATTAAGCCTATCGCTGATATTTCGACAGGCTCAATATGACCACGCGCGATGTCAACCTGAGCTTGTCGAAGGCATTGCGTCGGCAATAACAAAATTTTCAAATAAAATTTAAACAGACTTTAAGAACTCTTTTTTATTCTAAAACTCCCAAAATGAATGACGGATGCGCTTCCCACTCAAAAAATCCAAAAGAAAAATTATTTAGAACTGATTAAAATCAAGAAAAATTGATTGCGCATGTACTACATTTGTCTAATATTCTCAGTTTTTTAGTAGAATTTAATTTTTGACGAATGAAATCATTAAAAAAATATTTAGAAAAGCAGGGAGATGAAATTGATACGCTATTGAAAAAACCCAAAGAGGCATATACCCCTGAAACTTTTCATAAACTTCGTGTTGAAATAAAAAAATTAAATGCATGTTTCGAATTGATAAATTTTTGCTCAAAAGACTTTAAACGAAAAAATACATTTAAGCCTTTTAAACTAATTTTCCGTCAGGCAGGAAGGATCAGAGAGCTACAGATCGAAGAGGCGACATTGAAAAAATATTTTCTTACCAACATGCTTAAAGGTTACAGGAATAATTTAAAACAAGTCCGATTAAAAGAAAAAGAAAAATACTTTTCGATTGTAAATAAAAAATTTGCTGCACAGCTAAAAAAAACGATTTATAAAATGGAGCCCTTTATAATGCAGGTGGATAAAAGAAAGGTGAATAGCTATACGAAAGAAAAAAGAAAAATAATTGAAAAAATAATTCAGCAAAAGACTTTAAAAACTCCACAACTTCATTTACTACGAAAAGAATTAAAAAAATTTAATTTTAACCAAAGGAGTTTGGGTTTAAAGAAAGCGAATGAAACACTTCCTAAAAAGGACGTTTTGCCAGAGTTGTTGGGTAAATGGCATGATTGTCAGGTAATAATCGAACATCTGAAAAAAGCAATGGAAACGGCTGAAATGAATCCAAAAGAACGAAGTCAACTTGAAAAAGTAAAAACAAAAATTTCTTCTGAAAGCGATGAATTTCTTAATAAAATAAATGCCACCATCCCTACATCAGAATTTTTTTCGGCACAATGCTAAAATGTGGCATGTTGGTATAACCTAAATTTTACATTGTTAACACAACCGTAATAATAGTTTAATTGTTTAATTCCTTTGGTTCATGAATTGAAGACTATTTTTGTTTTATAAATAGTCATTCAAAAAATGAAAAATTTTTTTTTAACATTTCTTATACTCTTTACCGGAATTATAGCCATCGCAGGCAATAATAATAAGGATAAAGAAAAAAAGAACACACAATTAATTTCCGGAAAAGTAATCGATAAGACAAGTGGGGAAGAAATTGCAGGAGCTGAAATTAAACTGGATAATAAAATTATCTATACCGATTTAAATGGAAATTTTACAGCCAACATCAATATTAATAAACCCGAACTTTTAGTAAAATACATTTCCTATACGGATGCAAAAATTATTATTGATTCCTTTTCATATAACACTATTATTATAGAGTTGGCTTCCAAATAACAACTAGTCTTTATCTCCATAGCCTTACAAATAATAATTAATATTTGTAAGGCATTTTTATTTCTTATCCATCACAAATTCTTACGTTAATTTTACATTAACTTAACATTAAAAAATAATTACGGGATAGTAACGTAATTATTAAAACTTTTTATTTCTCTTTGCGTTGAAGATGTCAAAATTCAAGGCCATGAAAAAAATAATCTGTATACTCGCAATAAGCTCTACAATTGCTATAGGTGTTTCAGCGCAAGTCCCTAACTTAAAAGATGGACTTTATTATTCCGCTGCAGGAAATTTATTCTCAGGTGCATGCACGGCTTACTTTGGGGACGGCAAAAAGAAATCAACCTTTGAAGTTTCAAATGGAAAAGTAAATGGCAACATTTCTTATTTCTATGAAAATGGCAATGTAATGGAAACAGGCGCTTTTGATAATAATGATAAGAATGGGAAATGGTTACGTTGGGATGAAGCAGGACATAAAATAGCGGAAGCATACTATATATCCGGAAAGAAAAATGGCACATGGCTGATATGGGATTCCAATGGTACCAAACGTTATGAAATGTTTTATGATCTAAGTGTAAAAGTGGGAACCTGGTTAATGTGGGATGAGAATGGTAAACTTACCAGCGAAAAAAATTATAGCGCATTATAATAAAAAATTCATGCATACAAAAAAGATATATTCCTGTTCCCTCAAAAGGATTATTAATATTTGACTGATAAAACCAATTTCTTAATCGTAATTCCGGCCCTTCCTGTAAATTAGCGAAACGACTCAGTCATTGCGTTTCAAAGCAGGTTTTTATCTGAAAATAAACAGGGTACCAATTTCACGAATTGTACACAAACAAATTATTGTAATTCGTTTCTAAAATTTTTTCATCCCCATCGTGTTTGCTAAATCATGATAATTTCATCCTATTTAATATCTACGGATAACAACAATAAATTGATGTTATTGAAAAGTTAAAAAATAATTACCATTATTACACTGCTTACCCATCACCCTCCCATCAAAGCTATTCATACTGTGTTTACAGCTATAACGAAGAAATTTATTTCCTAAAACAAATGTTTTATAGCGTTTATGTTAAGTTATTCAGTCGCTTTTTGGACAGAAAGATTAACCTTAATTTAACTAAATCATGATGCATATTTTAACACCAGTACATTTTCTATTTAGAGATTTGTATCGTTTAAAAATGGTACGAAAACACAACTTTCAGATCAAAATAAAACCTTATTATTTGAATTTGTGAAAACATTAAAAACAAATAAAAATTATTCTTTAACAAAATAAAAACAATTATTATGAAAAAAATTATTTTAGGCTTAAGCCTTGTCTTTTTAGGAACTCTAACCTATGCGCAAGGGTTAGACAGCATTATAGTAGAAAAGTATTATATTTCTAATGCGGCAGATGCTACAGGAAGCACTGGTGCATCTGCAGGTACATTACCAATTGGTTCTGTTACTTATAGGGTTTACGCAGATTTGAAACCCGGATATAGTTTACAAGCAATATTTGGTAACCAGAATTCAAATACCTCTGTTCCAATACACACACTTTTATTAAACACCACCACTACTTTTTTTAATTCCATGGATAGAGGTAATACAACTGCTAATGCCATTGGTTCGCAATATTTGAAAAACAATTCGAATGCACTTGATTCCTGGTTTTCTGTTGGCGCTGCTGCTGCCGGACAAATGGGTATTCTTAAGTCAGAGGACAATGGTGTTGCAAACCTGCTGCTTCCACATAGCCCATCCACTATGTTAACAAATACAGTGTCTACAATAGGCATTCCATTAACCGCTCAGGATGGCATGGTTGCCGGAACACCTCTTTCGGTTACTACTGTCGGGCTAAATGGAGCGGATAGTGTTTTTAATGACGGGACTCAAAATGGTAATTCATTTTTAACAACCAACGGATCAATTGCATCTCTTTCTGTTGCGGGTGCTCAAGGCCCGGATTCTACTACTTTTAACAGATTGTTAATTGGTCAATTCACCACAGATGGAGTTTTTCATTTTGAATTAAACATACAAATTGGAAATGGAACTGTGATTGAAACATATGGAGCGAAAAATCTTCAGGCAGGTGAGTTTACCGACCCTAGCCTAACATATACCTCCTTAACTCCAAATGTTCCTCCAACAGTTAGCATTACCGCGCCTGTAACTGCTGCAAATTACTTAGTTGGTGATGCTATTGCTATTGCTGCTGCTGCCGCTGATACCGATGGAACTATTGATTCGGTTGGGTTTTTTATGGATGGGATAAAAATTGGGACAGATGTATCTTCTCCTTATACATTCACCGTTGTAAGTACTTTAGGCACGCACACGCTAACAGCTGTGGCAACCGACAACAATGGAGCGTATACAACTTCTGCTGCTGTTATAATTACCGTTTTAAACACCGGCAGCAATCTTCCACCAACAGTTAGTATTACTGCTCCATTAACTGCTGCAACTTTTACAACAGGTGCAACAGTTGCTATTGCGGCTACCGCTGCTGACGCTGACGGAACTGTTAGTTCTGTTCAATTCTTTGTTGACGGGGTAAGTATTGGAACATCTGTGTCATCTCCATACACCTCAACTGTTGTAAGTACAGTTGGAACGCATACATTAACGGCTATCGCCACTGACAATGGTGGAGCGCATACTACTTCTGCTGCTGTTACGATTATAGTTTCAGATACAACAACAGGCATTGCTGATTTAGGTTCTTCCGGTCAATTGTTAAATGTTTACCCAAATCCAGCAGATGATTTTATTACAATAGAGATAAATACGTTGAAACAAAGTGTTGCCGTTTATTCAATTTATGATGCAACAGGAAACATTATGTTAACCAATAAACTGGGAGACATTAACGGAAATTACCTGGAAAAAATCAATGTGTCTTCATTTACTTCCGGGCAATATATACTGGAATTGTCATTAGATGGCGTTGTTTCGACAAAAAAAATAATTAAAAACTAATTTGTTATACCAAAATGAATTATAGAATTTGCTTTTGATCTCAGAGGTGATTGGTATATTTTATAATTCATTTTAGCATTTTCAAATTCTCAAATCTTCAACTTATTTTCAGATGAAAAATTGTAAAAATTTCATGCTCTTCGGTTTCATTTTTATCAATTGTATCTCTCTTCGGGCGCAGTTGAATTATGTACCTACAGATCTTGACAAATCAGCCTTAGAAGGCATCATTGTTGAAAAATATTATATCGCCGATTCCAAAGATTCCAAAAATAAGGAGGGCGGTTCTCTGCCAAAGGGTTCTGTAACCTACAGAATATATGTAGATCTGAAACCCGGTTATAACATGCAGGCAGTTTACGGAGGACGCATACACGATCTTCGTATAGAAACAACAACCGAGTTTTTCAACAATACTTATAGCGGGGAAACAACAGGCGATCAGATTGACAGCAAAAAAATTAATGAAAATACTGTTGCATTGGATTCATGGGTAACTATTGGTGCTGCTACAAATTCTCATTTCGGTATATTAAAATCAGATGATAAGGACGGTTCAATTATAAAAAGAAAAGGCTTAGATGAGGCTGACGGACTCATTGCCGGAAAAATTTCACCGGTTACTTATTATGGGCTTGATCTGGGGTTTTTTCAGAAAACCGAAAAGGCTTCTCTGTTTTCTTCTAATGACGGCTCCTGGGTTATTTTTGGAGGCATGAAAGGTCCTACCGAAGCTAACAGAATATTAATTGCCCAACTGACTACAGATGGAAAATTATCTTATGAATTAAATATTCAAGTCGGAAACCCAACAGGAGATTCTTTTCAATTTGTTGCTAAGAATCCGGAAGGTACGGAAATACAGTTTGACGGACTTATGCTTAAAAAATAATATTACATAACTAGAATAAAATAAACAGGTCAGATTAAAATAATTTTTGTTTGCTTTTATTCTTTATTTGTTGCGATCATCCGAATGAAAAAAATATTTTTAGTAGCCGTTGCTTGTTTAACATTGTCGTTTTCTTTTGCACAAGGCACCATCAGAGGTAAGATAACTGATAAAAATGGTGAAACGCTTATAGGTGTTACCGTAGTTTTAAAATCAAACCGATCAATTGGAATTACTACTGACCTTGATGGAAATTATTCCCTTAAACTATCCGATTCAACTGCTCAAACAATCGTTGTTTCCTATATCAGTTATCAATCAACAGAAGCCTCTGTTCATCCGCTTCATAATGAGGTAATTGTTAAGGATTTTGTTTTAACAGAATCTTCTCAGGCTCTTGTAGAAATAGAAGTAGTTGCCAAATCAACCAAGGCGAATAATTATTATATGGAAAATCTGAAAAAAAATTCATCCAATTCGATTGACTATATTTCTTCCGAAACAATGAAAAAAACAGGAGACGCCAATGTTAATTCTGCTATAGCCCGTGTTTCAGGAGTGGCAACAAACAACAGCGGTTTTATTACCGTACGGGGAATTGGCGACCGCTATGTACTCACAACAATGAATGGATTACGCATACCCACTTTAGACCCCATGACCAATAATGTCAGATTGGATATGTTTCCTGCCTATTTGGTGGATAATGTTATTATAACAAAAACAGCCAGCCCTAATTTACCGGGCAATTGGGCAGGTGCTTATGTATCCGTTGAAACTAAAGATTATCCTGATAAACTTTCTATTACTGTTGAAGATTATGTTGGATATAACAATCAAACTTCTTTTAAAAATATTTTAAGTTCCGAGCATAGCTCCACCGACTGGTTAGGCTATGATAACGGTCTTCGAGAACATAGTCCTGCCGGTTTTGTTGCTCCCACATTACGCATTGACCATTATAACGAATTAGTTCAGTCAGGACTTGGCTCTTACTATAAATCATTGGGGATTACAAATTGGAGGGACAATGATGGCCCGGGTACTGCCGGTGAAACCTATTTAAAACTAGGCTTAGTGCAATTAGGGCTGTTACCCAAAGCAGAATTTAATGACCCTGTTGCTGTTCAAAAAGCCGAAACAACTTTTTTAAATCAAAATGGATCTTACTACACACAGGCATTTAATACCCTTAATGCAGGAGCTGTTAAAACAGGACAATCTTTTCCGAACGACTGGAACACAACAAAAAAAGTTGCGCCTTTGAATTTTTCCCAAAATATCAGTATTGGCAACCAGGTTCAATTGTTTGGAAGACCTCTCGGATTTTTAACAGGTTTTCGTTATTCGGGCTCCACACTTTATGATCCCAACTCCATCGCTTTCAGGGCAAAAGATCAATCCGGTGCTGCCACAAATTATATGCATCAACAAGTAACCACAGAAACAAGAGGTTGGAGTGCTTTATTTAATGTAGCTTATAAGTTTAATCCTAACAATAGCGTTACCTTAATGTTTATGCCTAATGTAACCGGTGTAAATAGTATCAGAACAAACTATGATACTATCAACAATCTCCATACAATAGTTCAGTTTTATGAAAGCCGGAAACAAATGATCTATCAATATAAATCCGAGCATTATATTCCTTGGAAAAAAATAAAGATAGACCTGAATGCCTCTTATACCAATGGATACAGCAATGCTCCAGACCTCAGAGTTTTACCATATCAAATAGTTCCCGGCAGCACTTCTATGGTTACAATTGACCCAACAAGCAGTCCGATAGATAGGTATTATAGAACGTTATCGGATAAACTTTTTGACAGTCGTTTATCAGCAGAAATGCCGATTGGAAATAAACCAGACTTACCGAGAAAAGTAATTATTGGCGGGGCTTTTCTAAACGACAGGCAACGAAGCGACCAGTACGATTATGGCTTAGGACCCGGCAACCCTCTTACTTTCCCGCAAGCTAACAGTGTTAATGACCTTTTCAGCTTAAATAATTTTGCCATTTCCGACAACAGAATAACATTAGCATATGCAGACAGAGATGTTTCCACAGGATCCGTCAATCATACTTTCGGACGCAGTTATATTGCAGCGGGTTTTGCAATGCTTGACTATTCCATTATACCAAGGTTACGTATTTCAGGAGGACTAAGAGCAGAACAGGCATACATCTATACAGATATTGACAGGTTTGATTCTTTGGGTTATTCAGCACGCGACCCTCGCAGGCTTGTCAATCAAATACTTGTTACCCCGGGCCAGTTGAATGCTTTGAGTTTTCTGCCAAGTGCCAACATCATTTACAAAATAAAAAAGAGTGAGGAAGCTCCAATCAATTTAAGAGTAAATTATAGCAAAACTGTAGCCCGTCCAAGTATCAGGGAATTGTCGGATGTTTCTCAATACAATTACCAATATCAGGCTTTTATTTTAGGTAATCCGGATCTAAAAATGGCACATATTAACAACTATGATTTAAGGTTAGAATCCTATTTTAAAAGTGGGGATAATGTATCTGTCAGTTTGTTTTATAAAGATTTCAGAGATCACATTGAGTTAGTTTACTCTTCCTATCTTTCCTGGCAAAATGTTGACAAGTCCACCGTTAAAGGAATTGAATTCGAGGGAAAGAAAAAAATCATAAAAAATTTGAACCTCATTGCCAATATTACATTAGTTAGTTCTCAGGAAACATTCGTTCGTTCTACCATAGATCCCACAACCAGTCCCAGAAGTTATACTCCTATTGATACTGTCAAACGTGTGATGTACGGTCAGGCACCGTACATTATTAATTGTATCCTTTCTTATACTGCTGATAGCATAGGTCTTGTGGCGGCACTTAGTTATAACGTACAGGGTCCGCGATTGGTAATTGCGCAAAATACCAGTTCGATTCCTGATGTATATGAACTTGCAAGGCATTTGTTTGATGCCAGAATAACAAAAAAACTGAGCAAACATTTTAGTGCAAGCCTTACCATAAATAATATTTTGAATGCCCCTATCCGAAGGGCATATAAATATGTCCCTGATTCTCATTCCCCGGAAGGTGCGCCAAAAGGATTTGTTAATCCTTACGATACATACACTTATGGAACAAATTATATGATTGGTTTTATATATAAACTTTAAAAAATTTATAAATAAATGAAATATAAATTATTCATTTTGTTTTTACCCTTATTCATTTTTTCATTGTCCCTTCAGGCACAATTGGAAAAAGTGATAGTGGAAAAATATTACATTTCAGATCAATTTGATTCAACTGATACCATTGGCGGCAAGCTTGATTCGGGCTCTGTAACCTATCGGATTTATATTGATATGCAGCCGGGCTATCAACTCCAAAGTATTTATGGAGATAAGAATCATGCGCTGAAAATATCAAGTACGGCTCCCTTTTTTAATAATATCGACAGGGGCCAAAGTTTAGGTAAGGATATTCCTGTAAATCGTTTATATGAAAATACGGTAGCTTTAGATACCTGGTTAACGTTGGGGCAAGTTACAAAAGCTGGCGCAAAAACTTATTTTGGAGTTTTAAAAACACAGGATAAAGACAGTTCCATTATTGGCGGGGTAAATAATAACGATAGCTTGCTTGTAAATAAGAACCCGGCAGCCGGTATTCCGCTGACAACTGCAGATGGCATGGAAACATTGGTTAAGACTCCTTCAAATTGGCAGAATTATGGAATATTAGATCTTATTTCGGGTATTGATTCCACTATTTTTGGTTCTGCTAAAGTTGGTTCTCAATTTATCAGCAATAATGCAGGTGTGCTTAACTCCGGAGTAATGGGGGTTAATCCCGATAGCAATTTGGTTATAGTTGCACAATTAACAACGAAAGGAGAACTCTCTTTTGAATTAAATCTGAAGATTGCAGATTCCCTTGGAAAAAGTATTAATTATGTTGCTGATTACATAGCCGGAGGGATACATAACGATAGCTTATTAACCGGTGAAGTATTAAGCAGATACCTTAAATATCCTTTTCAATTATTATGTGGATGTCCTGATCCAAACTATGTGGAATACAATCCAAGTCGGGATTGCGACAATAAGGACTCTTGTCATAAAGGAATTGTTTTCGGATGTATGGATCCTTTAGCTTGCAATTACGACCCGAATGCTAATTTTTCAGTACCTAATTTATGCTGTTATCCGGGATATTGTAATGACCAGAATATTGCTTTCGTCTGTCGTACAATACCACTGAACATTGCTGAACCAAGCGCAGATTTTGAGTTCACGCTTTATCCAAGTCCGGCACAAAATCAATTAAATATTAAAGTGGCATCCGGCAGTAATAAACCTGCTTATTATGAGCTGTATGATTATTCAGGCAAATTGTTATTGAAAAAAAATATGGGTTTTGTTTCCGGTACAGTTACCGAACAATTGGATATATCAAATTTCGATAATGGATTTTACCTGATACATTTGTATATGGGAAATATTTCGGCAACTAAAAAGTTTATAAAAGAATAAATCCCTTGACTTTAAAGGGGATGAGAACTTCAAATAAAAAATGAAAAAAGGAAAAAAGAAAATAACACACTTGCGTTTATCTTCTCTTTTGGGAACAGGGGGGCTTTTATTTTTTTTAATTTTTACAAATGGTTGTAAAAAAAAAGAATTGCCTTTGCCTGTCGCACAAAACGCAGATACTGCAAAATTTACTGACCCTGTAAATAAAGATGTTTACAAAATAGTAAAAATAGGAAACCAATGGTGGATGGCAGAAAACCTGAAGGCGGTAAAATACCGTAATGGAAAGTACATTGCCAGTATTCAATCTGATTCCGCCAGATGGGCAAATGATACAACAGGAGCTTATTGTGTTTATGATAACGTTTACACTGCACCCGGACTGCTATATAACTGGTATGCTATAACTAATGCCAATCAACTGGCACCTGCAGGCTGGCACATACCAAGCGATGAAGAATGGAAAACAATGGAAGAATACCTTGGCATGAGTGCATCAGATGCCAATAACATTAATTGGCGCGGAACAAATGAAGCTGATAAATTGAAAATTCAATCCTATGAAAACTGGCAAGTGTCCAATAATGTATTCTCAACTAATGAAAGTGGATTTACTGCTCTTGCAGGCAGTTGCCGTGTTTTTAATAATGAATGGGGTACTCCGGGATTAGGTTCCATCGGCTTTTGGTGGACTTCAACCCTTAATCCATCAACCAATCAAGCATGGTATCGTTATTTGGATTACAAAAGTTCACAAGTGTTCAGAAATTATGTGAGTAAAAATTATGGCTTCAGTGTGCGTTGTATAAAGGATTAAGAGCCTGTTTAATTTTTATTTGAAAATTTTGTTATTGCCGACGCAATGCCTTCGACAAGCTTAGGCTGACATCGCGCGTGGTCATATTGAGCCTGTCGAAATATCAGCGATAGACTTAATGTAAATAATTTGAATAAAATTTAAACAGGCTCTAAGACTATACGAAAGGGAATTAATTGAAAATAATAATAATAATTTAAAAACAAATCATAAACCTTAACCTGTATTCCCCTTCAGGGATACAAGGCTTGAAACTTATAACAATGAAAAATAAAATATTCTTGTTCCTCACGGCAGCGTCTCTGACAAATTTTTGTTTTGCGCAAAACAGTATACCGGCAAAACAATACCCGCAGCAAATTCAGTGCGACAGTACTTGGCACCCGCATCAATTCATCACACCTGCAGAAGCCGAAAAAATAGTACTGCATTCTGTATTTTTAAAAGATAGTTTATGTGATTTTAAAAATGGATATTTAAGATATAACTTCACTTATAAAGCAACGACCATAGACAGTTCAACAAAACTAAGGGCATCTATATTTTTTGGATTAGAACAGTATGATCAAGCAGCACGTGCTAAAAAAGTTTATGACCATATTAAAATTGAGAATCAAAAAATTGGCAAAGTCAGTGATTTGAATGATATTGGAGATGAAGGCTTTTTAGCAAAAGATCTGGCAAATAATCCCTTTATTATGATCAGGCAAAACAACAGAATTTATAAATTAAGAGCGCTGAATGCGGCTAATGTTCAACTCTCCTTTGATGAGTTAATGCGAACAGCTAAAAAAATAGTTTCCAGTCATTAACATTCTTTTGCACATTATGTTTAATGTTAACACACACTCCCAATTAATGCTAAAGCATATTTAAAATCAGATATGTTTTTTAACATGCTGCTTATCTTTTTTCTTTCCCCTCTTGCATTGAATACCAATATCAAAATGAATTAAAAATAATCTTTTCTTTTTGACCTCAACCCAGCCCCTCTCCTTTGGAGATGGGAACATTGGATTATTTTATAATTCAATTGGTATAAATAATTTTAGTCATTTTTTGAATAATAGTCCTTATGTTAATTAAATGTGAACGATTAATATTATTTCATTAACCTATTGACTATTAATTGCCATTTCAATAACCTAAAGTACACGCACAAATAACGATTTCATAAGCCTAAAATCATCTTAAAGATGGGTTTATGAGTGACATTTGTCCCGTTCATCGCCCATGGTGGATTTAATTATTAAACTCAAACAGAAACAAACAAACAAAAACAAACAAACAAACAAAAACAAAATGAAAACAAACAAAACAATTTCAAAAATAGTTTCATCAGCTATCATGGCTATGACAGCTATTGCACCAAGTTTCGCGCAAACGAACTTAGGCGTTAATTGCGGATGTCCGGCTTTGGCATCAAGACCTGTAGTATTAATGTCATCATTGGCTGCAGTAAGCTCTAACACTGTTACTCCTACAGATGGTGACTTAACTGCAAATAACACCATTTTAGATTGCGCTCACACGTACATTCTTGACAAAAAGATTTATGTGCCTTATGGCAAAACTCTTATTGTTAAACCGGGTGCCATTATTAGAGGAAGAAAATACAGCACACTTGATTCAGCAGTTGCTCTTGTTGTTTCAAGAGGTGGTAAAATGATTGCAGAAGGTACTTCTGATTGTATGATTGTAATGACTGCGGAAGGCGACCCTATGAATGGTACTTACCCGATTAAAAATCAAGGCGCATGGGGCGGTCTGGTAATTGCCGGACAAGCTAACAACACTTTTACTCTTGACAAAAACGGCCCTTTTCAACCGGGTGTGGGTGATGGTAAACTTGCTGTTGCAGACGGTCTTGGTACATTTGATGGTTTTGCATCATCTGATTACAGATTCCAACATGGTGTGAATTTAACTACTCCTACATCTCCCTATCTTTCTACATTTGATGACAACGACAATTCCGGAATTTACAAATATCTTTCTGTAAGATTTGCAGGTTCCGTACTTGAAGTAGGTGGTGAACTTAACGGAATTTCTTTCGGTTCAGTAGGTAGAGGTACTACTTTTGATCATGTTGAAGTAATTTCTGCTGCTGATGATAACATGGAATTTTTCGGAGGTACTGTGGATATAAAAAACTTTACAGCAATGTTCGGTAACGATGATAATTTTGACTTTGACCTTGGTTACAGCGGACGTGTACAAAACGTCTTCACCATTAAAGCTACTGATACTACCGGTGGAACTGCTGGTGCAGGAATTTCAACATTCGGTGCTGGTTCAGGTGCTGCTGATAACGGTTTTGAGTGCGATTCAGATGATCAACAATCAGGTAACGGAAGCGCAAAAGCAATCGGAAGCGCACCAAGCGACAATGGCAATGGACACCTTACCGGTTATCGTTCACACCCTGTAATTTACAACTGTACAATGATAGGGAACAACAAAAGAAAAGAAAATTCAGACAACACAGGTATGGCTGCTATCATGGCTAAAGAAATGACTGAAGGTGAATGGCGCAACTGTGTATTCGCAAACTTTGCTGTAGGTCTTAACTTATGGACAGGTAACAAACCAGGTGAACATAGCAGATCAGCAACAACAAGTTCAACAGGACAAACGGTTACTGATGTATATCAAGGCTGGGACAATACCAATGGCACTCCAAGTTTAATTGTTAAAAACAACACCTTTGTTGGAATGGGAACCGGCACAAGTGGTGCAAGTTTAGCTGCTTTTGTATTGGATGTTTCTAGCTCCGCTTCCTATTATGTGGCTCCGGCTTCTCATACTACAAGTAATGCCACATACACAAGAGATACAACTCAATTTTATCAAACTGACGGAAACAAAGCTGTTGCTTCCCTTCCGGGATTTAATTTTAACTGGTTAGTGGATAACTCAACTAATCATGTTACTACTAAATACGATGCAACTCCGGATCCATCTTTAGCTACAACTACTCTTGCTCCTGCTGATGGTTTCTTTACACCTGAAAATTTCAGAGGTGCTTTTGAATCAGGTAAACCTTCATTTTTATCTCAATGGGCTTATGCTACATTATTGGGAACAACAGGTGGTTTAGCTCCTTGCCCTACAGATGCTAATGGTGATGGTTATACAGACAATAACGACTTCTTATTATTGGTAGGTCAATTCGCTAAAGCTTGTAACTAATTTTAATATTAAAATTTCATAATAAAAAAACTATAAATATGTTAACGCAAAATGGTTCAAAAAAATAATACTGAGGTCCTAAAATCATCAGTACAATTCAACCAATCTTGCAATTAACTATTTATAGTTTTTAAAAAAATCAATTAATAAACCAACGAAAGATTTAAAAATTAAACAAAAATACTAAAAAAAATGAAAACTAAAAAAATAATACTAGGTCTTGGTATTGCTTTGCTAGGAAACTTTGCAGCCCGCTCACAAGGATTGGATGGTATCATAGTAGAAAAATTCTACAAGGCTAACGCTGCCGATGTTGCAGGAAGCATAGGGGTGCTAACCCAAGGGGCTGTTACCTATAGAATTTACGTGGACATGGCTCCTACCTATTCTTTACAAGCAATATATGGTAATCAAACAGGTGGTGGAACTCCGTTACATACACTTATGTTTAACACAACTACTACCTTCTTTAATAATCAGGATTTTGGTTCAGATAATGCAAAAGGAATTGCTGTTGCTAGAATGAAAAACAACAGTAATGCATTAGATACTTGGTTTTCGGTAGGAGCTTCTGCATCCAATCAAATGGGTGTTTTAAAATCAGAGGATACTGATGGTGCAGGTACATTTTTCCCACACAATCCGGTTGGTATGTTAACCAACACAACAACTGCAACAGGTATTGCATTAACTGCTGAAGACGGCAGTATTGCAGGAACACCGCAAGCTGTTACGTATGTAGGTCTTAATGGAGGTGACTCTGTTGCTACCAGTATATATGCTCATACATTTTTAACAACTAACGGATCTATTGCATCATTGAATGGTTCAGGTGGCCCTCTTGCTGATAACAAAGTGTTGATCGGTCAATTCACTACAGATGGTGTTTTCACTTTCCAATTAAACATTCAAATTGGAAATGGAACTGTTACTGAAAATTATGTTGCTAACACTCCTACTGGATCTGAGCAAATGAAATCAGGTTTAACAGCATCATTAGGTAACCCTCCTGCTATCAGCATTACTACAACTCCTGCTACCGGAAATAATTTCTTCACAGGAAATGCAGTAACTATTGCAGCAACTGCTACCGATCTTCTTGATTCTATTTCTGGAAGTATCGTTTCTGTTGACTTTTATGATAACGGTGTATTAAAAGGAACTGATTTAACTTTTCCTTACAGTTACACTTTTACACCAACAGGTGCAGGTGCACATTCTATTACTGCTAAAGCAACTGATAATGATGGTAACGTTACCACTTCAGCTGCTTCATCTTTAACAGGTGTAACAGCTTTAGCACCAACTGCTGTTCTTACAGCTCCTGCTGCTAATGCAGTAATTGTAGGTGGAACTACAACAGGAACTGTTACAACAACCGCTACTGTTACTATCACAGCAACTGCTACCGATCCTAACGGAGGTGGTGTAATTGACTCTGTTGCATTTTTTGTGAATACTGTGAGAGTAGGTTCTATCAACGGAACCGGGCCTTATTCATTCAACTGGGTAACAACAGGTGTTTACGGAGCTAAAAGTTTAACTGCTATATCATACGACCATGAAGGCGGAAACACAACTTCAGCGGCTGTTGCAATCACCATGACTAATCCAGGTGCAAAAGATTATTATATACAAACTATAGATACTACTTGCGTTGCAACAGGAGTTTGTTTGCCGATCAATGCTAGAAAAGCAATATCTAATGTAACTGGATTTGATATGGTTTTACATTATGACAAATCCAAAGTTACACCATCAGGTACTATTTCAGCAGGTACTTTGGTTAATCCAAGTTATGTAACAGCTGCAAGTACAATTGATGCAGTGAACGGTAAAATGATTATCACCGTATCTTTAAACAATGCTGCTCATGATACCTCGTTCTTCAAAGGAATTGGGGAAGTAATTTGTGTAGGATTTAACAAAACAGCAAACTTCGGATCTATTGATAATGCATCATTTACAATTGACAGCATCCAAGAAAGTCGTATTACCGGTCTTACCACTGTTTTAGTTGATCCGGGTAAATTAATTACACATAAAGACAGCACATTAAAGGCTTCTTTGCAATTCTGGGCTGATGGAAGTGCTATTCACGATAGTCTTCCGGGTGTAGCAACAAAAATTTACACAAATGATGCTACTACTCACACTCACAAATCATTTGGTTTTGTAAGTCCGAATACTAATGGTCAGTTTTCTGAAGTGCTTACCAATGCTCTAATTGGCGTAGGCGTTACTTTAAACATCGACAGAGATATTGCAGGAGCTAAAAGTGTACAACCTGTTGTAAACGGTTTCGATGCTTTATTAACAAGAAAAGTAGTGGTTAGCGATCTTACATTTATTCCTTCTGCTGCTCAAATGATAGCAATGGACGTAAATATGGATGGTAAAATTTCTGCGGGTGACGTTTCTCAATTAAACCAAAGATCAGTATTATCAATTGCTGAATTTAAACAAGCTTGGAATTATTCTGATGCAGGTGTTAAAAATCCACTTAAAGGCAATTCAAAAGATTGGATATTTATTGATGGAACTACTTTAAACACGAATGGTGCTTATTTAATTTCCAGCATTTACCCTGCAACTGACGGTGTTGGTTTCAATAAAGACAAATCTCCGGTAATGGATTCTTGTATTGCAACAGCAATTTCTAACGCAGCAAGCTGCCCGTTAATTGGTTCTGAAGTTTATACAGGTATCTTGTTAGGTGATGTGAATGGTAACTTCAAATCAATCAATGCTGATGGAGTTATTAAATCAGCTTCAGATGACAAAATTGTTTTTGACTTATCAAAAGCGATCACTGCTGATGGTTTTGTAACTATCCCGGTATCTATTGTTTCTAATAGCATAATCAATGCACTTGACTTTTCAATGCAATTAGGTGGAGGAGTTACTTACAATTCTATTGTAAACAATTCTACTTCATTAACTGCAATGGATAATTTGAATGCAGATGACGCAACATTAAGATTTACATCTTACAGTTTAGATAATCTTGACATCACTCAACCAATCGTATCCGTTAAAGTTGCTGCAACAGGTGCAGTAGGCGTTAGCGATTTGAGTTCAGTTACAGGTTATTTGAATGGTGATCAAGTTAATGTAGAAGTAATAGGTGGTGCTGCACCATCAGTTTCTTCTAACGGTAACATGGTTAATGTATATCCAAACCCTGCTTCTCAATCAATAAATATCGTGGTTGTTGAAAATGCAACTGCTCAATTAATTGATATGGAAGGCAATGTTGTTGCTGTAGTAAATGTATACGCAAACCAAAAAGCAGTAATCGCTACTGACAACCTGGCTAACGGTGTTTATACATTGAAAGTTTCAAACGCTGACTTTGTTTCAATTACTAAAGTTGTGATTGCAAAATAATGTTTATTAATTAAATTTTTTAAAGAGTCCCGGCTATTGGTCGGGACTTTTTTTATTTAATTACCATGCATCAATATACCTTCCTTTTCTTGTTTTATAACTTTGTTCAGGATAGGTACTGTTCGCATTGATGATCCACTTTCGTGTATCCACAGGATCAATCACCTCATCAATTTCTAAAACAGAAGCGGCATTAAATGCAGAACCTTGCGTATGTGCTTCTTTTAATAATTTATCGAATAATTGGGAACGCTCTGTTTCATTTTCAGTAGCTTCCAGCTCTTTTCTAAATCCTAATTTTACACTTCCTTCCAAACCCATGGCACCAAACTCTCCCGAAGGCCAGGACACTATAAATTGCGATTCGAAAAAACCACCACCTGCTAATGCCATGGCTCCCAAACCATAACCGCGCCTGGTAACAACAGAATAAATAGGAACTTCAATATTTGCTCCTACAATAAACATTCGGGAAGCATGTCTGACCATGGCTGTTTTTTCGCAGTTAGGTCCAACCATAAATCCGGGTGCATCAATCAGGGATAGAACAGGTAAACCAAAAGCATCGCACAATTGTAAAAACCGGGCAACTTTATCCGATGAATCGCTATCCAAAGCTCCTGCTAAATGTTTTAGGTTATTTGCGATCACTCCCATCGGGCGACCATTAATTCTAACCAAAGAGGTAATCATGCTTTTTCCAAAACCACTTCGTATTTCCAACACCGAATTTTTATCGCAAAGTGTATCTATCAATTTGCGCATGTCGTAAACTCTTTTTCTTTCTTCAGGAATAATATAACGTAAAGGCTCCTGATCATTGCATTCATTGAAGTTAATACTCCCCTGAAAATATGATAAATATTGTTTTGCAATTTTTACAGCTTCTTTTTCATCTTCTACTAAAATATCAATCACGCCATTAGGGACCTGAAAATCGGGCGGTCCGATTTCATTGGGATGAAAAGAACCGAGTCCACCGCCTTCTATCATTGCCGGTCCGCTCATTCCGATGGATGATTTTTTAGTTGCAATAATAACATCCGAACAACCGGCAAAAGCAGCATTTCCGGCAAAGCTATACCCGTTAACAATTGCGATGCGCGGTACTTTACCACTTAGTTTTGCATATTGCGCAAACGTGGTAAGGTTTAATCCGCCGACACTAATGGGATAATAATCTACATCGCCGGGACGGCCACCTCCACCTTCTAAAAAGAAGATAATGGGCAGCAAACTTTTTTTGGCAATCTCCAGCATGCGATCCGTTTTTTTATGATTCATAGCACCCTGAGTACCTGCTAAAACGGTATAATCATAACTCATCACGAGGCACTTTGCTTTGTCGGGATCAAAATAATTTCCATTGATTTCACCGATACCTGTAATCAATCCATCTGCGGGAGTTTTTTCTATCAAATCTTCAACAGTTCGTCTGCTGCGCTGTGCCGCGATAAGAAAAGAACCATATTCTAAAAATGATCCTGCATCGCAAAGGTTTTCAATATTTTCACGGGCAGTTAAAAACCCTTTCTCTTTTCTTTTAGAAACTTCGTTTGGTCGGTTTGCGTCTTCTAAAAAGGATCTTCTCTTTTCCAGGTTTTGTAAATCTTTACGTTTCTCCATTTTTTAATAATTTATTTGCCGGATGATCTCTATGTTAAATATTATTTTTTGAATTGTTAAAACTAAGAATTTAATAATTCACAATTAATAAAAAAGCCCGGCTATTTGTCGTATATATATAGAGCGAAGTCGAAGTACTCGAACAGACAATGCTCAAGACATTCAGGAGTTATTTAATATTCATTTCTAACAATTTTTTAATACTAAATTGTTAATAAGGTAATTTGCTCCTGTTAATTTTACTACCGAATTCAGAATGTGTGTTACAACAATACTATCAAATAATATAGAATCAAAATTCAAATGGAAACATTAATATCAAAAATCAGTTTATCAATCTTAATTGGGATAGCCATATTCAAGATTGTTCAGTTTCTTGTCCATTCTTTCACAAAAGCAGATGTATCAAAAAATAAATATAATCCAAAAATTTTTTTAAGAAAATTTTTAAACCCGGATCCCGTAAATCATGATAATAAATATGTTTATTCTGATTGTCCATATTATGATAAATGCATTAACAGTAAAAAAAGCCGAAATAACCCTCAAGATTTTTCTGATGAAATGATCGGTATTTGAATTGGTGGGAATATGATATAAATATTCTCGAGCTTAGGCTTTCACAATTAATAATATTAAATAATCTAAAAACAAACAAAATGAAAACAGAAAACAATTTTATAGAAACAGCTAAAACATTTCAGGAAAATATAGCTAAAAGTGTGAAATGGACACAAAATGCTAACTCCAAATTAGTTGAAACGCAAATGAAAACTGCAACCGATATGTTTAAAAAAGTTTTAACAACCCCTCAAGTGGATGGTGCATCACTTACAAATGAAGTGAAAAAACAATTTGAAACTTTTAACCAACAAGTTGCTGATTTAGCAATAGTAAATCAAGCAAATCTTGATACGCTACTTCAACAATTCGAAACAACAGCAAAATCTTTTACTCCTATAAATGAGCAATTGAAAAAAGAAATTGAAAACGCTGTTGAATCTTCCAAAGAAACAGTTCAAAAAATAATTGATTCATCTTCTTCTTTTACGGCTCCTTCTGCTGAACTAACTAAAGAAACATTCGAAAAATTAAATGATCGGATTAAAATCGGCATTGATGCCAACATTAAATTTTGGTCTGATCTAATGAATCCCACTTCTTCGGCAAAGCCAAAAACTACTGAAACTACTGAAACAAAAGTTGATAGCGGGCTTTTTAAAATGTCTGCTAATTCGACCGGCAAAAAATCTGCAACTTTAATTTAATTAATTACAATCAATAAACTTTAATTGCCATGTTGCGATGAATACCTCATTCCGAATATTCGGGACGAGGTATTTGTTTTTATTAAAGGATTTGTATTAGAGCGTGTATTCATTTTTTTGTACTTGTGTGATTACAAAAAAAATGAAAGTTGCAGAATTTTTTATATTCCCTTTTTATGCTTTGCAATTTTTTAACATTCCTTTAAATCCTTTGTTATTATTATGTTCATTGGCTTTTTAAATTACCACCACCACCACTATCTGTCATTTTTCAATAACCTAAATTAAACATAAGGTTTCATTTCTTATTATTTTGATAATGTATTTGTTATTATTTAAAAACAAGTCTCTCCTCACTTTTGTACTTTAAAATTAAAGCGCATATCACTACTAAAAACATATACATTTTATACCAAAATTACCCATGAAAAACAATATGCATTCCAACAATTTATCGCTTCGTAAAGACCCCGATTTTATGAAAGTGGTTTTATTAATTATTCTGCTTTTGGCGATTTTAGTGCCGAAGGCGAAGGCGCAGACAACTATTTATACAACCGATTTTGGTGCTACTGTCACTATGCCGACTGCCGGCTCTAATCCGTCCGGATGGACGTTCACAGGTGTGGGCATGAATATCAGTTCTTCAACTACTTCCTCCGGTTATACTGATGCTACAGGAGGCGAATATTTAGGTGAAGGAAATTCTGTTACCTTTACAAATACAAGTGGTACTTCGGAAACAACCTCCCCACTCGGCACTTCAACTGCGAAATTGCAAATAAGTACAACTGGTTATACTGGCATTGTTATTTCGTTTGGTATGAGGGAGTCCAGCTCATCTTATATTACGAATGTTGCTTATACACTTGCATGGAGTAGTGATGATATTACATATACTACTATTACCTATACAAAACCAACAGCAGGCTCCTGGGGCTTGGTTTCGGGAGCAGGTTTAACTCTTCCGGTAGGAGCTGAAAACAAATCTACTTTATATTTAAAGTGGACTTTCCCTCGACCATCTTCTGCATCAGGAAATTTTAAGATGGATGATTTATTCGTAAAAGGTACTTGTGCAACTCCGGTTATTTCTTCAACAACAAACAGCGGTCCTGTTTGTCCTGCTACCACGTTGAGTTTTAGCACTACTGCAACTGGTCTAGGCACACTTACTTATGCATGGACAGGTCCGAACAGTTTTACTTCTTCATCACAAAATCCTTCCATATCAAATGCTACAACAGCAGCAACCGGTACTTATACAGTAACGGTTACCAATGGTTGCGGTGCCACTGCTGCTTCAACAACGGCGGCTACCGTAAATCCAAATGTAACCCCTTCTCTTGTTATCGCGACAAATACCGGTAACACTATTTGTTCAGGAACAAACGTTACGTTTACGGCAACCCCAACAAATGGAGGAGGTTCACCATCTTATCAATGGGTAATAAATGGTAGCAATGTAGGAACTAACAGCGCAAGCTATTCAAATAGTTCTTTAGCTGATAATGATGTTGTAGCTTGTATTTTAACTTCTAATGCAACATGTGTTTCTCCAACAACAGCTAACTCAAATACAGTTACTATAACTGTAACAGGAAGTGTAACACCTTCTGTAAGCATTGCCCCAAACACATCCAATACAATTTGTAATGGCACTAATGTAAGCTTCACAGCAACTCCAACCAATGGCGGAAGTTCTCCATCTTATCAATGGAAGCTGAATGGCAGTAATATTGGCAGTAACAGCGCTACTTATTCTAACAGCACTTTAGCGAATACTGATTCTGTAATATGTGTGATGACTTCTTCTAACTCATGTGCTTCACCAACCACCTCTACTTCCAACCAGGTTAACATGATAGTGAATGCAAACGTAACCCCTTCTGTAAGCATTGCATCAAGTTCGTCAAACACTATTTGTAGTGGCACAAGTGTTACTTTCACAGCCACGCCAACGAATGGTGGCGGCTCCCCATCTTATCAATGGAAATTGAACGGCAGCAATGCTGGAACAAACAATGTAACATATTCAAATAGTGCTTTAGCAAACAACGATACAGTAATATGTACAATGACTTCAAATGCTATCTGCGCAACTTCTTCTACAGCTAATTCCGGTGCCATCGCTATGGTTGTAAATCCGAATGTTACCCCAACAGTAAATATAGCTGCTAATACGGGCAACACCGTATGTACTGGAACAAACATAACATTTACTGCAACACCTATAAATGGTGGTTCTTCACCGTCTTATCAATGGGCTGTGAATGGCAGCAATGTAGGGACTAACAGCGATACTTATTCAAACAGTTCATTAGCAAATACGGATCAGGTAACTTGTGTATTAACTTCTAATGCGATATGTGCCACATCAACAACTGCTAATTCCAATACACTTACTTTGACGATAACCTCATCTGTAACGCCATCGGTGAGCATTACATCAGGTTCGGGCAATACCAATTGCGTTGGAACAAACGTAACATTTACTGCTACACCTAATAATGGTGGCGGTTCTCCTGCTTATCAATGGAAATTGAACGGCAGCAATGTTGGAACAAACAGTATTACTTATTCAAACAACTCGCTTGTTGATCAGGATGTTATTACTTGTGTGTTGACCTCTTCAAATGCATGTGCTTCACCAACAACAGGCACTTCCAATAGCTTAACAATGACGGTTACTCCAAATGTAACACCAGTTGTTAGTATAGCCGCAAACACGAATACGGTTTGTACAGGAACAAGTATAACATTCACCGCTACTCCGACAAACGGCGGAACAGCATCTTACCAATGGACAAAAAACGGTAGCAATGTTGGAAGCAACAGTGTAACTTATATAGATGCGTCTTTATTGAATAATGATCTGGTTGCTTGTACCATGACTTCTACTGCAAGCTGCTTAACAATAAGCACTGCATTATCCAATACCGTTACCATGACGGTTAATCCGGTTGCCTCTCAACCGGCAGCGTTCACAACAAGTTCTGCCAACGTAAATGGCGGACAAACGAGCGTTGCTTATACCATACCAAATGATGCAACTGTAACGTATGCATGGGCATACGGCGGAAGCGGAGCTACCATTAACGGAACAAGCAACAGCGTAACCATTGATTTTTCAACAATCGCGACCAGCGGAACATTAAGCGTAACGCCAACAAATAGTTGCGGAGCAGGTACTGCAAGAACAATTGCTATCACCGTAAACCCTGCAGCTAATTTTACAGCAGGACGATTGGTGGTTGTTCAAACAAGCGGAACTGTTTCAGCAAATGGATCTGCTATTACTCTTAAAGAATTTACCACAACAGGAACGGCAGGAGCTGTTATATCATTACCATCAACAGGTAGTACTCCAATACAAATAGCAGCAGGTTCAAGTGGTTCGGAAGGATTCCTTACCAAATCACTTGATGGCTCATTCTTAGTATTGGGTGGATATTCAACAACATTAACAGCAACAGGCGTTGCTGCAACCACCTCAACAGTTGCCCCTCGTTCAATCTTTACGGTTGATGTAGCAGGAAATTACACTAAGGTTGGTACAAGTACCAGCGATTATAGCGCTAACGATATACGTGGAGCCATTTCTGACGGAACCAATTATTGGGCAGCAGGCGCTTCAAATGCAAATGTTGATGGTATAGATTATTATGGTCCGGGAACACAGGCAGCGCTTGGTGGCGGTGCAGCACCTGTAAAAGCTTACGGGTTAAGAATATTTAATAACCAAATTTATTATTCCACACAAAAAGCAGGACCTAACAATACTGTTGCTCATTGCGGTATTTTTGCTGTGGGAACAGGATTACCAACAAGCGGTAGTCCAACAATCACCCAGATCATCGACGCGGGTACAGATACAATTACCGATTTTTCATTTAATTCAGCAATAACCACTTGTTATATCACTCGTAACGTTAATTCAGCAACAGGAGGGATTGAAAAGTGGACAAAAAGCGGAAGTGTTTGGTCTAAACAATATACTTTAAAAACAGGGGCAAACAATATTGGCGCTTTTGCTTTAGAAGTTGATTATTCAGGAAGCACTCCTATTATTTATGCAACTACTTTTGAAGCAATTGCTACAGGTAATCGCATCATAAAAATTACAGATAATAACAGCCATTCAGGGGATGTTGGTTCATCTGATTTAACAGTGTTGGCTACAGCAGCAGCAAATACATGGTTCCACGGTATTACATTCACACCGGCATGTACAGCTCCTGCAATTACATCTGTTAACAGCAACGGTACCATTTGCTCCGGAACTGCGCTTACATTTACTTTGGCAGCAACAGGAAGTCCAACACTCACTTATGCCTGGTCCGGTCCGAGCGGTTTCAATAATGCAACAAAAACCCCATCCATCAATAATGCTACAACAGCAGCAACAGGTACTTACTCAGTAACAGTAAACAATGGTTGCGGTTCAGCTTCAGCCACTGTAGCAGCTACTGTTAACAGTGTACCAACAGCTACAGTTTCGGTGAGTGGAAGCACAACATTCTGCTCAGGCAATTCAGTAACACTTACTGCTTCCAGCAGTGCATCTTATGTCTGGTCGAACGGCGCTACAACACAAACTATCAGTGCAACAACTACTGCTAATTATTCTGTTACTGTTACAAGCAGCAATGGCTGTATAGCAGGATCAGCATCTACAAGCGTTACTGTAAATCCAAACTTAACTCCTACATTTACTATCACCAGCAGTGGTAGTACTATTTGTACAGGAACAAGTGTTACATTTACTGCAACCCACACAAACGGCGGAACTTCACCAAGCTATCAGTGGGCTTTGAATGGCAGTAATGTTGGAAGCAACAGTGCTACATACTCAAACAGTGCATTAAATAATAACGATGTGATTACTTGTACATTAACCTCTAATGCAACCTGCCTAACCTCAGCAACAGCAAATTCAAACAGCATCACGATTACTGTTTCTTCAGTTGTTACACCATCTGTAAGCATTCTATCAGGTTCAGGCAACACCAATTGCATTGGAGCAAGTGTACTATTTACCGCTACTCCGGCAAATGGTGGAACTACACCGGCTTACCAATGGAAACTAAATGGCAGCAATGTTGGAACAAACAGTGCTACTTATACCAACAGCACATTGAATGATCAGGATGTTGTTACCTGCGTGATGACATCCAACAATTCTTGCGCTTCTCCGGCAACAGCCACTTCTAACGGCTTAACCATGACAGTGAGTCCAATGATAACTCCTTTGGTCAGCATAGCAGCAAATACAAGCAATACTATTTGTGCCGGAACAAGTGTAACCTATACAGCTACTCCAACAAACGGAGGAACACCTACTTATCAATGGACAAAAAATGGAAGCAATGTAGGCAGCAACAGTGCAACCTATACAGATGCCGCTTTAGCGAATAATGATATGATTGTCTGTACCATGACTTCTACTGCAAATTGCGCTACTTCTGCAACAGCAACTTCTTCTACCATGACCATGACCGTAAATCCGGTTGCTGCACAACCGGGAGCATTTACAACAAGTTCTGCAAATGTGAATGCGGGACAAAGCGGTATAGTATATACTGTTCCTAATGATGCAACCGTTACGTATGTATGGACGTATAGCGGAAGTGGAGCTACCATAAATGGAACAAGTAATAGCGTAACTGTTGATTTTTCTTCATCAGCGTCCAGCGGCACATTGAGCGTAACTGCCTCAAACAATTGTGGAGCAGGGACTCCGCAAAGTATTGCTATAACTGTAGCTTACGAATTTACAGCAGGAAATATTGCTGTTCTCGTTGAAACTGCAGGTGCTACAAATACTACAGGAAGTATCGTAGAGTTAAATACCACAACAGCTAGCCAGTCAACAGTAAACACGTATGCTATACCGGCTGCCTTAAGATTTACTAACGCTGCTACCAGTCATTTTCTTTCAAACAGCGATGATGGAAGTTTATTAATTTTTACAGCTGCAGACACTACCAATACTACGGTAGATGCTTCATCTGTTTATAAACGTGCTATTGGAACATTTAATGCAACCGGGACCTTTAACCTGGCAACCACCTATCAAGGTTTAGGAGGTGCCACATTGAGTAAAATCAGAAGTGCAAGCACCGTGGACAATTCAACCTATTTTATAGGAGATAAAGCGGGCTTTTATTCTAATGGAACAACTAGTCCGAATCCAACAACAAATATCCTTTCTACAAGATCTTTTGGCGGAACAGTTTATGCTTTAACAGCTTCTTCTACAGCACTTGCTGTGGGTACTATATCTGCTGCAACAGGCGGAACCTATACAACATTATCTACAACTATTCATAGCTCAGGAAAAAGCAATGATTTCTATATGGTATCATCCGGATCCAATGGCAGTGCTTATGATATTCTTTACATTCTTGATAATGGCACTTCCGGTTTAATTTCAAAATATTCATTGGTTGCCGGTGTCTGGACCGTAAACGGAGCCTATACCACTACTATTAATGGTTGGGCTATTGCAGCTCAGCAAAATGGTTCATCGGCGAATTTATATGTTACCAGTGGGACAGGTACTACCACCAATAACAGCGTTGTTAAATTAGTTGATGCTGCAGGATACAATACAACCATCGCAATTACAACAGCTAATAATGTAACACTATATACAGCAACAAGTGGAGCATTAATAAAAGGAATTGCTTTTGCTCCTGCGTGTGCTGCTCCTGCAATTACTTCTACAAGCAGCAACAGTACTGTTTGTTCAGGAAACACACTTACTTTAACAACTGCAGTAACGGGCAGCCATCCGACGTATTCTTGGACAGGACCAAACAGTTTCACTTCTTCTTTGCAAAACCCGTCTATCAGCAATGTTACAACAGCTGCAACAGGTACTTATTCGGTAACGGTTACCAATGGTTGCGGTACTGCTTCATCTTCAACAGCGGTAACAATAAACAGTTCACCGAACGCTACTGTTACAGCCGGTGGAAGCACCACATTCTGCTCAGGCGGATCGGTAACTCTTACTGCATCAAACGCAGCGTCTTATTCTTGGTCAACCGGAGCAACAACACAAGCCATCAGCGCAACAACAACTGCTAATTATTCTGTAACCCTTACAGGCAGCAATGGTTGTATCACAGCATCCAACATAACAAGTGTTACTGTTAATCCAACGTTAACTCCTACATTAACTATTACCACAAATACAGGTAATGTTATTTGCACAGGTATAAATGTTACGTTTACAGCTTCTGCAACAAATGGTGGCGCATCACCGGCTTACCAATGGAAATTAAATGGAAGCAATGTTGGAACAAGCAGTTCAACATATTCAAATAACACATTAAATGATGGTGATTTGGTTACTTGTATATTAACCTCAAATGCGCTGTGTTTAACAACTACAACCGCTAACTCAAATACAGTAAGCATTTCTGTAAGCGGAAATGTAAATCCTTCAGTGAGCATTTCATCAGGTTCCGGCACTACAGTTTGCTCAGGTGCAAGCATTTTGTTTACTGCTACTCCAACCAACGCAGGTGTTTCCCCTTCTTACCAATGGAAACTAAACGGAAGTAATGTAGGAACCGACAGCATTGTGTATTCAAACAGTGCATTATCCGATCAGGATGTTGTTACTTGTGTTATAACCAGTTCTAACAGTTGTGCATCTATACCTACCGCCACTTCTAACAGCCTTACCATGTCGGTGAACACGACTGTAATACCTTCAGTAAGCGTATCAACGGATGTAGGAACGACCATTTGCTCTGGAACAGGCGTTACTTTTACGGCTACACCTGTAAATGGCGGAACACCATTATACCAATGGACAAAAAACAATATCCATGTGGGTTCAAACAACGCGATTTATGGAACAGGTTCTTTAGCTAATAATGATACTATCGTTTGTACCATGACTTCATCTGCAACATGCAGAACATCGAATACTGCCGTTTCATCTAATATTATTATGAAAGTAAATTCAATTCCTGCAAGGCCTCTGACTTATCTTACATCCAATGACATTTTTGCCAACATAACAAGGTTGTTCGTAAGTTCTGACGCTGTTAACCCGGGACAAACAGGTGTTGTATATACCGTTGTTAATGATACAACTGCCACTTCTTATATATGGTCTTATAGCGGAAACGGAGCAACCATGAATGATACAGGAAATAGTATAACCATTGACTTTTCTTCAATAGCTAGTAGTGGAAACCTGCACGTTTCAGCATCCAATGGCTGCGGTACAAGTCTTGCTACAACAGCTTTACCTATTACAGTATTGGACGCTACACAAGGAAATATCCGCATAACCGAATACATGTATTCAGGTACAAATGGGGAATTCGTTGAATTTACCAATGTAAGCAGCACCCCTGTTGATATGACCGGATGGAGTTTTGATGATAACACCCGTACTGCCGGATCACAAAACCTATCGGCTTTTGGCATCGTTCAAGCGGGAGAGTCCGTAATATTAACCGAAACCCCTGCAGATAGTTTCCGCCTTGCCTGGCATTTATGCCCCGGTATAAAAGTAATTGGCGACAATGTCAACAACATGGGCGGGGCGGATGAAATTAATCTTTTCAATGAGAATACCAATCTGGTTGATCGTCTTACTTATGATAATGCAACTTTAGGTGGAGTAAAAGCTAAAGTAAATAGTGCCTGGGTGAATCCGGCTGGATTGGGAATAGACAAATGTACCTTATGGACGCTCTCTGCCACAGCAGATTCAGAAGGTTCTGCTCCTTCTACCGGAACCGATATTGGCAGTCCCGGCAAGAGTACTCGTGCTACCGTTTCATATGATCCTTGTGTAATAACAACAGGTGGGCCAAGTGTTGTTATGGATGTAGTTAATACAACCAATTATCTTGACGGTGGTGTTTCAACTCCTCCGCTAAGTCCTTATGGAATAAGCGGAGTTATGAGTGACCCGACAGATCCGGGAAGTACTTTAGGGCTTAATTTTACAATTGGCGATTCGTTGGTTGCAGTGAACAGCTTAACCGTTACAGTTACGAGCAGCAATACAACTGTTGTACCTCTTGCAAATGTTCTGCTTACAGGAAGTGGTGCTTCCAGAAATGTAAAAATTACCCCTGCAACTTTAGGCTATTCTAATATAACGTTGATGGTAAATAACGGAACAAAAACTACTTCGTATGTGATTCTTTATGCAGCATCGGTAGCAGCGGCAATGCCTTCTACATACTGGCATACAGGGATGTCCGATGCTTCTGATGGAATTAATTTAGACGAGAATTCTTTTATAACAGGAGATGATGAATTGAATGTTGTAAATGTATATTCAACTTATCATTCGGGTTTACCGCTTGTATCCTTTAATTATACTCCTTATTTGAATTTGCCGGATCTTGGTAAGCCGGAAGTAGACGTAGAGGTGGCATTTAAAAGTTCGACCCATGCCAACAGAATTTACTTTGCAGGTTCCATGAGTAATAGCGGAGATAACTTTGTAAATACTCCTAACCGTGACCGCATATTTGCGACTACTGTTACAGGTGCAGGAGCAAGCGCTTCGGTTTCCGTAGTTGGCTATTGCGTGTTGAGAGATAAATTATTAGCATGGGGCGATGCGCATGGATATAATTTTACAGCAAGTGCTGCTGATGGTTTAAATCCAAAACTCATCAATGGTTTTGATATCGAAGGAATGGTAATGGGTCCCGATAGTACTACTTTATATATTGGTATGAGAGCACCTTTGATTCCGATGACGAGTCGTACGAAAGCAGTAATTGCTCCGGTTCTTAATTTTGAAACTTGGTTCAACAATGGTACTCAATCTGGCGATGCAACTTTTGGTTCCCCTATAGAACTTGACTTGGGAGGAAGAGGTGTTCGAGACATCACAAGATTATCCAATGGTACCTATATTATTTCGGCTGGAGACCCTGCTGCAGATGATTCCCGCAGTACTGAATACAGATGGACCGGTCATGCTGCGGATGCACCCATTCAAGTGACGACTGACGGCGATGGTACCTTAAATATGGAAGGCGTTATGGAGGTGGATGAAGGCGGACAGATATCCTTAACAAAACTTCATGTTATCAATGATGGAGGTTCAGCCATACTTTATACTGATAATGCGGAAGCAAAACAATTGTCTATTCATAATCACAGAAAATTCAGTTCAAATGTTTTATCGGGATTGTCTCTAGATCCTTGCTCAGGTTTTGCAGTAACAATAAGCGCAGGTGGCAGCACAACACTGGGCGCAGGAGGTTCTGTAGTATTAACCGCAACCGCAGGAACAAATTACACATGGTCGAACGGAGCAAGCACACAATCAATTACTGTTTCTGCTGCCGGAAATTATTCGGTAACGGTTACCAATAGTAACAGTTGTACTGCTACATCACCTACAACCAATGTTATTGTAAATCTTTGCTCCGGTTATACAGCAACAATAAGCATCGGTGGCAGTACTACAGTTAGTGCAGGAGGTTCTGTTGTTTTAACTGCAAGTGCAGGAACAAGCTATTCATGGTCGAACGGAGCAACAACACAATCTATAACAGTAACTACCTCCGGAAATTATTCGGTAACTGTTACCAATAATAATGGTTGTGTTGCCACATCGGCAGCGACTACTGTAACCGTTTTAACAATTCATCTTTTACCATCCGATGCCAACGGTGATGGTGTAACCAATATTAATGATTTCCTTTTATTAGTTACGAAATTTAATCAATCTTGTACTTGTTCTGAAGACATGAACCATGATGGTGTTGTGAACATTAACGACTTCCTGCTTTTGGTAAGTCAGTTTAATCAAGTTGCCCATTAATATCGCATTTCAAGTGATCCTAAAAAGCAAAGCCTCAACCTAACAGTTGAGGCTTTTTATTCCTTTCAATGCGACTGACAAGGGTAAGAATAAACGATTTCAGGTGTTCGGGTGAAATAAAATTTACTGCTAAATTATTTCTTATTATTTTCTTATTCCTTCCTGAAGTGCATGAATAAAACGAGGATCAACAGGATAACCCAACTGTTCTGCTTTGAGAGCATCATCCAGTGCGAGTTGAAATTTTTGAATGCGGAAATAAGTTCCTGCACGATTGTGATAAGCCTCAGCAAATGCCGGATTGCATTGAATGGCAGATGTCTGATCTTTTATTGCTTCATCGTATTTTCCTAAAAAATAGTTGGACATTCCGCGATGTGAATACGCCAATGAGAAGGTTGGACTTAGTTGGATTGCTGAGGTAAAATCTTTTATTGCTTCTTCGTGTTTGCCTTGGTTATAGTATATTAATCCTCGATTATAAAATCCATTAGGAGACGAGTATTTAAGCTGAATGGCACTATTAAAATCAGCAATTGCCAAATCGTATTTTCCAAGATTAAAGTATGCGTTCCCGCGATAATAATATACAGGCGCAAACGCTTTACGATATTTAATGGAAGCAGAATAATCAATTATTGCTTCCTTGTATTTCCCCCAGTTATTATACACCAATCCCCGATTGTAATAGGCATCCGAATAATTAAATTTAAGTTGAATGGCGCGAGTAAAGTCTATCATTGCTTTATCATACTCCTTTGTGTAGTAATATACTCCGCCTCTGCAATTAAATGATAAAGGGGCTTTATCGTATTTTTCGATGGCATCGTTCCAAAGCGCAAGGCTATCGTGCCATACTTTACAACGTTGAAACGTCAGGTAGCTGCAAATAAAGACAAACAAAATCAAGGTAACAACAGAAGGAATTTTTAACGCTTTTAATTGTTCTGATTTGTTTTCTACTAAATTATTTATACCTCTTGCCAAAATAAAAAACAGTCCGATGTAAGGGAGATAGGCATACCGATCGGCAATGATGGCAGCCCCTACAGGAATTATCTGTAAAACCAATGCGATCGTGATCAAAAAAAATGTAAAACCAAATAAAATATCTTTTCCGAATTTTTGTGATTTATAAATTAAAAATGCGAGGACAAGAACGATGACAGGAGCGATGTAAAAAATGATAGGATACATCCCATTGTGTTTTACCGGATAATTGTAGAAGCAGGATAAATTTATTGGTAAAATAAGTTTCCAGATATACGTGATTAGTGCGTAGCTACCGAATAAAATTTGGTCGAAAAAATTAGATTGCGCGATGTCGCTCATTGCGCTTATCTCTTTTTGCGCGAGTATTGCAATATAGCCGAATATCAATGATAACAATAGAAATGGAACTTTTTCCAATACTGTTCTTCTGGTTATTTTTCTGTCGAGGAAATAATCAATCGCAAAAAATGCAATCGGAAGGCTCACCGCCATTGCTTTTGATAAAACAGCCAAAATAAAAAGAAGAAAAGTAAGCGCATAAAAAAGTGCTTTCTGTTTTTCTTTTCGCAGATAAAAAATATAGGAACAGATAGCCGCGAGATAAAAAAAAGAGTAGAGAACATCTTTGCGTTCTGCCACCCAGGCAACGGACTCCACGTGCATGGGGTGAACAGCAAAGAGCAGTGCCGTAATAAATGCTACCCACCTTTGCCTGGTGATGAGCCAGATAAAATAAAATACAAGTAATGAATTAAGAAGGTGAAGGATGAGGTTGGTGATGTGATATGGCTTCGAATTAAGTTTAAAGATGTCATATTCCAAACAAAAAGTAAGCATTGTAAGAGGATGATAATTTCCCTGAACATAACTGCTGAACGTATGTTTCAACGTATAGTTCAGGCTATCACCATGTAGTGTTGTAATATCCGGATTTTCGGTAATGTATAAGCTATCGTCCCATCTGGTAAAAGGATTATTAAGTGATTTAAAATAAATACAAGTAGTAAAAATAATTATTAACAGAGAAGCGAGAATAAAAAACATGTTCCCGGACATTGTTTGTGAGGTGGCTTTTCCGTGATTTTTATTAATATTTTTTTTTGCGCTCATGCTTTTTAATAAATGAAATCGGTTTTATGCGATGAAGATAAATGTTAATTGCCGGTATTTGTAGAATGAATTTTTTCTTGTAGAACTTCAATAAAACGAGGATCAACATAACTCCTCAATTGCCTTGCTTTGAGGGCATCTTCTAAAGCGGGTTGATATTTTTTAAGAGTAAAAAAAGATCCGGCCCGATTGAAATAAGCACGTGAAAGTTTAGGATTATATTGAATGGCAGAAGTATAATCTTTTATCGACTCTTCATATTTTCCTAAATAATAATTTGCTAATCCCCTATTATAATATGCATCAGGATAGTCGTATTTGAGTTGAATCGCACGGTTAAGATCAGCAATTGCTTTATCATATTGTTTCGCAAAAATATATCCATCTCCCCTGCCGTTGAAGGATTGCGGTGATCCATCAAATTGTTCTATCGCATTGCTCCAAACGGAAATGGTATCTTTCCAAACCTTACAACGTTGAAAAGACAGGTAGCAGCAAACTATAATAAACAAAGTGAATGAGGCAAGAATAGGAGTTTTAAAAACTTTTAATTGTTCTGATCGGTTTTCCAACAAATCGTTTATCCATCTGGCAATAATAAAAAACACTCCGATGTAAGGGAGATAAGTATAACGATCAGCAATGATAGCACCCCCTACCGGGAGTATTTGTAAAACCAATGCTATGGTGATGAAGAAAAATGCGAAACCAAACAATATATCTTTCCTGAATTTTATTGATTTATAGATCAGAAATGCAAGGGTTAAAATTATTATTGGAGCTATATAAACAATGATGGGATAGAATCCTTCTTTCTTCACCGGATAATCATAGAAGCATGATAAATTGGTTGGTACGAAAAGCTTCCACAAATACATCATCACCGCGTAACCTGTGAAAAATATCCGATCAAAAAAATTATAATGTTCGATAAGGCTTAAAGCGTTAATCGACTTTTGAGCTTCGATGGCAACGTATCCGAAAACAAATGCCAACACAATAAAAGGTGTTTTTTCCAGGAAGGTTTTAATGGTTATTTTTCTACCGATGAAATAATCTATTGCAAAAAAGACAATTGGAAGACTCACTGCCATTGCTTTTGATAAAATACCCAAACAAAAAAGCAAAAAAGTAAAAGTGTAGAAAAACCATTTTCGCTTTTCTTTTTTCAGATAAATAATATAGCAGCAAATAGCCGCAAGATAAAAAAATGAATAAAGAACATCTTTTCGTTCTGCCACCCAGGCAATCGATTCAACGTGCATCGGGTGGATCGAAAAAAGTAAAGCTGTGATAAATGCAACCCATTTTTGTTGTGTTAAAAGCCATATAAAACAAAAAACGAGTAGTGTATTTAAGATGTGCAGAACGAGATTTGTAAGGTGATAAGTCTTCGGATTGAGTTTGTATTTATTATACTCAATACAATAGCTGAGCATGGTAACAGGATGATAATTTCCCATCACATAACTGCTCAGTGTTTTTTTAAAAGTAATGTTCAGGCTATCACCATGCAATGTTCGGATATCCGGATTTTCGGTAACGTACTTATTATCATCCCATCTGGTGAAGTCATTGTTAAGGGATTTAAAGTATATGGAAGTAGTAATTAAAACAAGAACGAATGATGCAATAATAAAAAAGGTGTTGTAGGATTTTGTGGGGAGAACCTTTTTTTTATCTGCAATTTTTTTAGTGCTCATATTTCAAAGATAAAAATAAAACGCAAATTTAAAATTGACTTTAAAGAAAAAATTTAATGTGTTATTTTTTAATTGCAAGTCTGATTTGTTCAATAAAAATCGGATCAACAGCAAATCCTAATTGTTTTGCTTTCAGAGCATCTTCAAGGGCAAGCTGAAATTTTTTAATATTGGAATATGCCCTTGCACGATTGTTATATGCACTCGAAAAGTCAAGACTGTATTGAATTGCAGAAGTATAATCTTTTATTGCCTCTTCATTTTTACCAAGGTTTCCATATGCGCTTCCGCGATTGTTATATGCCTGAGCAAAAGTCGGACTGAGTTGAATTACTGAGTTATAATCCTGAATGGCTTCATTGAATTTTCCATGATTGTAATATACGTTTCCACGATTGAAATACGCCTTCATAAAGCTTGGGTTATGTTGGATAGCGTCCGTATAATCTTTTATAGCGTCCTCGAATTTCCCTTGATTATCATACGCAACACCTCGGTCATTATAAACTTTTCCGGAATTTGGATTGTTACGAATTTCAATGGTAAAATCTTTTATCGCTTCATCGAATTTCCCAAAATTATAATAGGCTAATCCCCTACTGTAATATGCGTCAGGAAAATTATTGTTACGATGAATAACTTCTGTAAAATCTTTTATTGCTTCCTCATATTTTTGAAGATGATAATACGCCATTCCTCTTTTATAATAAATATCAGGCGTTTGGTATTTTAGTTGAATAGCGTGACTAAAATCCGGAATTGCCTGGTTGTAATCCTCTTTCAAAAAGTAGGCATCACCTCTCGAATTAAAGGGCAGCGGAAAACTATCATCTTTTTTTATTGCATCGCTCCACAGTGAGATGCTATCATACCAAACCTTACTGCGTTGAAATGATAAATAGCAGCAGAGTATTAAAAATAAAATGAATACACTCAGGAATGGGATTTTAAGTGATTTTATTTTATCAGAATTGTTTTCCAACAGATTATTTATCCATCTCGCAATAATAAAAAATATGCCGATGTATGGAAGATAGGTATACCTATCGGCAATAATTGCAGCACCTACCGGAAGAATTTGTAAAACCATTACAATGGTTATTAAAAAAAATCCGAATCCGAAAATCACATCTTTTCCAAATTGTTTTGATCGGTAAACCCAAAATACGAGTGAAAGCATGATGACGGGAGCGATGTAAAAAATGAGAGGATAAAGCCCTTCTGTTTTTACAGGATATTTGTAAAAGCAGGATAAATTTACCGGTGCGATCAGTTTCCATAAATAAGTCATCAGACCATAGCTGCTGAATAATATTCTATCAAAAAAATTATATTCAACACTATCATCCATTGCATTTCCTGATTTTTGGGCGAGAATGGCAATGAACCCGAATACCAGCGATACTATTAAGAATGGGATTTTTTCCAATACATTTTTAAAGGTGAATTTTCTGTCTAAGAAATAATCAACCGCAAAAAAAGCAATTGGAAGACTTACTGCCATTGCTTTTGATAAAACGGAGAAAATAAAAAGAAGAAAAGTGAGGGCATAAAAGAGTCCTTTCTTCTTTTCTTTTTGAAGATAAAAAATATATGTGCAGAGTGCTGCCAGATAAAAAAAAGAATAAAGTACATCCTTGCGTTCAGACACCCAGGAAACGGATTCCACATGCATGGGATGAATTGCAAAAAGTATGGAGGTGATAAATGCTACCCATTTTTGTTTTGTTAAAAGCCAGATAAAACAAAAAACAAGAAGTGTGTTGAGCAGGTGCAAAATAAAATTGGTAAGGTGATAGGGTTTAGGATTGAGTTTAAATTTTTCGTATTCCAAACAATACGTGAGCATCGTTAATGGGTGATAATTGCCTTGCTCATAGCTGCTGATAATTTTTTTAAAAGTATAGCTCAGGCTGTCGCCATGAAAAGTTTGAATGTTTGCATTTCCAATAATATAACGGTTATCGTCCCAATTAGTAAACTGATTGTTAAGTGATCTATAATAAATAGCAGTAGTGATTATACTAAGAGCCAGAAATGAAAGCAGAAAAAAAGTATTGATGGATAGCGGCGAGGAACTGTTTTTTTCCTGATTTTTATGTGGAGTTTTTTTTGCGCTCATCCTTCTTAATAAAAATTATATTTTAATGTCGGCCTCCTGATACTCTTTTTTTATTTCGTTCAATTCTTCAATAATGGCAGCACGCTCGTTCATCAGTATTTCCACTACTTTACGTTCTTTGCGAACAAGGCGCAACAACCTCCATCTTCCGAATATTCTTTTCATAACGGGATAATACTTCAACACAAAAAATCCGGTTAGGGGAACTAAGATCGCATATATCAAAAGTAAATTCCAATTACGAAAAACAAGGGCAACAATAAGTAATTGAATACCATAGACAGGTACCCATAAAAGCATCGACATGTTTGCATAAACAGATGCAATAAATTCCGCGTTTTTTATTTTTTTTGCAACAAATTTTTTAGCGATATAAAAAGGCAGGTAGTTCATCATTAATCCTAAACCATAGATCGGCATTCCAATCCAGATAATGATAAATTCCAATAAAAAATCCGTGATAGTCGTGTTATTAATGGTTTCAGGCTGAAGCAGGTGATCTCGAAGAGAATATTTATTTAATTGTTTGAGGTAGGGAATGATTTTTTTCTTCAATGATATTACCTCGTCAGGATCTTTTTCATCCTGATAATTCACCATCTCCGCAATTTCTTTACGCACATGAAATTCCTTTTCAATGCTTTTTGGATCATATTTTTTTTCTGTCATCCATTGATGCAGATATATTTCATGGACGCCTTCCACTAATTGGTCATTGTCTTTATTTTTAATGGTGATGATCAGTTTCCTCATCTCCTGTTCGAGCATCTTTGTAAAATCATTGATGGCATGAACTTTATTTTCCTTGAAATCGTTCTCATATTTTTTCAATGAAATCGGTTCACCGAAATGGATAAAAAGTTTGCTGCGGAATTTTTTTGCATCCGAATAATTCAGTCCTATGGGAACCACGTATACATTCTGTTTAAAATCAAACGCTTCCTCCGCTTGAAAAACAATACGCGACAAGCCCTTTTTTAGAGGCTGTAAGCGTTTTTCTTGCACGCAGATTGCCTCAGGGAAGATGAGTAGGGCTTTGTTCTCAGAAAGCAATTTTTTGCATTCCTCAAATGTCTTATCATTTTTTTTTACTTCACTATAACCTTCCTGAAGTCGAAACATCGGACTCATGTTCATGTCATTCAATGCCCATTTTATCAGGCGGCCTTTAAATACATCGCCACGAGCAAAAAAGCGAACCTTTGGCTTTAATAACATACCGATAATTACGGGATCAATAAAACCATTGGTATGATTGGGTGATAAGATGACTGGTTTATCAAGCGGTATTTTTTTCAGCCCTTTTATTTCGAAGGTATAATAGATCCGATAAAATATATTGGTAAGAGGTTTAAGAATTTCGTATAACATGCGAAAAAATTGGTGATTTGGTGATTTTTTGAATTGGTGATTTGTTGATTTACAGAATTAAATAAATCTCTAATCCTTCATTTCTCTAATTCTCTAATTGTTCAAAAGTCAGGCGTTCGCCTTTTTTTGTTTCGTTGAACTTTCCGTTGTCATATACCAAATTTCCATTCACAAACGTATTTGTTATTTTTGAATGAAAGGTAAGCCCTTCAAAAGGCGACCAGCCGCATTTATATAAAATATTTGATTTGTCAACCACCCACGAACTGTTTAAATCTACTAATACCAGATCAGCAAAATAACCTTCGCGAATGTATCCTCTCTTTTCTATTTGAAAACAATCAGCAACTGCATGCGCCATTTTTTCTGCAATTTTTTCAAGAGAAATTTTTCCTTGGTGATGCAATTCCAACATGGCAACTAATGAATGTTGAATTAATGGTCCGCCCGATGGCGCTTTAAAATACGATTGTTGTTTTTCTTCGAGTGTGTGCGGCGCATGGTCGGTAGCGATTACATCAATTTTATTATCCAGCACACCTTGCAAAATTGCATCGCGGTCCTTTGCTTTTTTCACAGCCGGATTCCATTTAATAAATGTACCCAATGTTTTATAATCTTCATCGCTAAACCATAGATGATGAATACAAGCTTCTGCAGTAATGCGTTTTTGTTTTAAAGGAGTTTTATTGTCGAACAGCGCTAACTCTTTTGCTGTGGAGATGTGCAAAACATGCAATCGGGTATTGTATTTTTTTGCTAATTCTACTGCTAAGGATGATGATTTATAACAAGCCTCTTCACTGCGAATAAGCGGATGGCATTCGATAGGAACATTTTCACCGTATTTTTCTTTGTACAATACAATATTGTGTTTGATCGTATCTTCATCCTCACAGTGTGTAGCGATCAGCATTTTACATTTTGAGAAAAGCGCTTCCAGTGTTTCACGTTTATCTACCAGCATATTACCTGTAGAAGAACCCATGAACACTTTAATTCCGCAAACATTAGTCGGGTTTGTTTTTAATACTTCCTCAATATTATCATTGGAAGCACCCATAAAAAAGGAGTAATTAGCAAGCGATACTTCTGATGCGCGTTGGTATTTTTGTTCGAGTAATTCCTGAGTAAATGTGTTCGGCAATGTATTTGGCATATCCATGAAGGATGTTACACCACCCGCCACTGCTGCTTTTGCTTCGGTATACATTTCACCTTTATGGGATAATCCGGGTTCACGGAAATGTACCTGATCATCAATGCACCCAGGAAATAAATGCAAGCCGGTGGCATCAATTATTGTATCAGCTTTTAGTTCAATTGTAGTTTTAGAAATTTTTGCAATCAGATTATTTTCAATCAATACATTGCCAATGAAACATTCTCCTACATTAACGATCGTTGCATTTTTTATTAATGTTGTTGCCATTTTTTGACCTCAGCCCCAACCCCTCTCCAATAGGAGAGGGGAGAGGAATCTAATTACAGTTTGTTTGTTACCTCAACTATTGCCCCCTCTCCCTTTAGGGGAGGGGATTAAGGGGTGGGGCTTATGATATTTTTTTACAACGCATTTGCAACACACCTAAAAAAGCTTCTTTAAATATACCATTGCTCATTTTCGAAACCCCTTCTGTTCTGTCGATAAAGGTGATCGGCACTTCAACAATTTTAAATCCGAGTTTATAAGCTGTGTATTTCATCTCTATTTGAAAGGCGTATCCTATAAATTTTATCTCTGAAAAATTAATACGCTCAAGCACTTTTCGTTTATAACATTTGAATCCTGCTGTTGTATCCTGCACAGGAAGCCAAAGCACCATACGGACATAAACCGATGCAAAATAAGACATCAATACACGATCTTTCGGCCAATTTTCAATATGACCGCCTTTTACATATCGAGAGCCAATGGCCACATCAGCACCTTTTACACAGGCTTCACGCAAGCGGATCAGATCTTCCGGATTGTGTGAAAAATCGCAATCCATTTCAAATATATATTCGTATTTATTTTTTCCAAAGGAATCCTTTTTAGCTAAAGCCCATTCAAAACCATGGATATACGCAGTTCCTAATCCAAGTTTCCCTTTACGTTCTTCAATAAATAATTGATCAGGAAATTCGGTCATTAAACTTTTTACGATGGTTGCAGTACCGTCGGGCGAACTGTCGTCAACTATCAATAAATGAAATGGGTGTGCCAATGAAAACACTTTGCGAATCATTCGCTCAACATTTTCTTTTTCGTTATAGGTAGGTATGATTACTAAACTATCAGACACGTATTATTTTTTTGAATAACGAAGATAGTAGAATTTCGGCTACGATTAAAGTTTTAACAATTTTTTGATGATTTCATAATTGTTTTATTTTATCGCACCGATTTTAATTTCTTCAACTACCGATGGATCAAGCAATGTAGAGGTATCGCCAAGATTCTCTAAATCGTTTTCAGCAATTTTGCGTAAAATTCTTCTCATGATTTTTCCGCTTCGTGTTTTAGGAAGTCCTTTAACGATTTGAATTTTATCAGGCTTCGCGATTGGGCCCATGTATTTTGTAACTGTATCGATAATTTCTTTTTTCAAATTATCAGTATCCTTGCGTTCGTGATCACAAATAACAAAAGTATAGATGCCCCAGCCTTTTATATCGTGTGGAAACCCCACTACTGCACTCTCCACAATATCGGGATGTTGATTTATCGCATTTTCTATTTCCGCTGTTCCAAGCAAATGCCCTGAAACTTTGATGACATCATCCACTCTGCCGGTTATTCTGTAATATCCGTCTTCATCGCGTCTGCAACCATCACCTGTAAAATAATATCCTTTGTAGATATCAAAATAAGTTTCCTTGCATCGTTTGTGATTTCCATAAGTGGTACGAATAATTCCGGGCCATGGAAATTTAAAACACAATCTTCCATCAACATTATTTCCTATCAGTTCCTTTCCTGATTCATCCATAAGCGCAGGTTGTATGCCCGGTAACGGCAGCGTTGCAAAGCCCGGCTTCGTTTTGGTGATTCCCGCTAAAGGCGAGATCACGATGCCGCCTGTTTCTGTTTGCCAATATGTATCAACGATCGGACAATTTTTCTTTCCTATATTTTCATGATACCAATTCCAGGCTTCCACATTGATCGGCTCTCCCACGGTTCCTAAAACTCGTAATGAATCCAATTTATATGGTTTTACAAAATCTAATCCCATTGCTTCCAACGACCGAATAGCCGTTGGTGCCGTATAAAATATATTTACTTTATGTTTATCGATCACGCTCCAGAACCTTCCTGCATCAGGATAGGTGGGGATTCCTTCAAACATTACAGTAGTTGCTCCGGCTAAAAGTGGTCCGTAAACCAAATACGAGTGTCCGGTAATCCAGCCTACATCAGCTGTACACCAAAACACTTCGCCATTGTTATATTGAAAAACATTTCGAAAAGTATAATCAACATATACCATATACCCCGCTGTGGTATGTACTACGCCTTTTGGTTTTCCGGTTGAACCGGAAGTATAAAGTATAAAAAGAGGATCTTCTGCATCCATAATTTCAGCCGGACAATCCTCTCCTCTCCCTCCGAGGAGGGCTATTTCATCATGCCACCAGGCATCGCGGCCACTTTTCATCGTCACATTGGTGTTGGTGCGTTTTAACACAATCACTTTTTTAACGGAAGGGCTTGTTTCCAATGCTTCATCCACAACACTTTTTAATGGAATGTCTTTTGCCCCGCGGAAACCTCCGTCAGCAGTTACCACGATATTGCAAGTTGCATCATGTATTCTATCCGAAAGAGATTTGAAGGAAAAGCCACCAAACACCACTGAATGAATGGCTCCAATTCTCGCACAAGCAAGCACTGCAATCGCTAATTCAGGAACCATAGGCATATAAATACAAATACGGTCTCCTTTTTTCGCTCCGTTATTTTTTAGCACATTCGCGAAGCGACAAACATCAGTATGCAGTTCTTTATAAGATATTTTTCTTGCTGGTTCATTCGGATCATTGGGTTCCCAAAGGATTGCAGTTTGCTCTCCTCTTTCCTTCAGGTGACGATCCAGACAATTTTCTGTGATGTTAAGTTGTCCACCCACAAACCATTTTATATTCGGCTCATCAAAATTCCATTCCAGAACTGTGTCCCATTTTTTTTGCCATGTAAACTGCTCGGCTTGCTCTGCCCAAAAGGCTTCAGGATTTTCCACACTGTGTTTATATTCCTTTTGATACTCCTCGATGGTGTTAATGCGTTGCATAGATATACAATTTAAAAAATTAATAATGTAGAGAGATTCAAAAATAGGAAAAGAAAATGATTTTCAGAAAAAATGTGATTAAGATCATCATGTATATTTTCTCCGAGAAGGGCATAAAATAAGAAAAAAGCAAAGCATTAAAGCATTAACTCTTTATTTCAAAACGACAGGAAAATCTCTATCGACATAGTTCATGAATGAAGTGAACACAGAAAATTAAGATGAACAAAAAAAATCTTATTTAATCATTAGAATCAGTGTTATCTGCGTTCCATGTTTCTTCTATCAATTTTTGAAGAAAAGGAAAGAGGTTTTTTTCTTTTTACAATTAGATGAAGCGAGAAAACCCAAATCGTAATTGAACTCCATCACCATCATAGCAGACAAAGGATTGGATTTTTGGTATGTACTATAAGCGTTTCCGGTTGGGAAATTATTGCTTTGTCCCTGAGGACTTATAATATCAGTAAGCGCATACATCACTCTAAATCCAAGGATTATTCTAAAATTTTCCGTTCCAGCCAACATACCGCCTGCGCCAATTACTGCTGAGTAATATGTTTTGGCGAGATTACCGGAAATATCTCCGTTCGTATTATTCGGATTGCTATCGGTAATGGATGCTTTTTTAATAGTTGAAATTTGTGGTCCGATTTCAAAATAGCTTGCATTTTTAGTGTGTCTGTACATCAATAAAAAATCCAGCGCATTAAACACAATGCTTTTATTATAAATGCTTTTTGTGCTATCGCGATTCACTATATAATACTGGTAGTTTTGACTAAATCCGGAATAAAGCACATCCAATGTTATGGCATGGGACTGGTTAAAATTCCAACCCAATTTTCCTCCATACGTATATCCATACGAGAATTTAACAGTATGCGTTTTATCGTTGGATATATTTTTATTGATTAGAAAATCCAAACCGTATCCGCCTTTAAGGCCAACTTCAAGCCAACTTTGAGAGTATACAGAATGGGAAAAAATAAATAGAAGGGAAGTAATAGTTGTAATTTTTTTCATAAAGATTTTTTAAGGAAATGGAAATTAAAAAAAAGAATTTTACGTAAATGTATTAGAGAATAGGATTTAAAGAACGGAGCCTTGTTTTTGTTGATGTTTTAACGAGAATGTATTAACAGGGTTACATTTTTTTTGTTTTTTGGGCTGAACATACCTATTTTAATAGCAATTCAAATGGGAGGAGAAATAAAAAATTTGCGGGTATTTGCAAAAGGAGATCTTGGTCATCGCAATGTTAAAAAAATATAAAGCCGGAAAAAACTTTTCAATTCAAAAGAAGGAACACTGTTTAAATTTTATTTATAAAAACTGTTTACGTAAACTCTATCGCTCATTTCTCGACTCCGCTCGAACTGACAGCGCACTGTTTGTCCTAACGATATGCAAGTGTGTTGTCAGTTCGAGCGGACAATGTCGTTTAGTT